>JAEEMK010000090.1 GCA_016283175.1 Bacteroidales bacterium
AGATGTTCTTGGCCTCTTCGGCAGCGTGGGTGCGGAAGTCAACCATGGTGGGCAGGGGGTTCATGTAGGTGCGGTCGGTGATTTTGCCGAGGATGTCTTTGCGGACGATGTAGAAGGTGACACCGGCAGGACCGACGTTCTTCTGGGCACCACCGTAGATGAGGCCGTACTTCTTGATGTCGACGGGGCGGCTCATAATGTCGGAGCTCATATCGGCAACAAGCATAACGTTGTTGATCTCGTTGGCGGCGAAGTCCTTGCGGATCTCGGTACCATAGATGGTGTTGTTGGTAGTGATGTGGAAGTAGTCAGCGTCAGCGGGGACAGTCCAACCCTTCGGGATATAGCTGTAAGTCTTGTCTTCGCTGGAGGCAACGATCACGGTCTCGCCGAAGTTCTTGGCCTCTTTGGCGGCCTTCTTAGCCCAAACGCCGGTCTGCAGGTAAGCAGCCTTCTTGTTGAGCAGGTTGGCGGGAACATCCATAAAACCAGTGCTGGCACCACCACCAAGGAAAAGAATTTCGTATTCAGCAGGGATGTTCAGAAGGTCACGCCAGAGCTGACGAGTCTCTTCCATTGTACGCTCCCAACCAGGAGTACGATGCGAAATTTCGAGCAGACCGATACCGGTGTTGTCAAAGTCGCGGATAGCGTTGATGGTCGATTCGATTGCCTCTTTGGGCAGTACGCAAGGACCTGCATTGAAATTATAAGCTGTTTTCATCTTTGATTTTTTGTTTAAAAAGTTTATTTTTAATAAATTATTCAAATCACACCTTAATGTAAGGGAATACAAAGTTACGCTTTTTTTTTATTATATAAAGAAAAACATATATAAATATTTATGAACAATCCTGACGATTTCATTTTTTTCAATCATTGTTGGTTGCGCTGGAATTATTGTCAAAGATATTCCAAGAAATATGTTCAGCAAAAAAAATATCCAGGATGATGTTTTTTTTATAAACAAACATTGTTGATACAGCTACCCAGAAATGCGAAAACAATGATAATCTGAGCACTACTTAACTGAGATAAAAACAGGAATACAGACAATCAAAAAGTTACGACATCGTCCTATATATCAACTTATTGCAGCACCTTATTACAGTATCAATTTATAAGACAAGCTTTTAAAAATTTTAACAAAAATTGTGCAAAAAGATAGTGTTTTTTTCGCAAAAAAATTTTTTGGTTTAAAATAAAGTCGTATATTTATGGGCGTAAAAAAAGCTAATGGATATTTAATTTATTGTCAAATAATATATTTTGGAGACACTACATTTTTTAGGGCAAAGAGTATCAAATTGGTTTAATAAAAAAAACAAAAACATGCAAATTTTTTTTGCAATTTGTGAGAAAAAAAAAAGTGTGAAATTTGCAAAACAGAAAAAGATAATGGGTTTTTAGGTAAATCCAATAAAATCACTGCGAAAAATACATCAAATGATGCAAAATTATAAAACCGTTTGGGCGAACTGCCTGAAAATAATAAAAGAAAACCTGGGTCCGGAAAACGACCAAGTGTTCAGAACGTGGTTCGAGCCGATTGTACCAATACAGCTGGAAAACAACGTACTGACAATCAGAGTTCCGAGTCAGTTCTTCTATGAATGGCTCGAAGAGCATTTCATCGACCTGCTGAAAAGAACCATCAGGTTGCAATTGGGTCCCAACGGTATGCTAAAATACAGCATACTGATGGACACAAGTATTGCCGGCTCGCCGATAACAACAAGCCTGCCGTCGTCGGGAAGACAGGCCACGCACAACAAGCCAAAGGATGTGCCTATGATGTTCGACGGCGACGACACAAACCGCGACATACCCACCAACCCATTCGTCATTGTCGGCATACAGAAGCAGAAGATTCCTTCGCAGCTTAATGGCAACTACACCCTCGAGAATTTTGTCGAGGGCGACTGCAACAGTCTGGCACGTGCCGCCGGATATGCCGTAGCCGAAAATCCCGGAAGAACTTCTTTCAACCCGCTGCTTTTGCACGGTGGTGTAGGACTCGGCAAGACCCACCTTGCACACGCCATCGGTATCAAGGCTAAGGAGTTGCACCCCGACGACACAGTGCTCTATGTCACCTCCGAGCAGTTCCTGCAGCAATACGTCGAAGCTGTCCGAAATAAAAACACAAACGACTTCGTCCATTTCTATGAAATGGTTGACTTCCTGATACTCGACGACATACAGTTCTGGGCTACCAAAGGAACTCACACTCAGGAAGCATTCTTCCACATTTTCAATTATCTGCACCAGCGCAACAAACAGATTGTCATCACCAGCGACAAAGCCCCGTCTGAACTGGGCACCCTGGAGCCTCGACTGCTGTCGCGCCTAAAATGGGGTCTAGCCGCCGACCTTGGCACTCCAGATGTAGAGACACGCATTGCCATTCTCAACCAGAAACTGGCCAACGACGGTATAGAAATGCCCAAAGATGTTATAGAATATATTGCATATAATATTAATACCAACGTGCGCGAGCTAGAAGGTGCCTTGGTGTCGCTTATAGCGCAATCATCGCTTAATCACAGGGAGATAACTATCGACTTGGCAAAACAAATGATTGACAAGTTTGTGAAAAGCACCACACGAGAAATCACCATCGACTATATCCAGAAAGTTGTATGCGACTATTTCAAACTGCCGATGGACAGCATCCAGTCGCCGACAAGGAAACGCGAAATCGTTCAGGCTCGCCAACTAACAATGTATTTTGCAAAGAAAATGACCAAGTCGTCATTGGCAATCATCGGTTTGCAATGCGGCAATAAGGACCACGCAACAGTGCTGCACGCCTGTAAAACTGTTGCCAACCTCAACGAGACGGACAAGCAGTTCCACTTCTGGGTCGACGAACTTGAGAAGAAATTCAAGGAATAAAAAAGACTGATGAAAACAGCTTTCAAACCCGGGAATATGATTTACCCACTGCCAGCCGTAATGGTTTCGTGCGGCGACAGCGAGGAAAACTACAACATCATCACCATAGCTTGGACGGGCACTATTTGCAGTGACCCGCCCTTGTGCTATATATCGGTCAGGAAAGAGCGCCATTCTCACAGCATCATATCTCGTACCGGCGAGTTTGTAATAAACTTGACAACTGAAGCTCTGGCGCGCGCCACAGACTGGTGCGGTGTAAAAAGCGGACGGGATGTAAATAAATTCAAGGAACTACACCTTACGCCAGAGCAGGGTCAGATAGTCAAAGCACCACTGATAGCCGAATCACCGCTGAATATCGAATGCCAAGTGACAGAAATAAAAGAACTCGGCAGCCACGATATGTTTATGGCACGTGTTGTGGCAATAGATGCCGAGGAAAGGCTGATTGACAAATCGACAGGTGCTTTTCAACTCAACCACTGCTCTCCCCTCGCCTATTCGCACGGCAAATACTACGGACTTGGCGAGAAATTAGGCGGTTTCGGTTTTTCAGTAAAAAAGAAACGATAAAATATTTTTGATATTTTATCGTTTTTCCATTATAATAAAACACCAATAAACATCTTTCAAAAATGAAAATAACCTGCGTAGAACCACTGGGAATAAGTGAAAAGCGCTTTATCGAACTACAAAACAATTTCGCCGCCAAAGGACATACATTCAACTTTTTTACTGATCGTCGAGAAGATGAGGAAACCCTCGTCGACCGTATGAAAGACAGCGACATTGTCATCATTTCAAATATCAAACTGCCAGCTTCAGCGCTACAGCAATGCCCAAAGTTGAAATACCTCAGTGTAGCATTCACAGGCTTGGACCACATTGATCTGGCATACTGCAGCCAGCACAACATTGCAGTGCAGAATGCCGCAGGATACTCTACCACGGCTGTAAGCGAACTGGCAGTGGAACTGATGCTCGACGTGCTGCGTAAAGTCACCGAACTAGACGGTACCATTCGTCAGGGTGGCAGCCGAGGTGCTTTCCTTGGACGAGAGTTGAAAGGCAAGACCGTCGGCATTGTAGGCACCGGCGCCATTGGCATAGCTACAATGCGACTGCTGAAAGCTTTTGGCTGTACCCTGCTGGCATACAGCAGAAGCCAACGCAGCGAATCCATCGAACTAGGGGCTGAATACTGCAATCTCGACACACTGATGCAGCGCAGCGACATCGTAACGCTTCACGTCCCTATGACGGCCGAGACGCACCACCTTATCAGTGCCGAAAAAATTGCACTGATGAAACCGACCGCCATTCTTATCAACACCGCCCGCGGCAATGTTGTCGACATAGAGGCTCTGGCAAAAGCGCTGAAAGAAAACAAGATTGCAGGTGCAGGCATCGACGTATACGAGAAAGAGCCGCCTCTGGCGACAAGCCATCCTCTGCTGAATACCCCCAACTGCGTAGCAGTACCTCATATCGGCTATGCAACACGTGAGGCTTTCGACATCCGTGCCGACATAGTAATTGACCACGTATGGAATTACATAAATAAACAATAGTTTTTCATTTATGAAAAAAATATTAACCCTACTGCTTGTTCTTACGGCAACGGGCCGACTGACAGCACAGCCTGTTGGTTTCGAGAAAGCAAAAAAAATTGCAGAGCACTACATTGCCATCAATGAGCCGCAAATGGCCAATCTCACTGTCAACGATTTGCCCCAAACGGTTTATACCGATGATTATTGTACACCCATTATGTACGTGTTCAATATCGACGATACGGGTTTTATCATTGCCGGAGCGAATAAATCGTTCTCTCCCATTGTCGGCTATTCATTCAATGGCAGTTTTGACAGCGAGCGCCTGCCCGACAATCTAAAGGCGTGGCTTAATGGATATGTCGAGGATGTGGTTGCAGTGAAGAACAGCCAGACAAAATCGTCCAATATACTGGCTGCACAGAATGAATTCCAGGCCGAATGGAAAGCCCTTGAGAACAGCGACGCATCATATTATGCAGCCAAAGGCGGTAAAGCTGTCGAAGCACTTGTCGAGACACGTTGGGATCAAGGTGCAGGATACAACAACTATTGCCCCGAATATAATGGGGGCCATAGCGTTACCGGATGCGTAGCTACTGCTATGGCTCAGATTATCCGCTACCATCGCTATCCCAATGTCGGCTATCACCATAGTTCCTATTACCATCCAGTTTATGGCAATTTGCAGGCCGATTTCGATTCGACATTCTACGACTACACTAAGATGCCCGTCAGCGTCAACGCCTATTCCAACTCGGCATACCAACACGCGGTGTCACAGTTGTGTTATCATTGCGGCATAGCAGTAAAAATGAACTATCAAAACCCGTCCCACACAAGCGGCAGTGGTGCCCACAGCGAAAATGTACCCGAGGCAATAAAACATTTCGGGTATCTCGACAGTTATTACAAAGCCAAAACACCAGATTCCGATTTATGGGACTCTCTGTTGCGACACGACCTTGACTTAAACCGCCCCGTTTACTACAGTGGAAGCGACAACGAGGGAGGACACGCCTTCGTTTGCGACGGCTATCGCAATAACAATAAATACCACTTCAACTTTGGCTGGAGCGGCTACGGCGACGGCTTTTATTCGCTGACATCTGTCAACGGTTACTCTTCGTCGCAAGCAGCCGTCTTCAACATATATCCCTGCAATATGGGACCGATGCAAGACACGCTATATATCGCTGCCGACGGCACTGGTACTGGTTCAGGATGGAATTCCGCCCATTCAAACCTTAACAATGCAATGAAAATATGCGGTATGTACAAACGAGGCCAAATATGGGTCAAGCAAGGCACTTACCTCGGTAACACCGAATCCGAATATGCTTTTACAATTCCCAACGGAGTGGCTGTCTACGGTGGTTTTGCAGGAAACGAGACAAGTCTCGGCGAACGCAATCTGCAAGAAAACATAACCATTTTGAGCGGTGACGGCAAACGCGGAGTGCTATACTCACCAACCAACACCATTGACAGCCGCATCTATGACCTTACCTTTGCCAACGGTTTGGCAGAAAATGGTTCGGCCGCTTATATTGCCAACGCCATTCGCGTGGAACGCTGCGTTTTCGCCAACAGCCAGGCAACAGGCGACAACGGTGCAGCTGTATATAGCAACCAAGGCAACTTATACTGCTGCATCTTCGAAAACAACATCGGCGGAGCAGCAGACTTGAACAACTGTTCATTGAAAAACAGTCTTGTTGCACACACTGACGGCTATGGAATACGCTCCCAGAACTCAACAATCGATGGATGTGACATCGTATGCAACAGCGGAACAGGAATCGTAAACCTTAGTGGCACAAAAATACGCAACTGCATCCTTTGGCACAACGACAGCTCTCTGGCAGACAACAATATAAGTCGTATAACATTCTCTGCCATCGAAGGCTTTGAAGGAGTCGACAGCAACAGCAACATCGGGCTCTCACACCTCAACCGCCCCAACGAAGGCATAGGACCCTTCTTCGTCGCCCCCGACACCACAATAGGACCTGCCAACACTCTGGGCGACTGGCGACTCAGCAATCTCTCTCCGTTGGTCAACGCCGGCGATACCAACCGTAGTGGTTCATACACTCACGACCTGGCCGACGGCAACCGTTTCCGCAGCGGCCGCGTCGACATAGGATGCTATGAACAAGACCCATACGTCGGAATGGAGACACCTGCCGAGACCCAACCATTCTGCATATATCCTAATCCTGCAAATAATTTCATCAGCATTGAATCCACACCAGGCAATGTCGACATATATGATGCAATGGGTCGCCGTGTAATGCAGACCTTGACCAATGGCAAAATCAGCATCGACATCAGCCACTTGTCAAATGGCATCTATTTGATTCGTACAAACGATGCCACACGCAAGTTTATCAAAAAATAATTGAATGTTTATAAAATAAATAAGCCGACACATATGTGTCGGCTTATTTATTACATTATAAATGTTTTATTTCACTGGGTGGTCGGCGTGGAACTTCTCAAGACGCTCTTTGAGGTCGGGGAACTGGTCACGCTGAACGAGGGCCACGCAAGCACGGATACCCTGCTTGTGGCTACCGGTGATATCGAGGGCTATCGCACTGATACCGTAGCGGATAAGCTCGTTGAGCAGGTCAACACCTTCGAAACCAGGATAGCAGAAAGTGAAATAGAAACCGTCACCGATGTCTTCGCCCATATCCTTGTCGTAGACGATATAGAAACCATTCTCAGTGAAGAGTTTCTTCATCACCTCAGCTTTCTCACCGTATTCCTTTATGTCTTTCACAAAGTTGAACGTGCCGTCGTTGGCACCTTTCAGCATAGCAGCCATAGCATACTGAACACTGTGAGCCGTACCCGAACTGAGGCAATACAAAGTACCGAAAATCAAGGCGCGGCCCAGCTGCGTCTGGCTGTAGTAGCGAGCCAGGTCAGGGCATTCCATATTGAACAGCTTGGGGCTGCAAATCATCATAGCGATGCGCTCGCCGGCATAGCTGAACGACTTGGAACCCGAAATCATCAGCACATAGCGGTCGGTATACTTAGCCACGGTAGGCTGGAACGGAGCCTTACCAGGTACACTGTAGTCCTTGCGGAAGTCCATCAGGAAATAGGCGTCGTCCTCAAGAACAACAACACCATACTTGTTGGCCATCTCGCCGATAATCTTCAATTCGTGCTCGGTGAAGCAGAACCAAGCCGGATTGTTGGGACTGCTGTAAATCAAGCAAGCAACATCGCCGTCTTTAAGTTCTTCTTCAAGTTTGTCGCGCAACTTGTCGCCACGGTATTCATAAACGTCGAAGGTCTTCATCGGGATGCCCAGCACACGGCACTGCTGTTTCTGCACGGGAAAACCGGGGTCGATAAACAGGACCTTGGTCTTTTTTGCATCGTAGCGAGTCAGCGTCAGGAAGCTTGCAAAACCAGCCTGCATCGAACCAACGGTAGGCACGCAGCAGTCGGGAGTAACGTCGATGTCAAGGAAATTCTTGACGAAACGGGCAGCCTCCTTCTTGAAATCAGCGGTACCGTAAATTTCGGGATAGATGCTTGCCACACCGCTGCGAAGAGCCTCGATCTGAGCCTCGACGCCAACCTTGGGAGCCGGCAGACCAGGGATGCCCATCTCCATTTTCACAAAGCGGACTCCAGTCTCAGCCTCGACATCCTGGATCATCTTGCGCATCTCGCGGATGCTGGCTTTGCCGGGGTTCTGAATCTTGTTGGCCGAAGCAATGCGGTCAATCGTTTCTTTCTGTATAGGTATTTGAGTCATAATATTTTATTGTTGATGTATTAAAGTATAAATTCAATTAAAATATAGTCAATTCGACAGTATGTCGCAAGACATCATTTCACATTCCAGTCTTTTAATTTAGGTATTTTTATCGGGCTAACGTCCTTGATTATGTCATACAGCTCCTTTTGTTCGTCGGCTGGTGCAGGAGTGAAAATCTGCACAATCTCATCGATGTTAACATCAAGAAACTGATTGACAGACAAAAGATTGGAACGTTTCTTATGCACTTGCTGCAGGTATTTCATAGCCTGTATGATGTTACGTCGAGCCGTAGGCTGATCCTTGGTCATCATATCGAGGCCGAGACGGTAGTAGTAATAATATACACTATGCAACGCCTCGTAGGCCGAATTGGTGTGGTTTTCCATAAACCAGTAGCGCGACTTCTGGCTGTCACTGGCTTTCCAGCCCTTGTAGGCCGACGTACCGGCCGACATAGCAATGGTCGAAGCCATATCGAAAAACGGCTGGCCACCATTGGGACCGTACGAGTCGAAATAAAGGCCAAGCATTATATAGCAATAGAACGCCAGCGTCGACGACAGGTTGTCGTAGAAGGTGTTGGGGTCAAACTCAAGAGGCTGACTCTCGTTGAACGAAAACAATAGGTCGTTGGCACCCTCCATATAGTTGAAAATGCCCGAAGTATAATTAGAATTGTAAATGGGACGACGCAGTTGCACCGAAATCTGACCGCCGAAGTCAGTAGCCGAAGTGCGCTGCGAAAGGATGATGTTTATGGAGCAGTCAAGACGTTCAACTTGTTCAAATTCAAGGTTTGTCCAATGACGTCCGTTGATAAAATCCTCTATGGCACGCTTCATCGTCTCGAAGATTTTCACATCACCGGTTTCGTATTGCTGTGTGGTGCTTTGGAGCTTCTGATAATTGACAGTAACCCCACAACGGAACTCCTGTGCAGAAGCCGTTGTGAAGAAAACACTCAATATCAACAACATCGAAAGTTTCTTCAGCATTTCAAACCATTATTTCGTTTTGCAAAGTTACGATTATTTTTTAAATAAACGCCCGACAACTTAAAAATATTATTGTATGCTCCAAATCTTTTGGCAGCAAGAAGAATAATCGCATTTTGAAGCCTTTAAAACCCAAAATACAATACATTGATAATCAATGCATCCAGACAGAGTATGTATCATATGGTTTCAAAAGAGACAAACAAGTGCCAAAATGTTGTTTTCAGTATACCTTCCCTGGCCGTTGTACAGTATATGTACAGTATATGTACAGTATTTGTACGCTTCGTAAGCGTACAAATACTGTACATATACTGTACATATACTGTACAACGGCCAGGGATGATTCTGCAAAGCACTGATTTTCAATACGCATTTTTTGAGGCATTTTTTAGTGTCAAGCTAAAACAGAACTATGTATTGACTTAACGCCGTCAAAAGCACATAACACATTATATTTCAAATTTTTAGACATATAATTATTTTTTTTCACAAAATGTTGAAAACTATTGATGCCAAAACACCATTCAACCGAAGTTTTTTTCGTAATTTTGCAAACTAAAACAAAACAGACAAAGACACAATGAGTGAAGAGTTAACCAACACGAAACAAGAGAATTACAGCGCAAATAACATCACCGTGCTCGAAGGCCTCGAGGCCGTGAGAATGCGTCCCGCAATGTATATCGGCGACGTCAACTTCCGCGGTATGCACCACCTGGTATACGAGGTGGTCGACAACTCGATCGACGAGGCTCTGGCCGGATACTGCACCAAAATCAACGTTACGATCGAGGAGGACAACTCCATCACCGTCGAAGACAACGGTCGAGGCATTCCTGTGGATATGCACGAGAAAGAGCACCGCTCGGCCCTCGAGGTGGTTATGACCGTGTTGCACGCCGGCGGCAAGTTCGACAAAGGCAGCTACAAGGTCAGCGGCGGTTTGCACGGCGTGGGCGTCAGCTGCGTCAACGCACTGAGCGACAGTATGACTGCCGAGGTATACCGCGACGGCAAGGTGTATCGTCAGGAGTACAGCCGCGGTTTGCCGCTTTACCCAGTCAAAGAGGTGGGCACCACTGACAAACGTGGCACAATGATTCATTTCCACCCCGATCCGAAGATTTTCACCGTTTCGGAGTACGACTTCCCGACCCTTGAAAACCGTCTGCGCGAGCTGGCATACCTCAACAAAGGCATAGAGCTCAACATCGAGGACAAACGCAACCGCGACGAGAAGGGCGAAACCCAGAAAGTGAGATTCTTCTCAGAAAAAGGACTTCAAGACTTCATTAAATATCTCGACGAGAACCGCGAGCCGTTGATGCCCGAATGCATCTACATTGAAGGCGAACGTCAGGGAATACCAATCGAGATAGCTATGCAGTACAACACATCGTTCAGCGAAAACCTACACAGTTATGTCAACAATATAAACACCCACGAGGGCGGCACACACCTGACCGGCTTCCGCAGCGGTCTGACACGCACCCTGAAGGCCTACGCCGACAAGTCGGGTTTGCTGACCAAGGCAAAGGTCGACATCAGCGGCGACGACTTCCGCGAGGGTCTGACCGCCGTCATCAGCGTAAAAGTTGCCGAGCCTCAGTTCGAAGGTCAGACCAAGACCAAGCTTGGCAACACCGAGGTTCGCGGTGCCGTGGACAGCGCAGTGAGCGAGATGCTGGAGAACTACCTTGAGGAACACCCCAACGAGGCCAAGACCATCGTTGAGAAAGTCATCCTTGCCGCCCGCGCCCGTCAGGCAGCCCGCAAGGCCCGTGAGATGGTGCAGCGTGGCACAGTGTTCAGCAGCGGCGGTCTGCCTGGCAAATTGGCCGACTGCCAGGACGGCGACCCGTCGATGTGCGAGATTTTCTTTGTCGAGGGCGACTCGGCAGGCGGAAGCGCCAAACAGGGCCGCGACCGTCGTTTCCAGGCCATCCTGCCTTTGCGAGGCAAGATCCTGAACGTAGAAAAAGCCCTTCAGCACCGCGCTTTCGAGAGTGAGGAAATCCGTAACATCTATACCGCCCTTGGTGTCAAGGTTGGAACCAACGAAGACAGCAAGGCACTGAATATGGAAGGCTTACGCTATCACAAGGTCATCATTATGACCGATGCCGATGTCGATGGCTCGCACATCGACACCCTGATGTTGACCTTCTTCTTCCGCTATATGCCCGAACTCATCGAGAACGGCTACGTCTACCTGGCCACTCCCCCGCTCTATTCAGTCAAGAAAGGTAAGAAAAATGTCTACTGCTGGACCGAGGACGACCGTCTGCGCGCTATCGAAGAACTTGGCGGCGGCAAGGAATCGGCTGTCCACGTACAGCGCTACAAAGGTCTCGGTGAGATGAATCCCGAGCAGCTGTGGGAGACGACAATGGATCCGGAAAACCGCCAGCTGCGCCAGATCACCATCGACAGCGCCGCCAGCGCCGACCGCACCTTCTCGATGCTTATGGGCGACGACGTGCCGCCGCGCCGCGAATTCATCGAGCGCAACGCCACCTACGCCAACATCGACGCCTAACGCCTTGATATGGTAGCACAAGAAATAGAACAACGACTGAGGACCGAATTCGGCATACCGACATCGGTAAGTATGCAATGGGCCATAATCGTTGAAACCAACAACAGCGAAAGCTTCTGGCTCCCCGGTATGATTCTCGACGGCGGAAGGCTGACTTTGGACATCTGCCGACGGACATTCATCACCGAATCGAAAACACTGGGAATCAGCCGCGAAATCAGGCCCGCCGAATGCGAGTCTGGCGAAGACGAGGTGATACTGCGGTCCGACTGGGACAAGGAAGTCCGCCTCTCGCTTCAGGAGTTGGACGACATCTATTACAACAAATATTTCAAATGGGAACTGCTCGAACGAGCCAAAAACGAGAACATAATATAACCCTCAATAACACAACAGTATGGACAAAAGAAATCTTCTCCTCATTAGCAATTCCACTATGCGTGGAGAAGCCTACCTCGGCTGGTGCAAGGATATGATTGCTGACTTCTGCAAACGTCACAACGTTAAGAAAGTGCTCTTTATCCCCTACGCAGGCGTAAGCCTGGCTGAAGGCGGCCTGACCAAGAGCTACGACGCATATGAAAAGAAAGTGGCTGCAGTGTATGCCGAATTTGGAGTAAAGCTTCAATCGGTGCACCACAAAGCACTGCCCATCAATGCAGTGTATGACACAGACTGCGTGGCAGTAGGCGGCGGCAACACCTTCCACCTGGTCAAAGAACTGCAGCGAACAGGTCTGATGCAGGCCATCCGCCAGCGCGCCTTCGACGGTATGCCCTATATGGGTTGGAGCGCCGGCTCAAATGTGGCTGGCCCCACCCTCTGCACCACCAACGATATGCCCATCGTTATGCCGGCCTCGTTCGACTGTATGGGCATCGTGCCGTTCCAGATCAACCCCCACTACACCGATTTCTTCGACCCCAAGCACGGCGGCGAAACACGCGACGACCGCCTGAAGGAGTACATTATGGTCAACCCCACAGCCACCGTTGCCGCTATCCGCGAAGCCACCGCCCTGCTGCTTGAGGACGGCAAGCTCAAACTCATAGGCAAGCCCAACAAGATGAAGGTCTTCAAGACCAAGATGGAAAACACCAAGGAATACGGTCTCCGCAGCAACATCGACTTCCTGCTGAAAGCGTAAGACTCCTGCTCGCTACGCGAGCGAAATCTTGTAAATCTTGTAAATTATATAAGTGCCGGATTGGTCAATCCGGCACTTATTATCACTATAACATATTAAAATTCAAGTATTTTAAAGAATGCCTATCAGATTCATCAGCGACAATGCAATTTTTTACACTTTTACAACGTCACAAAAAACTTTTTGCTATGTCGGTAAAAAAATGTAATTTTGCAATCCAATAAACCAAACAAAAATCAGAACCTATCACTATGAAAACACGAAAATTATTGTTGCTTGTCTTTATTCTGGCAGCAACAAATGTTCAAGCACAAGTATGGACGTGGCCCATAGCAGGGCAAAAGGCGGGTGCCAATATCCTTAGTCGGCCAAACACTCACATAGACAAAGAGCTCAACGTAAGCGACCTGTTTATAGGCGGAAAGGAAGGCGACGCAGTGGTATGCCCAGCAGACGGCATTATAGAAGATATCAGCATTGCATTCATTCCAGAATTATTCTCGGTATACGGTCCAAAATATGACAAAATTGACAATTGGGACAAGGAAATTGCTTCCTTTAAATGCGATTTCAGTTTCTATGACCCTAAATACACCTCTGGTCAGCTGAGAATCGAGTTGGCCGATAGGCGTGTGATTCAACTGAACGGTCTATACGGCAAATACTCCTTCCACAATGGGCAAAAGGTAAAAGCCGGCGACACGCTGGGACTATTAAGCTATTCATACAGAGGAATCAGGAAACCATCGCTCCGTTTTCAGACATTTAACAAAGAAGGGTTTAATATAGATCCGATGGGGCCGTTTGGTCTTAAGAGTACATTCAATCTCGAGCCCGTTGTACGTGAGGATCCGATATCCGTCGAGCATCTGCGCGAAGACCTCACTATCTTCGAGAAAGTATTTGTCGAGCTATACCCATCGCTAAATGAGCGGATGAGCAACGAGGCGTTCCACGACAGTATGGAAGCCCTCCGACAATCTATCACCAAGCCCACACCGCACCATTCTTTAGAGCCTATGGCCCGACTCACATACCTGATTCACGACAGCCATATAGCACCACTACCCGACAACCTTGACAACCAGGTCATAAGGGATATCTACTGGCCAATGCTATACTTCGTTTGGTGCGACGACTCAATCCACGTTTTAAGGGCCGCCAAAGGTTATGAGCAATTTGTTGGCCGGACAGTGAAAAGCGTCGACGGTATGCCCGCACGCGACTATGTGCATCAAGCTGTTAAATATACAGTACGGTACGACCTCAACGTGCAGAGTATGATAGAGGAGCAGCTTATACTAATGCAAAGAGTCATTTCTTTCCTGCACCCCGATGCCAATGCTGACACAAAAATGCACGTCGTCTTCCACGACGGCGAGGAGGCTGACATACCTTTCGCCAAGGTTCCAATACATTATGAGGGTGCTGACGAACAGAGATTCATTGCTTGGAGGAACATCAACCGCAATCCCGACCCTGACAGCGTATACACAGCACTGATGCTGAACGACTCAACGGCATACCTTTCTATCCGTTCCTTTGAGATACCGCCAAAAACTCTCGAAAATATGCTGCAATGGATTGGCAATTGCAGGGCTGACAATATGATTGTCGACGTGCGCAACAACGATGGCGGCGACTCCAAAGCAATGAATAGTCTGTTGGCCTGTTTTGCGCAGAAACCTCTTAACCGCCAGAAAGGAAGCCATCTTTTTGTGAATAAACGCAGCGGATATGAGGGGCTGAAATACTGCGAGAACCTCAGACCAGAAGACACACTTTTCCCCAACTACATACAACTTAAGGGCAAGCCGGGATTCTATTGTTTCGACACCGCTGAAACGACATCCTGCATTATGCCCGACAGCGCCCACCAATACAAGGGCCGCGTCTATGTGCTCACCAACGGCCGCTCGTTGTCGTGTGCCACCATCTTCCCTGCCGTTCTGGTACGCAACCGCCGCGGTGTCAGCGTTGGCCGCGAGACAGGCTCTGCATACCACTTCATCAATGCCTATGAAAGCGCCCATATAATGCTCCCCAACCTGATGCGAGTAATAGCTATACCGATGGTAAAGGTGGTGTTCGACACCACCGTATGCGCCCGCACACCTTGGGGGCGCGGTCTGCTGCCCGACTACGAAGTGCCTATGACCTACAGAGAACTGATTATGGGCGACGACGGCGAGACCGACGTGATGCTCGAATACGCCCTACAACTTATTGCTGATGGCAAATATCTCTGTGCTGCAGACCCCTTTGCAGAGTCCGATGCTCCCAAACATAACAACCATTTGTGGATATGGATTGCCGCTGTTATCGGAGCCATAGCCCTACTCGCCATACTAATACGCTCAAAACGAAGAACAAAGAACCAACAACAAACCCATATAACCCTACAACCTTAAAACCCTTTAACCCTTATGACAAAATACATCGGTGCTCACGTTAGTGCTTCGGGTGGCGTAGGAAACGCCATCCTTAATGCAGAGGCCATTGGAGCCAACGCTTTTGCCTTGTTCACACGCAACCAGCGCAGCTGGGTCAGCAAGCCGCTGGCTCAAATGGAGATAGACGGATTCAAAGCATTGCTTGCTGACCGCGGCTTCAGTCCCAAATATGTGCTGCCGCACGACAGCTACCTCATCAACCTCGGTTCGCCCGACGAAGAAACGCTCCAGAAAAGCCGTGCCGCTTTCCTTGACGAGATGACACGCGCCCAGCAACTGGGACTGCAGATGCT
>JAEEMK010000091.1 GCA_016283175.1 Bacteroidales bacterium
GGCTACCGAAGGTGTCTACGGTATGGAAGGCGACCTCGGTGCGCTGGACAAGATTGTTGCTCTGAAGAAGGAGTTCAACTTCCGCATCCTTATCGACGATGCCCACGGTATGGGCGTTATGGGTCCCGAGGGTCGCGGTACGCACACCCACTTCAACTGCGCCGACGACATCGACCTCTATTTCTGCGCTTTTGCCAAGACGATGGCCATCATTGGCGGCTTTATCGGCTGCAACGATGAGGATATCATCACCTATCTGCGCTTCAATATGCGCTCGCAGATTTATGCCAAGAGTCTGCCGATGCCCATCGTTTGGGGTGTCAAGCGTCGTTTGGAGATTATCAACCAGCATCCCGAATACCGCGAGAAGCTGTGGGAACTCTCGACCTATCTGCAGAAATCGCTTCAGGCCGAGGGTCTCAACACGGGTGTCACCGAGTCGCCGATTACGCCGGTGTTCTTCCCGGGCGATGTGAACCAAGGCACGAACGTCGTTGTCGACCTGCGCGAGAATTACGGAATCTTCTGCTCGATCGTGGTTTATCCCGTCGTACCGAAGGGCCAGATTATGCTGCGTATCATCCCGACGGCTGTCCACACGATGGAGCACGCCAACCGCACCATCGAGGTGTTCCGCGAGGTGAAGAAGAAACTCGACGCCGGCTTCTACAACAAGCCGATGCCTGATATGCATATCATTAAGAAAAATTGAAATAAACTTTGACCTTGACGTTGACTTTAACAAGCTTACGCATTAAAAGGTTAACGTTAAAGTTAATAGTTAAAGTTGATAATATGAAATACCAACTTCGATGCAAGAAATGTGGCAAAGTCATAGCTGACTTTGCCACTTGGTTTCAGCAAGACCAGCAGTGCGAGTGCGGCAGCGGCTATGCTGAAGTGGAATACACCGACAGCACTCCGTTTAGTTTTGGTAAGCCTGTAAATGGCTCATACCAAGATTATTATTTCGATGTCCTCCCTGTCGAGAAACGCGATAATGTGGTTAGTTTCGGCGAAGGTTTGATACCGATGGAGCGCTGGGATAACCTTGAGGCATACGCCAAGAAGAATGGTGTTGATTGCAAGGTGTTTGTCTACCGCAACGACCAGAACGCCGGTAGCGGGTCGTTCAAGGACATCAGCGCAGCGTTGGCTGCTACGGTGCTGAAAGAGAATGGAGTGAAGGAATATTGCCTGGCATCGACTGGCAATGCCGGTGTGGCTTTCGCGACTTATCTTGCCAAAGCGGGCATCAAGTTCACCGAATTCGCTCCCAATTGCATCGACCCCGCCACTGTCGAGGCTATCCGCAAGGTAGGTCAACCAATTGTGATTTCGAAAGGCGGTTATGGCGATGCCAAGGCTGAGGCTGCCACTTATCACAAAGAGAACCACGTGCTTATCAGCGGTGGCAATACCGACCCGCTTCGTATCGAGTCGAAGCGTCTGTTGGCATACGAGTGTCTGCGCCAGATGGGACAGCTGCCTACGGTTTATATGCAGGCTGTTGCCGGTGGCACATCGCCGTTGGCATTCGAGAAGGGTTTCCGCGACCTTAAGCGCTGCGGTATGATTGATGCCGACGCTGCGTTGCCGCGTATGCTCCTTGTCCAGCAGGACGAGTGCGACCCGATGGTCACCGCTTGGGAGAAGGCTACAGCCAATGGTTTTCCCGAAGGCTGGGAGAAGGACTATGAGGCCAAGAAGAACATCAAGACACGCATAGGTATCCTTACGGCTGCCAATCCGGGCAACTATCCGCTCGTAGCTCCTCTGGTTCGTAAGTCGGGTGGCACGTTTTTGCGTGTTGCCGAGGCAGAACTGCCGCAGTATGGTAAGGAAATGAAGCAGTCGCAGAGGACACTTATGGGCCCTGCTTCGATGGTGTGCTATACTGGTTTTTTCCAGGCCGTGGACAAAGGCCTGATAAAGAGCGGCGATACCGTGCTTCTCAATACCGGTGAGGGTAGCGACCGCGCAGGTTGGTTCCGTGAACTGGTTGAAAAATAAAGCTTAATGAGTAAGAAGTTTGAAAACAAAGTAGTATGGATTACTGGAGCTTCGTCGGGCATTGGCGAGGCTACTGCCTACCGTTTTGCCGAAGAAGGTTCAAAAGTTATTGTCACAGCCCTCGAGGCTGATCTGCTTGAAGGTGTTGTTAATCGCTGTAAAGAACTTGGTGCATCCGATGTCGTAGCTCTACCTTTCGACCTCTCCAAAAGCGACGAACTTGATGCTTTGGCAGAAAAGGCTTGGAATCAGTTTAGTGGCATTGATGTTCTATACAACAACGCTGGCATCAGCCAGCGCGGTACCACGGTCGAAACCGAGATGCGCGTTATCCGAAAGGTGATGGATATCGACTACTATGCTCCTGTGATTTTGACTAAGAACATTCTGCCGCGAATGATAGAGCGCGGTGGTGGCCAGCTGGTGGTGACCACCAGTATTGCAGGACGCTTTGGCTTCCCATTGCGTTGCGCATACAGCTCCGCCAAACACGCCCTGTATGGTTTTTTCGAGACTGTTCAGGCCGAGACCTACGACCAGAATATCCGCGTCACAATTGTTTGTCCGGGTCGTGTGCAGACAAATATTTCTAAATACGCCCTCGAGAAAGATGGCAAGCAACACGGCAAGATGGATGCGGGTCAGGCTGGTGGCGTCACGCCTCAACAAGCTGCAGACAAGATTGTTAAGGCCGTGTATAAGAAAAAACGCGAAGTCCTGGTAGGACGCTATGAGCTGCTGATGGCCTACATCAAGCAGTATTTCCCTGGCCTTGCCGCCAAACTGGCAAGGAAGATAAAGCCGATGTAACGGGCTTTAATTGAAGAATAACAGAGAAGACAAACCAATCAAAATCCGAGTGTAATGCTTATGTCGGAAAGCTCACTTGGATAGAGTAATGAAAAAGGACGGTTAAACCAATTAACCGTCCTTTTTATAAAGTGTTTTTTCAGCAGTCTTATTTGAAAAGTGCGTCGATCTGTTCTTTGTATGCTGCTGCGACATTGCGGCGGATAAGTTTCTGGGTGGGGGTGAGGAACTTGTTGGCCTCGCTCCAGGTGTCGGCTACCAAGGCAAATTTCTTCACCTGTTCGGTGACACCGAGTTCGGCATTGTATTTATCGACAACTTTCTGATAACGTGCAACAACTGTCTTGTCGGCAATCATCTGCTCCTTGCTTGTGGCCGTAACGTTGTGGCGCCCGCACCAGTCTTTCAGCATATCGAAGTCGGGGGCAATAAGAGCGGCGGCAAATTTCTGGTCGGCGCCAACCACCATCATATCAAGTATGAACGGCGACTGTTTCATCTTCTCTTCGATGACCTCTGGGTTGATGTATTTGCCCATCGAAGTCTTGAACATACTTTTGGTGCGTCCGGTGATGAAGAGGTAGCCGTCGGGGTCGAAATAGCCGGTGTCGCCCGTGTGGAACCACCCCTCGCTGTCGATGGCTTCGGCCGTGAGTTCGGGCTGATTGTAGTAGCCTTTCATCACGTTGCCGCCACGGCATTGTATCTCGTTGGTTTGAGAATCGATGCGTACTTCGATTGCGCGCATTGCGAAGCCCACCGAACCGATTTTGCGGCCTTTCTTGTTGCTGTTGGTCACGGCGATGAGCGGCGAGCATTCGGTGAGCCCATAGCCCTCATAGAGGTCGAGACCCACACAGGAGAAGAACCTTGTCAGACGTGGTTGGATGGTGGCACCGCCGCTGACCAGCATATAAAGCTCGCCTCCCATACTTTCGCGTATCTCTTTGTATACCAGCTTGTCGGCAATTCTTTTTTGGAGTTTGTACCAGCAGCTGAGTTTCGATTCGTCGAGGTCGTAGTCAAAGGCCAGGTCGATAGCCCAGTCGAATATTTTCTTCTTGATGCCAGTCATCTTCTCGCCCTTGCGGAAAATCTTGTCGTAAACCTTCTCGATGAAGCGGGGCACACAAGCCATCATATTAGGGCTGATTTCCTTGCAGTTGTCACCAACTTTGGCAATGCTTTCGGCGTATGCTATGGTGAAGCAGAGCCACTGGTAGAGGTAGCCCATCATACGTTCATAGATATGGCACATCGGCAGCCAGCTTAACGCCTTTGTCCAAGTCTTTCCTGGGCTCTCCTTGATTTCCTGCACGTTCATAATCAGGCCGCGGTGGGTCAGCATCGCGCCTTTGGGAACACCCGTGGTGCCGCTGGTGTATATCATAGTGCATACGTCGTCGGTGGTAAGAGCGTCTTTCATCTCCTGCAAGTGCTGCGGAGCGTCGGGATGCTCGGCAAGATAGCGTCGACCAATCTCGTAGATGTCGTCAATCGACTTGACTCCTTCCATAGGCACAATGGTGCAGAGGTTTTCCAGATGCGGCAGTTTTTCGCGAATATTGCTGATTTTGTTGTACAAGGTCGGTGTTTCGACAACCAGCAGGCGAACTTGTGCGTCGTTGAGGATATACTGGTAGTCATCTTCGCTGATGGTGGGATAGATGGGCAGCAGCACGGCGCCTGTTTGCTGTACGCCGAAGTCGACATAGTTCCACTCGGGACGTCCGGCAGAGATGAGACCGATGTTTTCGCCCTTCTTCACACCAAGGTGCATAAGGGCATAGCTTATAAGGTTGGATTTCTCGATATATTCGTCGATGAAATGTTCTTTCCATTCACCGTTTTCCTTGAATTTGAACACTGGACGTTCGGGGTGCAATTCTTTGCGCCATTGTAGCAAATCGAATAAACGTGTAGGTTCTTGCATAACTGTTTTGTTAATTTTTATTAAACTGCAAATTTACAAAATTTTTTTTTAATGGCAAGAAAAAAAATACAAACGTTGAAAAATCGTTGATTTTCAAATTCAAACGCCCTACAATCCACTTTGTATAGATAAATATGTCGATTATTTTTTTCCCCATATTGGCAAAATGAAGTTTCGCTGGAATCCATATTGCTCATTTTCGGATAGGCATCCATTTCACCTTCAAGGCCCGAAAATCATAATATTATCGCAGAGTATTTCATTTTTTACTTTCGAAATAGCAGTAAAGAGAAAAATGTTAAAGGAAATTTAACTTAAATTTTAACATTTCATACCCCTTCAATGCCCCCTCTTAACCCCCTGATTTCAAGGTATCATCTTCTTACCGAAGTTTACCCAAACTCTTATCAAAGTTTTACCAAAGTTCATTTTCCTGAACTTTAATTGGTTTTTGGTCAGTATTTTATAAGGGATAAATTTAGATAAAATATGGCTCAATCAAAGGGTGTGTTTTTTTTGTTAATCTCTGATAATCAAGCGGTTGAAAATGTTAAAATGAAATGTTAATTATACAACAAAATTAACATTTCATTTGTTCTGAAAATAGTGATAAGCGGGGTGGGAGAGGGGCGTTATTGAGCGTAGTGCCCGGTTATGCGGTCGAGGATGGTGTTGACTTCCGCCAAGGTTGTGACGCTGACCAGCGGAATGCGGAACTGCTTGAAATCGAACAAGCCACGGAAGTAGGCACCATAGTGTTTGCGCATTTCGAAGATGGCTTGTCGCTCGCCTTTGAAATCCACTTCGGCCATTAGGTGCTGCCGACATACTTCAACGCGGTCGGCCACAGAGGGTGAAAGTGGTGTCTGGTTTTGCATCAGCTGCTTGGTTTGTTCGAAAATCCAGGGGTTGCCAATGGCCGCACGGCCAATGAGGATGCCGTCTACGCCGTAGCGCCGGCGTGCTTCAAGAGCCTGCAGCGGTGTGGTGATGTCGCCATTGCCGAAGACAGGTATGCGCAGGCGTGGGTTGGCTTTTGTTTCGCCTATGAGGGTCCAGTCGGCCTCGCCTCGGTACATCTGTGTCTTTGTGCGGCCGTGAATGCTGACGGCGGCGACACCGACGTCCTGCAATTGTTCGGCAAGGGTGACGATGGGTTTTTCGCTGTCGTCGTATCCGAGGCGTGTTTTTACAGTAACGGGCAGGGGCGAGTTGCGTACAATAGCGGCTGTGATTTTCAGCAGTTTGGGTATGTCCTTGAGCATTCCTGAGCCACCGCCTTTGCCAGCCACTTTGCGTACTGGGCAGCCCCAGTTGATGTCGATGAAATCGGGCTGTGCCTCTGCAACGACATCGATGCAGCGCAGCATAGCATCCTCTTCGTTGCCAAATACTTGGATTCCGATTGGACGCTCAAAATCGGCGAAGAGCATCTTGCGGCGGCTTTTCTCGGCATCGCGTATCAATGCTTCGGAGGCAATGAATTCGCTGATAAGCAGGTCGGCACCGTGACGTTTGCAGAGCTGCCGGAAAGGCAGGTCGGTAACGTCGTCCATCGGTGAAAGAATCAGCGGGAATTCACCCAGCTCTATGTTGCCTATTTTTGCCATCTACAATAATTTGCGCCATCTGGCGTTATGAATAATAATTTTGCAAAGATAACAAAATTTATGGAAAGAACGCAAATAATACATTATCAAGAGTGTACGTTGGCCGAGCTCGACGTGGCCGATCGTGAGTTGATGGATGCTGCAATTGCTGCCACAGCTACGGCCTATGCTCCCTATTCCAATTTTCACGTGGGTGCTGCGGTGCGAATGGCCGACGGTGCTGTTGTGACAGGCAGCAACCAGGAGAACATAGCCTATCCCAGTGGTCTTTGTGCCGAACGCACAGCTTTGTTTTCCGCTTCGGCGCAACGCCCCGGTGCCGTAATGGAAGCGTTGGCAGTGGTGGGTCGCAACAGCGAAGGGGTGCTGGTGGCTGCCAGCCCTTGTGGTGCGTGCCGCCAGGTAATGGCCGAGGTCGAGAACCGCCAGGGTCGCAAACTGCGTGTTTTGTGTTATTTTTCAGATGACAAAATATTGATATTCGACGGCATAGAATCACTTTTACCTTTCATTTTCAGTATGTGATATTGCTAAATTTTATAATCTCAACAGTCTGAAATACAGAGGGGTATTTTATTTCTTGCAAAAAGTTTAGCAACAAAAATTTGTCATACAGATTTTTCTTTGTACTTTTGCAAACTTGTTTGGGGCATTTTGTGTCTCATTTTAACTTATGTAAATTATAAATAAAAGATAACAAAATGGGAATTATTGGAAACATTAGAAAACACTCGTGGATAGCAGTCACCATTGTGGGTGTTGCTATCGTTGCTTTCATCATTGGCGACCTTACGAAGAACCGCAGCCGTGAGGCTTTTGTCAAGCTGGACGGTGAAGAGGTAACATACGACTATTTCAACAGCCGTGTACTTCAGCGTGAGCAGGACTACAATATGCGTGGCAACAGCAGCTACGCCTTCAAGGAGAGCATCTGGCAGGAGATTTTGCAGGAGCATCTGCTTGGCAAGGAAATGTCTGCTCTCGGTGTAACTGTTACCGATGCCGAGGTCAGCGATATGTACGTGGGCCGTTTCATTCATCCTTCGCTGCAGCAGCAGTTCACCAATCCGCAGACAGGTGTTTATGACCGTCAAGGCATAAGCAACTATGTCCGTCAGATAGAGAGTCTGCCTGATACGACAGAGGCCAAGATACAGTGGCTCAAATTCCAGGAGCAGATCCGCGAAGACCGTCAGCGCACAAAGTATGTCGTTATGCTCCAGAACGCAATGTATATGCCTAAGGCTCTTGCCGAGAAGATTGCCGAAATGAGCAGCAAGCAGTCCGATGTCCGTGTTGCCGGTATGCTCTACTCGCAGTCTGCCGACATACAGGTCGACCTGACCGATGCCGACTATCAGAAGTTTTTCGACACTCACAAGAAAGAGCTCAACCGCGATGTGTTCCGTATGGACAACCGTGAGCAGCGCGAGGTTGCCTTTGCCGTTTTCACAGCCCAGCCTTCGCAGAACGATATGATGGAAATTCAAAACGAAGTCAATGGCTGGTGGAACGATATGCAGGCTATGGATGACAACGAGGTTGTCGACTTTGTGAATATGCACGGAGGTTATGACTCGATGTTTGTCAGCAGCGACGTTTTCGCTACACCTCTTGACTCGGTCATTGGCGGTTCGCACGCCGGTACCGAGATTGCCCCGATGATTGTGCAGGCTATGACCAAGGATGGTTACAATCGCCACACTTACGGCGAGTATGTTATGGGTAAGGTGTTGAAGACCGAAATGCGTCCCGACAGCTTGCGCGTCTCCCTTATCCTCATCCCCTCGCAGAACTATCATCAGAGCATTACCCGCACTCCTGAACAGGCTGCCCACCTGCGCGACAGCGCAATGGCCAGCATCAAGGCAGGAATGCCTTTCGAGGCCGCTGTGGCTGCTTTCTCAATCGACACCAATAAGGGTGGCGACCAGGATTGGCAGGTTGACGGTGCCTATGGCATCCTGAACGAAGACATCGTTCATCACAATGTCGGCGACGTTTTCGACAAAGAACTTCCCAACAATGCCGGTTACTTCATTGTGAAGGTCACTGGTAAGAGCTCTTCCAAGATGAAATACCGTGTTGCTTTGGCTCAGAAGGTCATCACTCCCAGCACTGATACCGAGAAGGATGTTCGCGACCGCGCTAACCAGTTCGCCAGCCAGTTCTCGACTTGCCAGGCTATGATCGACGGCGCTCAGCAGCAGAATGTGCAGATGCGCAGCGCACTGCTGGTGTCGATGAGCGATTCTTTGACCGGTTTTGCCAACACTCGCGAAGCTGTCCGTTGGACATTCAACGAGAACACCAAGGCCGGTTTGGTAAGTGGCGAAATCTACAATTCAGACTACAGCTACATTGTTCTTGGTCTGCGTGAAATATATGTTCCCGACCACCTGACTCTTGATCAGGTCCGTCCTCTCATCGAGAATCGCGTTCGCATTGAGAAACTCGGCGAACAGCTCGCTGCCAAGGCCGAAGAGGCTGCCAATGGCACCAAGGATATCAATGCTATTGCAGCCAAGCTTAATGTCAGCGTCGACACTGTTGCGGGTGTGGCTTTCGGAGGCTATCTCGGCCGCAATGGTATGGAGCCCAAGGCCACTGGTGCCATCGCTGCAAAGAAGGACACAGGCATCATCGGACCTATACAAGGTGCTAACGGTGTCTATGTCATCAGCGTAGACAGCAACAATCAGGGCGAGAAGAGCGATGCTGAAAGCGTTCGCCAAAGATATGAGAACACAGGTATGAATGGTCTCAACTATCTTATCCCAGTGCTGCAGAGCCGTGTCAAGATTGTCGACAACAGACTTATGTATCTCTAATACATCTTTATCGCAAGTTGATATTCAACATAGATAAAACTAAGGCGGTGCGGAGGTGTGATAATCGAAGCACCGCTTTTTTTCGATAGGAAAAGTATGTCAGTAAAGGAAAAGATATCGGGCTTCTTTGCCAGCATCAAACGCTTCTTGCAGCGTCTTTGGAACGGTCGCCATACCATTGGTGACCTGGTGAAGCATAAGCACCGCTTTGTGGTTCTCGATACCGAGACTTACAAGGAGAAGATATCTTTCCAATTGTCGGGCATCAATATCTTTGTTTTTCTCGGTGTCACGTCGCTGGTACTGGTTTTTCTTACAGCCCTGCTGCTGGCTTTCACGCCTTTGCGCGAGCTGATTCCAGGCTATGCCAATACAGGTATGGTCGAGCAGACCTATGAAAATGCACGTATCATCGACTCGCTGGAAGCTGAGCTTAAGAGTCAGGAGGAGATGTTGGCAGACATACAATACATTATGTTGGGAAAAGACCCCGCCGAACGACATATTGTGGAACAGCGACAGAAAGATAGCACCAAGGTGCAGCCTACACCGTATGTCAAGTCGAAGGCCGACAGCCTTTTGCGCGACGAGGTCGAAACGAGGGAGAATAATAAAAAATGAGCAAAAAGAAACAGATAGCCATCTTGGGTTCTACAGGCTCGATAGGTACCCAAACGCTCAACGTCATACGTCGCCATCCTGATTTGTTCGAGGTTGAAGTGCTTGTGGCTGGCAGCAATGCCACGCTTCTGGCAGAGCAGGCTCTGGAGTTCAATCCCAATATGGTCGTCATAGCTGACAAGGCAAAGTATTCCGAGGTCAGCGAGGCTTTGAAGGACACCGATGTCAAGGTTTTTGCCGGCGTGGAGTCGGCGTGCGACGCTGTTGAGATGGATAGCATTGACATTGTTGTTGCTGCCATTGTTGGTTTTGCAGGACTTCGGCCAACGCTCCGCGCCATCCAAGCTGGCAAGACCATTGCTCTTGCAAACAAGGAAACTATGGTTGTTGCAGGTGAGATTGTTACCAGTGAAGCCCGACGTTGCGGTGTTGCCATCTTGCCCGTCGATTCCGAACATTCTGCCATATTCCAATGTCTGCAGGGCGAAATGCAGAACAGAATTGACAAAATACTGCTTACTGCCTCTGGCGGTCCGCTGTTTGGACGCAAACGCGAACAACTGGAAAATGTAACTTTGAATGAAGTGTTGAAACACCCTAATTGGAATATGGGCCGCAAGGTTACCATCGATTCTGCCAGCCTAATGAACAAAGGGCTGGAGGTCATTGAGGCTAAGTGGCTGTTTGGCGTTGGAACTGACCGTATTGATGTGCTTGTGCACCCTCAGAGCATTGTTCATTCAATGGTTCAGTTCGAGGATGGCTCGATCAAAGCTCAAATAGGTGCGCCGACAATGGAAACCCCGATACAATATGCCCTTTCGTACCCATATCGCATTGAAAGCCACATACCGCGTTTCAGTTTCTGGGAACATCCCGAGTTGACATTCTTCCGTCCTGATATCGAGACATTTCGCTGCCTTCCGTTGGCTTACAATGCCATAGAACGCGGGGGCAATATGCCTTGTGTTATGAATGCTGCCAATGAAGTTGCGGTGCAACTTTTTATAGATGGTCGTATACGTTTCATAGATATCGCCGATTTTGTAGGCAATGCTATGTCGAAGGCGCATTTTATTGAAAAACCGACTTTTGAACAATTGATGGAATGCGATTGTGAAGTCCGTAAAGAATTAACGAATAAATAAACAAATAATGAAAATACTGGCCCTGATACTAAGCCTCTCACTGCTTGTCATTACGCACGAATTAGGTCACTTCCTGTTTGCACGTCTCTTCAAGACCCGTGTGCGTCGTTTCTACCTTTTTTTCAACTGGAAGTTTTCAATCCTAAAAGCTAAAAAGTTCAACGGCAAATGGCATTTCCTTTTCTTCAATGCCACAACTCCCGATGAATGGGATGAGAAAAACCTTTCTCCCGAGGACCAGGACAATACCCTGTGGGGAATAGGCTGGATTCCGCTGGGCGGTTATTGCGACATTGCTGGAATGGTTGATGAAACCAAGAATTCCGATGACCTTGAATCCGAACCCCAACCGTGGGAATATCGCTCGAAGAAAGCTTGGCAGCGACTTTGTATCATCAGCGGCGGTGTGCTGGTAAATTTCATTTCCGCACTTCTCATCTACTCCTGCATCTTTGCCCATTGGGGCAAGAACGACCTGCCTTTGCAGAATGCTCAGTTAGGCTATGACTATAACGAGATTCTGCAAAACGAGGGATTTCAGAAAGGTGACATAATCTATGCCATCGACGGCGAAGAAATGAACGACATAGTCAAGACACAACACAAACTGTTGCTTGATCGTCCAAGCGTGGTCACTGTGTTGCGACATCAGACTGTTGCAGATACCGTTTTTTATGACAGCACTGCCGTTAGTGAATCTGTCTCTGCTGAAGTCGTCGAACGTGACACTGTACTTCTTGTAGACCTGCCTATCTCGTGCGACTTGTTGACGAAGCTCAACCCGCGCGACACCAATCTGCTTTTCACTGTCCGTGCACCTTTCGTGGTCAAGGATTTCGGTCCCGGCTCGCGTGCCAAACGTGGTGGTATGCAGATCGGAGACAGTGTCGTAAGCATCAATGGCGAGCCTATGTCTTGCTATACTGAGATTTCTGCCCGTCTGAAAGATTTAAGCGGTCAGACGATAAACATAGGCTTATGGCGCGACGGTAGTTTGGACAGTGCTAGTGTGGAAGTTGACAAAAAAGGCAAGATAGGGGTTTACCTGAAAGATTACAAGGACATCTTTAAGTGTGTCCATACCGATTACACCCTTTTGCAGGCCATTCCTGTCGGTATTAGCTATGGCTGGAACCAGATGACTACCTATGTACGCTCGTTGCGTGTCCTGTTCACTCCCGACGGTTACAAAGGCTTGGGCGGTTTTGGCACGCTGGGCGGCCTTTTCCCCGACAAGTGGAGCTGGTATTCGTTCTGGACCATTACTGCTCTTCTCGCCTTGATTCTGGCCTTTATGAACGTGATTCCCATACCGGGTCTCGACGGTGGACATATCCTTTTCACACTTTGGGAAATCATCACTCGTCGCAAACCCAGCGACAAGTTCCTTGATGTGGCACAATCCGTCGGAATGGTTTTGCTGCTGGCGCTGCTTGTTGTAGCTAATGGCAACGATATTCTGCGCTGGCTAGGATTCTGATTACAATAGGTTTTTCTGCCTTTTGACATTCTGAATTTGTATTTCGCCGAAGATGAAAAAGCTCGATAAACTGATAGTGAAGTCTTATGTGGGTCCATTGGTTCTCACATTCTTCATCGCTGTCTTTGTCTTGCTTATGCAGTTCATCTGGAAATATGTCGACGACATTGCCGGCAAGGGACTGTCTGTTGGCATTATTGCCGAGCTGATGCTCGATGCCTCGGCAACTTTTGTTCCTATGGCTATGCCCATAGCAGTTCTTTTTGCTTCCATTATGACGATGGGCAACCTCGGTGAGCATTATGAACTTGTAGCAATAAAAAGCGGCGGTGTTCCTCTCTGGCGTGCAATGATGCCTATGGGTGTCATCGTCGTCGTTATGACTGTCGTGGCATTCCTTTTTGCCGACTATGTTATGCCTTCGGCCGTGCTGAAGTATCGTGCCACACTCTACGACATAACACGCAAGAAACCGGCATTGAATATACGACCGGGAGAATACTATTCCGAAATCGATGGTTTCGTGATACGCGTCAACCAAAAAGATCCTGACGGTAAAACGCTTCACGATATCACTATCTATGACCATCGCGGTTCTTCCAGCCAGCCCGATATTGTTGTGGCGCGCAAAGGTACGATGCAAACCACCCCCGACGAACGTTATTTGCTCTTCACTCTGTATGACGGATGCTCGTACAGCGAGAACGATGCAAATGCCAACGCAGAGTCGAAACCTTTCACGCGTATTTATTTCGAAAAGAATGAACTGACCTTCGACCTGTCTGGATTTGCTTTTGACAAGTCCGACGAAAGTATTTTTCAGGGCGGCTATCAGATGATGAATACGCGGCAGCTTGATTCCAACATCGTCCGCCTCAAGGATCAGCGTAGTGAATCGCTGGCTTCGCAGAAGCAGAATATAAGGAATATTATGCCTTCATACATTGTTACAGGCGGTGAGAAGAAATCCTGTGCCGACTTGTGCGACTCGCTTCCGACACGTGAATACAACCGAGTCTACACCGATGCCCTCAGCAAGGCCGAGCGATGTCTCAGCGATGTAGGGATTCATAGTCAGGTGTTCCAGTCACAAACCGAATACATCAACCGTCACTACATTGAGTGGCATCGCAAGTGGACTCTCAGCCTGGCTTGCATTGTCCTTTTCCTTGTCGGAGCGCCCTTCGGATCCATTGTCCGCAAAGGCGGTCTTGGTATGCCTTTGGTAGCTTCGGTTGTCTTCTTTGTACTTTACTATGTGGTCGGTATGATTGCCGAAAAAGCTGTCCGCGAAGGCGCCCTTGGCAGTGTTGGAATGTGGGTGTCCACGTTCGTAATGCTACCCATAGGTCTGTTCCTGACCTACAAAGCTGTCCAGCGATAGCGTTGCTGATTGTTTAAAATGTGAAGCTCCGTTCTGCCAGTTTAATTTGAGACAATTTTCGAACGGCTCAGTTTTTCAGTGGCCATCTTCTTGGTTATGCGTATTTTCTCACCTTTGTGCGATGGCAACTCAAACATCAGGTCGTTCATTATCGATTCCACTATGGATCGCAGTCCTCGTGCTCCAAGTTTATACTCGACGGCGGTGTCCACAATTGCATCCAGTGCTCCCTTGTCGAACTCAAGAGTTACATTGTCCATTTTGAACAGTTCTTGGTATTGTTTGACAAGGGCATTTTTGGGTTCCGTGAGGATGCGGCGCAATGCATCGCGATCCAGCGGCTCAAGGTGTGTCAGCACCGGGAATCGGCCCACCAGTTCTGGAATAAGTCCGAACTTTTTGAGGTCCATAGGCAGTATGTATTGCAGCAGGTTGTGACGGTCGATTTCCTCGCGGGTCTTTGTTCCGTTGAAACCGATAACGTTCGATTTCATACGCTGTGCAATGTCACGTTCTATGCCGTCGAAGGCACCACCCGAGATAAAGAGTATATTGCGTGTGTTAACCTGTATCATCTGTTGTTCAGGGTGCTTTCGGCCTCCCTGTGGCGGTACGTTGACCACGGCACCTTCAAGCAGCTTCAGCATTGCTTGCTGAACGCCCTCGCCCGATACATCGCGTGTGATTGAGGGATTGTCGCTTTTACGTGCAATTTTGTCTATCTCGTCGATGAAAACGATGCCGCGTTCGGCGGCAGCGACATCGTAGTCGGCGGCTTGCAACAGGCGTACCAGCACGTTCTCAACATCGTCACCCACATAGCCAGCCTCGGTCAGCGTTGTGGCGTCGGCTATGCAGAAGGGCACCTGCAGCATACGGGCTATGGTTCTGGCCATAAGTGTCTTGCCGGTGCCGGTCTCGCCGACCAGTATGATATTCGACTTCTCGATCTCAACGTCGTTTTTGCTGCCGGTCGATTCGTAGTAGCGAAGGCGTTTGTAGTGGTTGTAAACAGCCACGGAAAGCACCTTTTTGGCCTCGTCCTGGCCAATGACGTACTGGTCCATAAGAGCCTTTATCTCCGCCGGTGTTGGTATGTCCGACACAGTGGAACTGAACTTCTTGCTGTGCTGGTGGTTCTGTTCGTTGATAATCAGATTGGCCTGCGCAATGCAGTCTGTGCATATAAATCCATCGATGCCGGTAAGGAGCATAGAGCATTGCGACGCGGGGCGGCCGCAGAAAGAACAATGATCCTCGTTATTTTTTTTGTTTGCCATAGAATGGTTTGTATTTTCTTGTGTTTAAATTGGTGTGGTGCGCTCCTGGTCCTGACGCAGGAATATGAACAGCAGTATGGTGAAAGCCAGCAGCGACGAGCCGCCGTAGCTGAAGAACGGCAGCGGGATGCCGATGACAGGCAACAGGCCAAGCACCATACCTATGTTGATCAAAAAGTGTAGGAAAAGTATGCTTGCCACAGAGTAGCCATAGAATCGCGAAAACTTCGAATACTGCCGTTCGGCAAGTCTTATTATCCTGAGCAGCAGGCTTATGTAGGCTGCAATCAGCACCAGTGAGCCTATAAAGCCCCATTCCTCGCCGACGGTGCAGAAAATGAAGTCGGTCTCCTGTTCAGGCACAAAGTCGGCCTTGGTGATGGTGCCGTTCAGGAACCCTTTGCCGAATAGGCCGCCCGAACCGATAGCAATCTTCGACTGGTGCACGTTGTAGCCGGTGTCGCTGGTGTCGTCTGTTTTCCCGAGCAGAACGTATATGCGGTCGCGTTGGTGCGGCTCCAGCACTTTGTCGAATACCAGGTCTACCGAGAAAATAAAAGCTGTGCAGGCCAGAAAAGCCACCGTCACCCACACATAGTGCGTCCGTGTGCGTTTGTTGAGCCACACAAAGAGGTAAAACAAACCTATGGCGGCAAGAACACCGACAAGGATGAACTTGTTGATCAGCAGAGCCAAGACAAACAGAACGGCAGCTATAAGACCGGTAATAAGTATCTTTGCCGACATACCCTCGCGGTATAGCGGCAGCAGGAAACTGCCAAACACCAGTGCCGACCCGGCATCGTGCTGCAGCAGGATTATGCCTGCGGGAATCAGGATGATGGTCCACGCTATTATTTTTGTCCTCAGCTGGCTGTAGTCGAGATCCAGGGCGCTCATATATTTTGCCAGCGCCAGCGCCGTGGCAAACTTGGCAAACTCCGACGACTGGAACTTGAACGAGCCAATCTTTATCCACGACAGGCCGCCGTTGGTCGCCGTGCCGATAAACAGAGTCAGTATCAGCAGCCCTATGACACCGGCATATATCAAATACGCCGTCGAGGAGAAAATATGCGGGTCTATGTGTGTGATCAGCAGAGCGACAATGGCCGCCACGCCTATCCACATCAGCTGTTTGCCGTGGTTGGTGGCAAGGTCGAAAACGGCCGTGTGCGCGTCGTCATAGCAGGCGGCATAGATGTTGAACCATCCAAAAATAAGGATGAAGGCATATAGCGCAACGGATATCCAGTCTATCTTGTTTTCCATTATTTCCTTTTCTTTTTGATGGTTCTTGGCAGTGGCAGCTTTTGGCAGGGTGTGGCCTCGCGGTACATCCGCTCCACATCCTTGCGCGTCACTTCTCCACGTATGTATTTCTCTATCACCAGACTGGCAATCGGTGCCGCCCAGTATCCGCCGCCGCCGCGGGCATTCTCCACATAGACGGCCACGGCGATTTTTGGCTTGTTCTTGGGAGCGAACGATATGAAGACCGAATGGTCGTCGCCGATGTTCTGTGCGGTGCCGGTCTTGCCGCAGATGTCGATGTCGGGGATATTGGCACGGCGTGCCGTTCCGCCGGCCGCGTGCACAACATCGTACATACCGTTGGCGGCAATCTCAAAATAGGCAGGCTTTATGCCGGTCTCGTGCCTGGTGTAAAACTCCTCGTTGCGTGTCGAGTCGGGACCGTAGTAGCGCACCAGGTGCGGCGTGATGTAGTATCCACGGTTGGCAACAATGCAGGCCAGGTTGGCCATCTGTATCGGCACCACCGTCACCTCGCCCTGGCCGATGCTGTTCGAATAGATGGTCGAGAAAGCCCATTTGTCGCGGCCATACCACCTTTTGTCGTTATAGAACGCCGTGTCGGGGATGTTGCCGCTCGACATACCGCCGCGAGGCAGGTCGATGGGCAGCTTCTGGCCGAAGCCGAAGCGGTGCATATAGTCGTCCCATACCGTAAGACCATACTGCGCATCCTTGTAAATGTTTTTGTATTTACCCTGCTGAATAACACGACGGTACACTTGGTAGAAGTACGGGTTGCAGCTCATCTTGATGGCTTCCTGCACCGAACGCGCCGACGGGTGGTTGTGGCACCCCACCAGCGATTTGTCGCACACAAAGCCTGTCTGTGGCGTGATGACACCAAGGTCGAGAGCCACCATAGCCTGTGCCACCTTGAAGATCGATCCTGGCGGATACTGGCCAATCAGCGCCCGGTTGAGCATAGGCTTGTTCACGTCCGAATCCAGCTTCAAATAGTTCTCGCCTCTCACGCGTCCCACCAGCAGGTTGGGATCGTAGCCCGGCGCGCTGACCATTGCCAGCACCTCGCCAGTGGATGGCTCGATGGCCACGATGCAGCCGCGTTTGTTGGCCATAAGGCCTTCGGCATACTCCTGCAGCTCGGCATCTATGGTGGTGTAGAGGTTGCCGCCCTCGATGGCAATTGTGTCGTGGGCACCGTTCATATATGAACCTATCTGGCGGTTGTAGACATCCACCTGCATAATGCGCTTGCCTTTGACACCGCGCAGCACCTCCTCATACGACCTTTCCAGACCGCTTTTGCCTATGTAGTCGCCCTGTTTGTAGTATTTGTCGTTTTTGATGTCGTCCTTGTCCACCTCGCCAACATAGCCCAGCACGTGCGCCGCAATGGGCTTGTCGTACACTCGCAGTGTGCGCTGCTGCACATAGAAGCCGTGGAACTTGTACAGATGGTTCTGCCACGAGCCGTACTCCTCCTTCGACACCTGCTTCATAAACGCCGACGGCGAATAGGTCGAGTACTTGCGAGCCTTGTTCATACGAGCATCGAATTCGTCGCGCGTGATGCCCATTACACGGCAAAACATATTGGTATCCAAACCTTTCGTCATCCTCGGGATAACCATCAGGTCGTACACAGCCTCGTTGTAAACCAGCAATTCCCCATTGCGGTCGTATATCAGGCCGCGGGCCGGATACTGCGTGATGGGGCGCAACGCCTGCTGGTCGGCCAGACGGCGGTATTCGCTGTCGAACACCTGCATAAACGCCAGCCTTACGATGAATATTATACCCACCGTAATGAAAATGATGCGGACCACCGCGCTGCGTTCTTGGTATTGGTTACTCATTGCAATTCCGGCTTTGTGGCAAACACAACACATCGTGTTTCGGCTTCGATTTGGTTGTCAATGTCTTACACGTATGGAGGTCGCTCAAAAGCTTTGCAAATTTACGCAAAAAAAATCATTCCGGCTCACAAAAAACAGGGCAATAATTAAAAACACATAGAATCAGATTGTTTTCTCCAAAACAAAACCAGAACGTCGATGTTTCATAAACGGACTGAAAGGAATGAGACATATTTTACTGTAGTTTCGATGACCTGTTTTGATTAAATATCATAGAATCAACCATATGACTAGTCTTTGCCAAACAACGCTTGTTTCGCAACTTGTTGAAATCCAACCCTTTCAGATGACTAATTCGGTACTTGTACCGTATATGTATGCTTCGAAAAATACAAATACTTTACTACCAGCCGTTTCAACGGCCGGCTATCTTTGTCCGACCCCTCTCGGGGTAAACTGACATAAATCCCAATGACCGAATTGGGATAAAGAAGGCAACAACAGCCGGTATGACTGTCCAACGGCTGGTGAGGAAATAGACTAAACTCCAGAGTTGCATCCTGACTGCTGAAAAGGTAGGCGAATGGCCGAAAAAACGTTTCTGGAACATCTTTTTTTCTTGCAATTAAAAATATTTACGTATTTTTGCACAATTATACAGCTGTGATATAATGCACGTTTAACGACAATTAATTAGCACAATATGAGAAAAATAAAGATGCTTTTGGCTGTTATGGCCACTGCTGTTGCGTTTAATGCCGCGGCCCAATTCCGTCAGGATCGCTCGGATTATGAGTATATGTTCAAGGCCGAAGTGGGCTATATGCCTTTTGTGATGAACCTTGGCAACGAGGGTCCCAACGGCTACTATATCGACGACCTGCAGCACGCTGCCGGTGTCAGTGTCGTCAACGGTGTCAATATCAAGCAGGACTTCTTCGTGGGTCTTGGTCTGGGCTGCAACTATGTGGCTGTACCCAAGGAGATTATGCAGGGCAAGTTTGCCAACGGATGGCTCTGCCCTATGGCTTTTGTCGATTTCGACTACCGTCCGCTCGATGTCGAATGGTCGCCGATGGTAGGCGCCAAAGCCGGTGCGAGCTACCTGATGGCCGACTCGCCCAACGGCAACACGCTGACACCCTATATCGAGTTGTCGACAGGCCTCAACTGGTTTTTCCGCTACGAGTACCGCAATATGGAGCGCAACTATCTGAGCCTATATCTTGAACTGGCTTTTGCCTACACCCAGCAAGCCACCTTTATTCCCATCCGTTTGGGTGTACGCTTCTAAATATTTGATTCTATGGACTCGACTCGTCAGAACAAGATTTCAAGACTTATTCAGCAGGATTTGGGCGACATTTTCCTGAAAGAGATGAAACCCCGTATCGGCAATTCGCTCATCACTGTAACCAAAGTGCGCGTAACCAGTGACTTGTCGATCGCCCGCGCATATATCAGCATCTTCCCTGTGGGCGATATGCCAGTGACGCCTGCCACGCCGGAGGGCACCAAGGCCACCAAGCAGACGGTCATCGATGCCATTTTGACCAACGCTGCCGACATACGCCGCCGTCTGGGGCTGCGCGAAGGCAAGCAGCTGCGCATCATCCCCAATCTTGAATTCTATCTCGACGATTCGCTCGACTATATCGAAAACATCGAAAAGCTTTTGAAGTCTTGAAGCTTTCGACTTTTATAGCACGCCGTTATCTGTTCTCGCGCAAGGAGAAGACCATCATCAACGTTATTTCGTGGATTTCGCTGGTCGGCATCACCGTCAGCACCTTGGCGCTGATCGTTGTTATGTCGGTATACAACGGCATAGGACTGCTGACGCAGTCGCTGTTCAATGTCTTTGACCCTGAGCTGCTTATAGAACCTGCCGAGGGTAAGACGTTCCACACCTCGGCGATAGACTATGACGCACTCTGCAGCACCGACGGGGTGGAGCAGGTGTCGCAGATTGTAGAGGAGAATGCCTGGCTAACGCTGCGCCAGGCTGAGGCTATCGTACAGTTGCGCGGTGTCGACGGGAGCTATGGTGCTGCCAGTGGTCTGGACACTATGATTGCCGAAGGCGAATACCTGCTGAGAGAGTCGTTCCTTGATGGCGAGGATACGGTATATCAGGATTTCCTGCTGATGGGGTGGAATATTATGATTCGTATGGGAATCAACTCGATGACCAATACGCCGCTGGCAATTCATATTCCCAAACGCGGCACGTCGTCGATAGGTTTCTCGATGGACGAGGCTTTCAACAATGGCTATGCGTTTCCTGCCGGTGCTTTTCGCATTCAGGAAGAGATTGACAACCTGTATGTTGTAGCCGACATCCGTTTTGTCCGTCATCTTATGTCCTACGCTCCCGACGAAGTCACAGCTCTGGCAGTGACGTTGAGCGATTCCAAACAGCTCGGCAGCGTCAAACGCCAGCTGCGCAGTCTGCTCGGCGACAACTACACCGTCAAAGACCGCTTCGACCAGAAGCCGCTATACTACAAGATTTTCCGCTCCGAGCGTCTCGGCGTCTTCCTAATACTGTCGCTTATTGTGCTGATCTCTACACTCAACCTCATAGCTTCGCTGTCGCTGCTCATCATCAACAAGCGCAAGGATATCGCCACGATGCGTGCTCTTGGAATGGACGGTGTGCAGATACGCCGTGTTTTCTTCACCGAAGGTATACTCATTGCTTTGGTCGGTGTTGTCGCGGGACTGCTTCTGGGGCTTATAACCTGTCTTTTGCAGCAGCATTTCGGCATTGTCAAGCTTGGCGCCAATGCCGTCGTCGATGCTTTCCCTGTGGCAATGCGTCTCGTCGATTTCGTAGCCACATTCCTTGTCGTAACGCTGCTTTCAACCCTTGTCGTGGCCTTCACAGTACGACGAGCCAAAATCTAAAACCCTGTATTATGAATCGCGGAAAAAATATCTGCAACCAGCTGAAAGAGATACGCCGTGGCATAGCACGCGACAACGGTATTGATCTCGATATCCCCGAATGTACATTTGAAGGCGAATGCGAAGGCACCTGCCCGCGCTGCGAAGCTGAACTGCAGTATCTGGAGCGCGAGCTCACCCTGCGCACCGTTATGGGCAAGGCTGCCGTTATCGCCGGCCTTACGTTGGGCATCTCTGGCGGCACCCTTACGGCAGCGGCACAGGATGTAGCACCCGACCATCAAAACCACACCAAGACCATTCCCGATATAAACCCCTCGAAATCGGATACCTGCATCTTCAAAGGCAGTATAATCGACAGTGCGACTGGCGAGCCATTGATGTATGCAAGTGTCGTTCTTAAAGACAAAAACGACATAGTAATCAGCGGAGGACATACCGACTTTGACGGTAACTTCACCATCCACGTACCTAAAGGGAAATACGAGGTAGTATTCGCAAATATTGGATACGCCACTCAGAGAACAACCTTAAACCTCAACACCGACACTCTAAACATCGGCGCGGCTGTTTTACTTAAGACTGCTAAATTAATGGGGCAGATTCCTGTAATGATTGTAGGTATGCCACGAAGTAGAAGCCCCTTAATCGATATGGGTGCTCCCGAAAGCGGCGAGCGCATCGATGCCGACCGCATAAGTCACTTCCCGCAATAAAAACACCTTTACGGCGTTATGCCTGTATGAAAAATAGAGCTAACATACTGAGAACCGCAGCGGCAGCAATACTTGTCGCCTCTCTGCTCTTGACTGCCTGCAGCCGCAAGGGTGTACATATGTCCAAACACCGCAAAAGCCGCAAATGCAACTGCCCAACCTTCACCGAAAGGCATCTGGACAGCACCATAGACTTCACATCCTCAATCACCTATGGCCAGCGAGGAAGAGTATAAGTCCATTCTGCGACGCTACCTGCCCTTCTCTGCCGTCGACCCGATTTTTGATTACATCGTTGCCAATGGCGTCCGCTTCCACATCAAACGACAGCGCACCTCCAAGCTTGGCGACTACCGTATGCCGCAACCGCGACACAATTTTCACGAAATAAGCGTCAACGGCGACCTGTCGCCGCATCTGTTCCTGCTGGTGCTTCTGCACGAGATGGCGCATCTGAACACCTTCCTCAAATATGGCCGTGCGGTGCAGCCCCACGGCCACGAATGGCAGCAGCAGTACCGCGAGTTGCTGGTGCAGTACTACAACGACGGCCACTTTCCTAAGGAAATCTATCCCTTACTGAAAAAATACACATCCAGAATTCCGCTGAACCGCGCTGCAGGCAACGAGTTGGAACGGCGTCTGAAAGCTATCGACAGCCCATCAGAAACAACCACATCGCTGCTGCTCAGGGATTTGCCTGAAGGGTCGCTCTTCCGCATTAAGTCGCGTCCCCAAATGTTGTTCCGCTCGGTCGAAAAACGCCGCACACGCTACCACTGCATCGAGCTGCAAAGCAACCGAGCCTATCTCGTCAGCGGCAACGCCGAAGTGCTGCCGCAATAAAAACCCTTCACTATTTCTTTATTTATACTGTGCCGCAGTGCCATTATTCTGTGCTAATGCGCATATGGTTATAAGCGACAGAATTATTTGTTCTGAATCGCTATGCTGTCCTGCAGTGCCATCAGAGGCGATACTGTGTAGGGTATGTATTTGCGCATATGCGCAGGCATAGTGAAATAGTATTCAAGTTGCTGGTATAGAATTCTGTGCGCTTGGCTCATCATAGCGTCGGAACGGACGCTGTCGCCGCATAAAGCGTAGGCTTTCGAAGCGCGATAGAAAAGATGCGGACTCTTCATAATACTCAGTGGAATATATGAATAGGTGACATCAAGCACATCTTTACCTTTGTTCTGTCTGCCCGATTTGGCCAGTTTTTCGGCCACAAGCAACGCATCGTCCCAATACTGCCGCAAGAACGATAAAGAAGTCTCGTCGATATAGACATTCTCAAGTGGATGCCATTTCAGACGCGATGTCATCAGACAGTAGGAGGCTTTTAGGTCAATACTGTCGCTTGGCACGGTGTCGCATAGACAATAAGCCATTCCACTCAGCTGCAGGCGTGTGCCGAAGGTCGACTTGTGCCCATTGGCGGCATAGTGGCTGAAATAAACCGGCCGTTGCCCACAGTTATTCTCCATAATCATTTTCATACGACGATAAGGACCCGTTTGGCGCCAGTCGTCGCCGACAATGATATTGGAACCTTGCTGCAGAAATTGTTTTCTTACAGATTCACAGTAGTTGTCGCTGCCCAGCAGAGACAGGTTCACAATCTGGACATCGGTTCTGAATCCTTCCACTTGCTGCATATACCACAGGGGAAAAGTGTCGTTGTCGCCAACGGTGAAGAGTATGGCATCCTTGTCGCACGAATTCAGAAGGTTGGCAGCGGCATCGTGTGCTATGTAGCGCCCCGAACGGTCGTGGTCGTCCCAGTTCTGCGCTGCCATAAGCAGCGGCGTACCTATAACAATGACAGGAAGCAACGGTTTCACCAGATGCTGCATCCATTTGCGTTTGAACACCTTGACAAGCATAGCGTAGGCTCCGATACCAATCCATACTGCAAACGCATAAAACGAAAGCACGTAGGCATAGTCGCGTTCACGCGGTTCGTAGACAGGGTGGTTCAGATATATCGACAGCAGCACACTCGATGTAAGGAACAGTGTCGTCAACATCCAAAAAATGCGTTTGTTGCGCCGAGCCAAAGCAACAATACCAATAATGCCCATTATCAATGGCAGTAGGAAGTAGCGGTTGTGGCCTGCATTCTGCAGCGATTGTGGCAATTTGGCTGCTGTACCGACATAAAGACGGTCCACAAAGGGTATTCCGGTAATGAACTGTCCCTTTTGCAGATTGCCAAAGCCCTGCCGGTCGTCGTATCGGCCGGAGAAATTCCACATCAGATAGCGTAAATACATATACCCCAGCTGATAGCCTCCGAAAATCACCAAGTTGTCGCCAAACGAAGGCTTGTAGTATTCTTTGCCGTCAACCTCGACCATTCGGCCGTGGCGGCCGGTCCAGTCGGTATAGTATAGCTCGGCGTTGGCGTGCTGCTTCCACATACGTGGAAACAGCATATCCATCTCTTTGGCATAGACCGGTCTGCCTTTTTTGAATGCCACAATCGGCGAGTTGAAACAGCGTCCATAGAGTAGCGGTGCCTTTTCGTATTGGTCGCGTGAGATATACGATTTGAAAGCCGTCCACGAACTTGGGTTGCCCTGGTTGATTGGAGGGTCGGCGGCTGCGCGGATCGGAAGAATGAGATAGGGTGTCAGACCGATTGCGAAAAATGCCAGAAGAAGCGCAATGTGTTTGACAAGCGGAATGACGCGGGAAGATCTGATGCTGGTGTCCGAATCACTTTCACTTGTTTCACGTGTGCGCCTTTCGTGACGTTTAAAAACATAGACTAGTGCCACCATCGGCATCGTTAGCAGGCTCAACTGATGAACGCCTACAGAAAGACCTGCAAGCAAAGCAATAAGCATCAGCCATCGAGTGCTGCCATCCTCTTCGTCGCTCTGCCACCAGCGTATTGTAGCCCAAACGATTGCAGAAGAGAAAAGCATCGAAAGGCTGTATACCTCGCTTTCGACAGCTGAAAACCAGGCGGTGTCGCAAAACAAGTAGCACAAGGCACCCGATGTCGCGGCGACTATGCGTTTCCATCGCGGAGCTTTGTTGCCCAAGGTGTTGATGATGCGTAGCAGTGTCCAAAACAAGAACATTGCCGTCAGTCCGCCAGCTACTGCCGACAAAGCGTTGCTCCACCACGCCACGGTCTGTGGATTGCCACCGGCAAAAAGCATAAAGCAATGAGCCAAAAGTTGGTAGAGGGGTGCTCCTGGAGGATGCCCAATCTGCAAGCCCTGTGACGTGGCTATGAACTCGCCACAGTCCCAGAAACTTACTGTCGGCTCGAGCGTAAGCAAATAAACAGCGGTGCCCAATGCTGCAATAGCCCAGCCGATAATAATATGAATATTGTTTTTGATATTTCGATTCGACATTGGGCGAGAAATAGATTACCAGTTTACTACCGACTTGTTGAATACATCGTCGCACAATTCGCTGACAATCTCACCCATAAGCGTGTTTTCCACCGATGAGAAATTGAGCTGCGCATTATAGTCGCGGTAGCGTGAAAACGACTGCTCGAAATTGGCATCGGGGTCGCAGTTGTTGACAAACTTCACTTTGATGGTGATTGTCAAGCGGTTCATCGACACCTCGTCGTTGGCCGAAAGAGCCGCGGCGCGGGTTACGTATGACGTTATCTCGCCTGAAACTTCAAGGTCGGCGTTGCCGTTGACGACATTGAGGCTGGTTTGCGACGAAAAAAGATTACGCAAGTCGTCTGTCAGCTTCTGGCTCAACTGCGGATTGACAGTGGTGGCATAGTTGGGGAACGTGCTGACCGATATGGTTTTGGCATTCGGCGGGATGGAAGCGCCAGTGAAACTGTAACCACCCTTGCAGCCGCACCATAGTAGGGCCGCAAAAGCCAGCAGCAGCGTCAAACAACATTTATGCCAATGGTTTTTCATACGTTATGAGAGTCGTTGTCAATATGTTTCTCGTCCTCCATCTGCCAAAGCATAAAGCCCGCTTGTTGTTCCATATAGGTCAGAACAGCGTGCTTGATGTTCAGGTCGTTGATGTTGCTGATCTCGTTGACTATCTCGTCGATCTTTTTCTTTATATTGTTGTCCATATTAAATACTGTTTGTTTGATTTGCAGCCTTTTGTGGTGAATTATGACTGCTGCTACAGTTTGCAAATTTACGAAAAAAAATACTTTTTATGACAAAGGGGCCCATAATTTGCACAATAAAAATGTCAAATCAGGATGATGTTTTGCGTAATACAATACAAGACAGGGTGTTGGCGCGTAAAATGCCGGGGTGTGTCGCACCGGCAATGCAGCACTGGCAAATCTGCTCCGGAAGGTGTTGCCAACCAAATTCCTTCAAAAACGGTTGTAAAATGTGAACCAGCAAGTTGCGGGCACCGGTGTTTCACGGTGTCTTTTTAGGTACAAAAAAGGTGCATAGCATATACCTTCAAAGGCATATGTACAGTACTTGTACAGTATATGTACAGTATGTGTACGCTTCAGAAGCGTACATATACTGTACAAGTACTGTACAAGTACTGTACATATGCCAGGGAATGTATACCGAAAACAGTGTTTTTGCACCTATTTGAAACTTTTGAATCATCGTGAAACAGAAACATACACAACAGTTTTGCTGTCAGTCATTTCCAGTATCGATTCAATTCCGGGTAAAATGACTGTCTGGTAGATGGTCGCAACTGGGGGAAAGTCTGGCTAGATATTAAAAAAGGCTTCGACCGTTAGGTTGAAGCCCTCAAATACATCTTGAAATTTTATAAGCACGCCATATTAACGGCATCGTGTGGTTTTTATTTTGCGTAAATGCTTTTTTTTGACTTTTTATGATTTCGGGCAATATGTGAAGTTATCTGCCGTTATATTTATTTATTATTGAAACATAGCAAATGCATCATAAACATTTTTTGTCGATTTTTTTTCTTCTCGCAGTACTGTTGACAGGCTGTGCCAAGCAGGGTATGCCGACCGGCGGTCCTAAGGATGTTACGCCGCCGGTTCAGAAACGGACAGTGCCCGACAACCGTACGCTCAGTTTTGCGGACAATCAGTTCTATATAGAGTTCGACGAGTATGTTGTACTGAAGGATGCCGACAACAATGTACTTGTGTCGCCACCTCTTAAAAACAAGCCCGAAATCAAGACAAAAGGGCGTGGCGTGCAAGTCAAGATCAAGGACACTCTGGCTGAGAACACGACCTATCTGTTTCAGTTCAAGGATGCTATAGCCGACTTCAACGAGGGCAATCTGTTGCCTTCGCTCGAATATGTCTTCTCGACGGGCAGTTATATCGACAGTATGACCGTGCGCGGACGTGTTGTCGACGCGATGACTTTCGAGCCGCGCGAAGAGGCTGTGAGTGTTTGGCTGATGTCGCTGGCTGACGCTGAGCGTTTTATGGCGACATATGGCGACAGCGCTGCAACTGCGCCCAAGCTGGCCTATGCCACACGCTGCAACAAAGATGGTTCGTTCGTTTTCAACTATATGGCTCCTGGTAAGTATAGGATTTTCGCTGTGGTTGACGAGAATAAGAACCAGCATATAGAGCCAGGTGAGAGTGTGGCTTTTGCGATGGGAGAGGTTGAATCGAAGAATATGAAAGACAGTGTGATGGTGGATTCCGTTCTGCGCAGTTCCGCCGACACGGAGCCTGTAGAACTGCTGATATTTACCCCCAATGCCGACAAGCAGCGCGTCACGGGCAGCGATTTCACGGCGTCGGGCAAGGTGCGACTGACGACACTTCTGCCGATGGAGGCGCCTGTTGTTGATGCAGGTGGCGAGAAGGTAATGTGGCGGCTTAATGCCAGACGCGACACGCTGACACTGTGGACTTTTCGTGAAAAGTGCGACTCGCTGCGGCTTGTGGTGAGCGACAAATCGGGCATTGCCGACACGTTGCAGCTGCGGTGGCGTCCCAAAAAGGGCAAGGGAACAGCAATGGCCCAGATGCAGCTTGGCAGCGGCTTAGAGATGAATCTGAATCACAAGACATTGCCTTTCTTTGATACATTGTCTTTGGTGTTCAATACACCACTTGGCGGCGAAAGTGGGGCAAGGGACTCATTAGTGCAGGTCAAATGCTTGAAGGACAGCAGCCTGATGTATTGTGCTGTTGTGGTGGACAGTGGCTTGATGAAGGCGAGAATTGTGTATGACTTCAAACAGGGCGAGAAGTACGAAGTAGTGGTTTCAAAGGGTTGTTTCAAAGATATTTATGGAAAGGGCAATGATTCGTTGAGTGTGGCTGTCAGCGTTACAAAGGCGGAAGAATACGGCAATCTGACGGTGGAGATTAGGGACACCACTCTGCTGTTGCCGCCCGATTATATAGCTATTGTTCAGTTGCTTGACGAGAAGGGAACGGTAGTGGTCTCGGAGAATGCATATACAAATGTAATCAAGACATTTTTCCCGCACTTGAAACCAGGCAAATACCGTGTTCGTGCCATAGTGGACGAAAACCGCAACGGCAAGTGGGACACAGGCAATTTCGCTGCCGGAGTCCAGCCCGAGCGCGTGGTGTATCTGCCTAAGACACTGGACATTCGTGCCAATTGGGATTTTGAAGAGAAATTGGAGTTGTCGAAATGAAGAAGTCGCTGCTAACGGGATTGTTCTGGGTTTTGCTGGCAAATCTGCTGGTCAAACCGTTCTGGCTGCTCGGCATCGAGGTCGGAGTGCAGAATGCCGTGGGCACCGAGATGTACGGCTTCTATATTGCCATTTTCAACCTCACTTACATATTCAACATCCTGCTTGACCTGGGCGTGACCAACTTCAATACGCGCAATATTGCGCAGTATCCCAAGCTTATCGGCAAGCACCTGTCAGGCATACTGAGTATCAAGCTGATGCTGCTGGCGTTGTATGTTGTAGTGACGTTCAGCGTCGGGGCACTACTGGGTTATGGGGCTACGCAGTTCAAGCTGCTGGCGTGGCTGAGTTTCAATCAGTTCCTCGGTTCGATGATACTCTATCTGCGCAGCAATTTCGAAGGGTTGCTGCTGTTCAAGTGGGACAGCCTGCTAAGTGTTATGGACCGCATATTGATGATAGTCATCTGCGGCACAATGCTTTGGGCACCGTTTGGCGGTGGCATTTCGATATTCAAGTTTGTCTATGCGCAGACAGCGGCCTATATTGTCACCGCGGGGTTGGCGTTTTGGGTGTTGGCGCGCAAGACAGGCCTTCGCAAGCTGCACTGGAACAAGCCTTTCACGTATGCCATACTGAAGAAGAGTCTTCCGTTTGCGCTGCTGGTGCTGCTGATGGCCAGCTACAACAGGTTGGACCCCGTGTTGCTGCAGCTGCTTTCGCCTGACGGTGCAGGCGACTTCAATGCGGGCGTCTATGCCGGTGCGTTCCGTTTGCTCGACGCTTTGACGATGATAGCCTATCTTGTGTCGGTGCCGCTGCTGCCGATATTCTCGAAGATGACGAGGGCAGGGGAGGCGAGCCGCGAGCTGGGCGACACGGTGCGGATGATGTTCTCGATGATGATGGTCTTTGCCGTCACCGCCTCTTGCGCCCTTGCTAGTATGGACGGCGAGCTGATGGCGCTGTTCTATGACGACAATGTGGGCGACTATGCGGGAGTGTTCCGCGTGGTGGTGTTCTGCATAATACCTATCTCGACGACATACGTCTTCGGCACGCTGTTGACGGCGGCAGGCAGGCTGAAGAGCCTTAACGTCTTCGCTGCCACATCGTTGGCGGTCAATGCCTTGATCAACGTGCTGCTCATTCCACGCTGGGGAGCGGCAGGCAGTGCGTGGGCGGCGCTGACGGCACAAAGCTTTATGGCTGTGGCGCAGGTGGTGGCCGCTGTAAGGATATTTAAACTAAAACCTTCGGTCGGCTACATACTAAAACTGCTGTTTTTTACGTTAGCCATAGTTGGGTGCACGTTCTTCACGCCGCATCTGAAGTGGTGGATAGCGCTTTCGGTGGTGGCGGCGGTAGCCGTGGGACTTGCTATGGTGCTGAGACTGATAGATTTGAAGGAGATAATCAAAATTATACAAACTGAAAAATAAATACATACGATGAAAAAAGCATACGTTTTCCCCGGTCAGGGAGCCCAGTTCGTAGGAATGGGCAAAGACCTCTATGATGGTAACAAGCTGTGTCGCGATATGTTCGAGACGGCCAACGATATTATCGGCTTCCGCATCACCGACCTGATGTTTGCCGGTACCCCCGAGGACTTGAAGCAAACCAAGGTGACGCAACCTGCCATCTTCCTGCATTCCACTATCCTGGCTGCCTATATGGGCGATAAGTTCCAGCCCGATATGGTTGGAGGCCACTCGCTGGGCGAGTTCTCGGCACTGGTGGCTGCAAAAGCTATGAGTTTCGAAGACGGTCTGCGTTTGGTCATTGCCCGTGCCAACGCTATGCAGAAATGCTGCGAGGCTCATCCGTCGACGATGGCTGCTGTGCTGAAACTCGACGACAAAACAGTAGAGGATATCTGCGCTTCGATAGAGGGCGAAGTGGTGGTTGCTGCCAACTACAACTGCCCCGGCCAGCTGGTTATCAGCGGCACAATTGAAGGTGTCAACCAGGCTTGCGAGAAGGTGAAAGAAGCCAAGGGCCGTGCACTGCCGTTGGCGGTAGGTGGTGCTTTCCACTCGCCTCTGATGGAGCCTGCCCGTGTCGAGCTCAGCGCTGCCATCGAGAAAACGGCATTCCACCAACCTATATGCCCCTGCTATCAGAATGTCAATGCAATGCCTGTTTGCGACCCTGACGAGATAAAGGCTAATCTCAACAAACAGTTGACCTCGCCGGTGCGCTGGACAGCCACGGTTCAAAATATGCTGAAGGACGGTGCTGAAGAGTTTATTGAGGTTGGTCCTGGCACAGCCCTGCAGGGAATGATAAAGAGAGTGGACGCCAACGCTAATGCCCATTCTGCTGAATAATAAAATATAAGAAAATGGAAGAAGGCTATAAAAAACTGACCCGCAGCACCACCGACAGGAGAATTGCCGGTGTGTGCGGCGGTGTTGCCAAGTATCTGAATGTGGATCCTACGGTGATACGCATTCTTTTCCTTGTAGCACTGATTTGTGGCTCGCTGGGATTCTGGATGTATCTGATTATCTGGATAGCAGCACCTGAGGACAATCGATTAAATCAATAACACCTAATATTATGGTACTGTTAAATTTAGGCGCACCGGAGATAATACTCATCGTACTCGCTGTTTTGATTCTTTTCGGCGGCAAAAAAATACCTGAGCTAATGAAAGGTTTGGGCAAGGGTGTCAAAGAATACAAAAACGCTGTGAACAGCGTCGAGGACGAAATAAAGTCCGCCGCAAGCAACGACGAGGCGAAAAAAGACGATAAAGAATAACCCCTGCCGATGAATTTTTGGGGTCACGTCGAGGTACTGCGATGGGCTTTGATACGATGCCTTGTCGTGGTGTTTGGTCTTGCCATTGCTGTGTTCTGTCTCAAGGACTTTGTCTTTGACAGAGTGATTTTGGCACCTGGCGATGCTGATTTTATCACTTATCGCTTGATGTGCCGTTTGGGTGAGCTTACGGGCATCGAAAGTCTGTGTCCTCGGTTGGGGAATATCGATATGATAAACATTAACCTTGCCGCACAACTGATGACACACCTCAGCGTTTCGTTCTACATTGCTGCCGTTATAGCGATGCCTTATATTATTATGGAGTTGTGGTTTTTTGTCAAGCCTGCACTCTACAGCAACGAACAACGTCCGGCGCGCTTTGCCATAGTGGCTTTCTTTTTCCAGTTTTTCCTTGGGCTGGCGTTGGCATACTTTATTATTTTCCCAGTCACTTTCAATTTTTTGGCCAACTATCAGGTCAGTGAACGAATAGTGAATCAAATTTCGCTAAGTTCATACATCGGCACCTTTTTAGGTTTGATGCTTGTTATGGGTATTGTCTTTGAAATGCCTATTGTGGCTTATTTCTTTGCAAAAATTGGGGTTTTGACATCGTCGTTCCTGAAACGGTATCGTAAGGTGGCTTTTGTTGTTGTTTTGGTGTTGGCAGCATTCATAACTCCCTCGACTGATGTGTTCACAATGAGTATTGTAGCACTGCCGCTGTATTTGTTGTATGAATTCTCGCGCTACGTAGTTTGTCGTGTTGAAAGCAGGGTGGTAGTGGCTTAAATTGCCTGTGTCTGTTTCTTCCCGTTCCATACAAAGTCACGGCCTAGATATTTCTCGCGTACGTCAGGGTCGTTGGCCATAATTTCCGGATCGCCTTCGTGCAACACACTTCCTTCGTAAAGCAGGTAGGCATAGTCGGTGATACGCAGCGTCTCGTTGACATTATGGTCGGTAATAAGAATGCCTATATTCTTGTATTTCAGATGTGCTACAATGTCTTGGATGTCCTGTACAGCTATGGGGTCGACGCCTGCGAAAGGTTCGTCGAGCAAAAGGAAGTTGGGGTTGGTTGCCAAGGCGCGGGCTATTTCGGTGCGTCTGCGTTCGCCGCCGCTAAGCTGTATGCCTTTGCTGTCCTTAATCTTACGCAGACCGAATTCATCAAGCAGGCTGTTCAGTTTGGCCTCTCGTTCTTCACGTGTCAAATTGGGTTGGAATTCAAGAACAGACATTATATTCTCGGACACCGTCATATGGCGGAATACCGATGCTTCCTGAGCCAGATAGCCTACACCCATCTGGGCACGGCGATACATAGGCAAGTCGGTGATGTCTTTGTTGTCTATAAATACACGTCCTTCATTGGGCTTGATGATACCCACAATCATATAAAAGGTTGTTGTTTTGCCTGCACCATTAGGTCCTAAAAGTCCGACAATCTGTCCCTGTTTGACACTTACCGACACGCCTTTGACGACGGTGCGCTGTCTGTATTTTTTTTCGACTAATTCAGTTCTAAGTTCCACTTTTGCAGATTTTGAAGGTTGGAAAAATCAAATATTTTGCCCTATATGAAGGTGTTATTGCTTATTTAGTATTGAACCATAAGAATATGCACCCTTCCTTTGGTCAAAAAAAGTGTTTCGACGGCTTTGACAAAAGCGCCACCTATGTTGTAGACCACCAGTCCGATGGCTTTTTTAATATTGTCAATTGTTTGATATATAATATTTTTAGTCTTTTCTATCACTCCTGATTCAAAAAATATTTTGCAGTTTTTAAAAAATTACGTAACTTTGTAAAACTATTATTACAACTATTAACGCTTCTTTTGCAAAAAAAGTATTTGATGGCGAATATTGATTTGCGACAAAAACTAAAAGAGATTTTCGGCTTTGACAATTTCAAAGGCGACCAGGAGAAGATTATCCAAAGTCTACTTGCTGGCAATGACACCTTCGTCATTATGCCGACAGGTGGCGGCAAATCGCTTTGCTACCAGTTGCCGGCAATGCTGCTTAAAGGTACGACCATAGTGGTATCTCCTCTTATAGCATTGATGAAAAACCAAGTCGATGCCGTACGCTATACATCTGGTCACGATGCTGTGGCTCACTTCCTCAATTCTTCACTCAACAAACAGCAAATCACTGAAGTTAAAGAAGACCTTCTGCGCGGTGGCACAAAGCTCTTGTATGTAGCCCCTGAAACACTTTCGAAAGAAGAGACCGTTGAATTCCTGAAACAGCTTGACATAAGTTTCTTTGCAATTGACGAAGCACACTGTATCTCGGAGTGGGGTCACGATTTCCGTCCCGAATACCGTCGTCTCCGCAACGCCATCAACCAGATCAATGGCAAGGTGCCGTTGCTTACGCTTACGGCATCGGCTACGCCAAAAGTGCAGCAGGACATCATCAAGAATTTGCAGATGGAGAATGCGCAGCTTTTTGTCTCCAGTTTCAATCGTCCGAACCTTTATTATGAGGTGCGTCCGAAACCGGCAGAAACCCTTGCGTTGCATAAGGAAATTATCAAATTCATAAAGGAAAACTCAGGCAAAAGCGGTATCATCTACTGCCTGACACGCAAAAGGGTAGAGACACTCGCCGAACTGCTGGTAATCAATGGCATCAAGGCGTTGCCGTACCACGCGGGTTTGGATGCCAAAACACGTGCAGAGAATCAGGACAAATTCCTTATGGAAGAGGTCGATGTCATAGTGGCCACCATCGCTTTTGGTATGGGTATTGACAAGCCCGACGTTCGTTTCGTTATACATTACGACATACCCAAAAGTCTTGAAGGATATTATCAAGAGACAGGTCGTGCCGGTCGCGACGGCGGTGAGGGCAAATGCATTGCTTTCTATTCGGAACACGATATCGAGCGATTATACAAATTCTTCACTGACAAGAATATCACAGAACAGGAAATGGCGCGCCAGTTGGTGCAGGAGATTGTATCCTATGCCGAGAGTTCTATGTGTCGCAGAATGAATATCCTTCGCTATTTTGGCGAGGAATATAACCAGGAAAACTGTGGCAATTGCGACAACTGTCTGCATCCCAAGCCGCGTGTGGAAACCAAAGAGGAGATGGTCTATGTGCTTGAAACCATCATCGCTATGAAGCAAGCTTTCAAGGCACAGGAAATAGTGGATGTCATTATGGGGCGTTCCAATGCACACACCCGCATCTACAAGCATCATCTGCTCGAACAGTTCGGCAAGGGTACAGACCGTGACGAGCTATACTGGAAAGCCGTTATACGTCAGGCCGTCATTGAGAAACTTCTCGTCAAGGAGATTGAATTGTTCGGCGTTTTGAAGCTTACGCCGCAGGGATACAAGTATATAAAGAATCCCTATACGTTGATGGTTCCTTGCGACCACGACTATGCCAATACGGGCAATGGCGACGACGATGACGAAGAACTTGCTGCTGGCGGTGGAGGATCCGCAGCTGGCGACGAAACGCTTTATATTCAGCTCAAAGGGCTGCTCCGTTCCATAGCCCAAAAGGAGAATCTTGCACCATATGTCATCTTTGAAGACCGATCGCTGAAAGATATGACAATACAGTATCCTTGTACAATTGAGGAACTTAGCCGCTGTACTGGTGTGGGAATCGCAAAGGCACAGCGCAATGGACAGCCATTTGTCGATTTAATAAAAAAGTATGTAGAGGATAATGAAATTGAGCGTCCGCAAGACATTGTTGTTCGTTCCGCTGTCAACAAGTCGGGACTCAAGGTGTACATAATCAAAGCTATTGACCGTCAGATGCCTCTCGAGGACATTGCACAAGGGAAAGGCATTTCGATGAGCGATTTGATTACGGAGATGGAACACATCCTGTCGTCAGGAACAAAACTTAACATCGACTACTATATTGACGCTAACATTGAACAGGAACATCAAGACGTGCTGATGGATTACTGGCACGATGCTGAAAGCGATTCGCTCGAAGACGCTTACAGCGAGTTCGAGGACGACCCAGACTATACCGAAGAAGAAATCCGCCTTATGCGCATCCGCTTCCTAGCCACAGAAGGTTTTTAACATCAATATATTTTTAGTCATTAATAAACAAAACAATTATGCGCGTATTAATTGCAAAAAACTACGACGAGATGTCTGTAGCGGCAGCTAACTATGTTGCCAAAAAAATCAACGACTTCAAGCCCACTGCCGACCGTCCTTTCGTGCTGGGCTGCCCCACAGGAAGTTCACCGCTGGGTCTCTATCAGCATCTTATCAAGCTGAACAAGAAGGGCCTCATCAGTTTCCAGAATGTGGTGACATTCAATATGGACGAATATGTGGGACTGCCTGTAGAGCATCCTGAAAGCTACCACAGCTTTATGTGGAACAATTTCTTCAACCACATTGACATTAAGAAGGAAAATGTCCATATCCTCGATGGCAATGCTCCCGACCTGATGGCCGAATGTGAACACTATGAAGAGATGATTGCCGCAGCTGGCGGAATTGACCTGTTTATGGGCGGTGTGGGTCCCGACGGTCATATTGCTTTCAACGAGCCTGGTAGCAGCCTTTCCAGCCGTACCCGTATCAAAACTTTGACCACCGACACCATTCAGGCCAACTGCCGTTTCTTCGACAACGACGTTACCAAGGTGCCCAAGCAGGCTCTCACCGTTGGTGTCGGCACTGTGATGGATGCCCGCGAGGTACTCATCCTCTGCAATGGCCCCAAGAAAGCGCGTGCCCTGCACCATATGATTGAAAACGGTGTCAACCATATGTGGACATCGTCGATGCTGCAGATGCACCAGCACGGCACCGTCTTCTGCGACGAAGAGGCTACCGTAGAGTTGAAAATGAGCACTTACGAGTATTTCAAGGACAAACAGACCATAGAGAAAACCCTTGAACGTTTCTGTGCATACTACGACTGCAAATAGTTGACCGGTAACACCGTCTGATTAGTGAGCCGCAGCGCACACTGCCGGCTCACTAATCGTTTTTAATATATGTCTTTTATCATCTTTACAAACAATGGATTATAGAAATCTTACCACCGAAGAGATTGCTGCCCTCAAAGCACAGGGCAACCGCGCCGAAGACTGGAACAAAATCCTTGTCGGCCAAACCTTTGACCCCGCCTGCATCTATGGCAGCTGCTTCGGCGGACACGTATATCTCGGTGCTGTCGCCGACGGCACCGTCAAGGACGGCGACCTCGCCCTGCCCGAAGGCATCACCGCCAGCACACTGCGCGACTGCTGCATAGGCGACCATTGCGCCATCCATAATGTTAAAATGCTTTCGGGCTACAGCATCGGCAACAACTGCCTGCTGTTCAACATTGATGAAATGACTGCCTCCATCGGCGACGATGCCAAATATGCCTGGCTCGAGCCGATGAACGAGAATGGCGGACGCCGCATAATGCCTTTCAGCGGTATGACCATCGGCGACGCCTATATGTGGGCGCGCTTCCGTGGACAGGCCAAATTCGTCGAACGCCTTGAAACATTGACTCGCAACGAATTGAAGACCCTCAAAGGTGGTTACGGCCGTGTCGGCGACCACTGCGTCATCAAGAATACCAAGCTTATCCACAACGTTGCCGTCAACAGCAGCGCCGAGGACCGCAGCCGTGTCGAGGAATGCATAGCCTTGACCGACGGCGTAATAGGCTTTGGCTGCAAGCTGGAGTTCGGCATCATTGCGCAGCGTTTCCTGCTCGGTGAGCACGTCACCCTCGAATTTGGCCTGCGTCTCAACGATACCGTTGTGGGTGACAACTCCACGCTGGCACGCTGCGAGGTTGGCAACAGCATCATCTTCCCTGCCCACGAGCAGCACCATAACAACTCGTTCCTCATCGCCGCACTCGTGATGGGACAGAGCAACGTTGCCGCAGGCGGCACGTTGGGCAGCAACCACAACAGCCGCACCGCCGACAACGAAATCAGCGCCGGACGCGGCTTCTGGCCGGGACTCTGCGTAAGCCTCAAGCACAGCAGCCGCTTCGCCAGCTACTGCCTGCTCGCCAAGGCCAACTACCCCTCCGAACTCAACGTCACGCTGCCTTTTGCGCTGGTCAATAACAACGCCTCCAAGAACTGTCTCGAGGTAATGCCGGCCTACTGGTGGATGTACAATATGTACGCTATGGACCGTAACAGCCGCAAGTTTGCCGCTCGCGACAAACGTCTCTATAAGGCGCAGCACGTAGAGTTCGACAACCTGGCTCCCGACACCGCCGAGGAAATCATCATCGGCCGCGACCTGCTGCACATCTGGGCCGAGGAGGCCAACCGCGAGGGTCGCACCGAAATCCTTGCCCACGGCATCGAGAAAGGCAAGCGCAAGACCGTTATCCTCAAGGCCGGCGAAGGCTACAAGGCCTACTACGATATGCTGGTGCACTACGCTATGAAGACCCTCGAGCCCATCTTTGGCGACAAGCTGCCCGACGCTTCACTCGGCGACGGCGAGCGCATTACGCGTTGGGTCAACATAGGCGGTCAGTTGGTGGCTGAAAACGATATCAACCAGCTTATTGCCGACATCGAGAACGGTACCCTCGACAGCTGGGATGCCGTCCACAAACGCTTCGACGCACTGTGGGAGGCCTATCCCGAGCAAAAGCAGCGTCACTGCTATCAGGTGCTCTGCCACCTGTCGCAGAAACAGCACCTTGATGCCGAGGAGTGGGCCACGTACCGCGCACATTACCAGCGCATACAGCAATACATCGCCGACCAGAAAGTCATATCGCGCAAGAAGGACGACACCAACGAGTTCCGTCGCGCCACCTACTGGAACGATGCCGAAATGAACGCAGTACTTGGATGATTATTAGGAGTAAAAATAAAACTAAAAACTTAATCATAATGTCCAAAAAAACACTCACAACTCTACTATGTGCCGTCGCCATCTGCGGAGCCGTTATGCTCATCAGCTGCGCCACCAGCGACGGTATTATGACCAAGAAAAAAGGTGTCTACACTGTCGACACCACGACCTTGTCGCAGGACGTCAAAGGCTACATAGGCCCCACACCGCTGCTGATAACAATCACCAATGACAAGATTGTCAGCGTCGAAGCCCTCGAAAACAGTGAGACGCCCAAGTTCTTCAAACGTATGACCGATGGCGGTATGCTGCATCGCTGGGACGGTATGACTGTCGACGACGCCCTCGGCGCCAAGGTTGACGCCGTTGCAGGAGCCACATTCTCCTCCAATGCCGTCATCGAGAACGTCCGTCTTGGCCTCACATACTACAAAGAGCACAAATAATCCATTTATAAGAGTTCAACAATCTTTAACCGTTAAACTTTAAACTTTATTAAAATCAAACGCTTATGAAGAAAATGGTTTGCGACCTCTGTGGCTGGGAGTACGACCCCGCCGTATGAGTGCTTCCGACTGGACCGCAGGCCAGGACGGCACCTCATTCTCTTTCCGTCGTGGATTCACTGGCCACGAGCACTACGACCGCTTCCGCATCATCAATATGAATGCCCGCCTATACGACCCCGTCATAGGACGTTTCTTCAGCCCCGACCCACAGGTGCAGAACCCCTTCTCCACCCAAGGCCTTAACCGCTACACCTACTGCGGAAACAACCCGGTGATGTATATCGACGAGAACGGAGAGATTGCATGGCTGATACCGGTTATAGGTGCGGTAGTTGGCGGCACCTTAATCTAATAACAAAAGCCGTTCAAGGTAAAATAAATAGGTTTGAGAATGCTCTTGCTGCATTTGGGATAGGTGCACTGGCTGGTGCTGCAGCTTCTTGGACAGGAGCAGCATCCCTTGCCGCAGTGGGTTCCAGTTTGGGTGCAGGAGGGTTTTTAGGCGGCTTCGCCTCTGGAGTGGCAAGCTCTTTTGTCTCAACGACTATGCTGTCTGTCGGCAACGCCACATATTTTGGCGACCCTATGCCAACAACGGGACAATTTTTGGGTTCTTTAGCAATAGGGGGTGTTATGAGCGGTGGTGCTAACGGTTTGACAGCTCTTGCAAACAATAGAACTTTTTGGACAGGAACACCTCAAACAACAACATTTACATATCCTGAAATACAACAAATCATCAAGACCCCCAATCAGTTGGGCAAGGAAGGTGAAAAAGCCGCAAACATCCAAGCGCCAAAAGAAAGGATAGAATCTCTGACTGGTACAGCAAAATACAGAATTCCAGACGGGATTGAGCACGAGGCACATATTTTATATGAAGTGAAGAATGTGTCATATCAAGGATATACTTATCAGATTAAGGATTATGTCTTATATTGCCAAACTTATGGCTATAAGTTTATTCTTGTTGTAAGAGAAACGTCAACAACTTTATCCACACCATTACAAGAAGTTTTAAAAGTAATTCCAAGTGAGGTAAAATATATTTTACCAGACCTATAAAATAATAATATGGCAAAACGCTGGTTTGAAAATGATTATTGGAACGCTGAGATTGAAAATCTTTTTTTTACAAAAATTTCTCGTGCGAGAAAAGAGATGGCATCGCAGTATCTAAGAATACAATCAATAAAACTACTAAGAAAAACAGAATTGGAATCTCGCAAGGCAGCAATACGCTTAATGGAGAAACTTTTTTCCGAATATCAAGACCAATATATTGATATTTGTTTTTGTCACAATGCCTTGGCAGAATATTACTACGAAAATTGTAATTATTTTGAATCGTATAGAAACTATAAGTATATTCGAGACTATAATATAGGTCATTCCCAGACTATGTGTAATTATACAATAGCAGAAATCGGACTAATCAAAAACATTATCAAATTAAAAGATTTATCAAAATATAAGTATGCAAAAGAACTAATAATAGAGATATTTCCTAGTCTCAACAACAAATTCGTTTTTTTGAAACGTGAAAGAAAAGAATATTTAATAGTCTGCGAAAAAATTAACGAAGTACTAAAAGATAGCGAAATTGAAAAAATCATCCAAACCATTGAATGCAGAAATGCTCTTATGGAATAGTGGAATTCGTCCGTGGATTATCTAAAATGTTAGAAACTATTCCTCACGAAATAAAACCATTAGGATTATGAAAGTTAATAATAGTCTACCTGAAATAGAGTTTTGGACAGGAGATGAATTGTCTGATTTAAGCAGGCAACTAAACCGTAGAAAAGGGGATCACTTAAAGGCTCAATTTCTAAAAATAAAGGCATCCGAGATGCTACGTAACGATAATAAAGAAGTGCAAAAAAAGGAATTTCTCTAATGAAATTAATGATTGAATTATTTCCTAAAACTTATTTTGACACAATGACAGGTCATTCTATTTTGGGAGCATACTATCGTTCAATTTCTGAATATGATAACGCCATGTTTCACTTTAGTAAAATATTGGATTATAATAATTTTAATGTTTCAAATGGTAAATATTGTATGCCTGAAATGCAAATTGCTCTTACTATCATTGTTTTAAATCGTATTGACAAATATGAATATGCAAGAACATTACTAAACAGTGTGAATGTCAAAACACTATTTGTCAAGCAACATATGGATTTATATACACTTATGAATGGGGTATTAAATGGGAGTCGCTCTACATCTGAAGTAGCTGCTTTTTATAAAAATATGAACCTGAATAACTAATTATGGAGAGACGAATTCAAATCAGAAAAGGTGATATATTGTCTATCACCAGAGGAGAAATCAAAAGGCATATCCAGTATGTCTGTAATGATTTTTATCAACTGAATGGTAATATTATATATATTTTCAAGACAAAATATAGCTCTAAAGACGATCCGACAATAGAAGAAATAGTAAATGACTCTTATGAATTGGTCCTACATACGTTTGTACGAATTGGTGTAAAAAAAAACGGATGGAAAAAGATCGGACATTCCCATTCTAAAGATGTAAGTGATATTTATTTTTTTACTTGGAATGATGACGATCAACGAAGAATATTATCTATGTGTAATCATTTCTCCGAATATAACTGGAGAGTGTGGACAATAAACAAAGAAATGCCGTATGAAAATGAATTACCAACAGGGAAATGTATGTACGGCCCTGTTTATCCACCATCACACATAGAAAATATCTTATTCGACAATGAACCAATAGTTCATCCAAAAACAGTAAATCAAATTGTTTCACGCGGATTGCTTGTACCTCCAATTGCAACGTATAAAGTTGTAACCTAACCCGTCGCGGTGGATGTTCCCCGTCGCGGTGGATGTTCCCAGTTGCGGCAGATTTGAAATCTGACGCAAAATATTATAAGGATTTGCAATCCGTAATACAATAATCCTTATTCGATTACGTTGCTGTAAGGCACCTCGACTAACAGGGTGCCTTGTTAGAAGTTTACCCTGCCGTAATGAATAGAAAAGCCTCTTGTTGCAAGAGGTTCTTTTTTGTTGTGTTTAGCAACAAAAATGGCTTTGGAAATGTAAAATTAGCACTAGCCGTTGTACAGTACTTGTACGCTATATGTACAGTATATGTACGCTTACGAAGCGTACAAATACTGTACATATACTGTACAAATACTGTACATATGCCGAAGAAGGTACCTTGATTGCCTGGTTTTCAATATGTTGGATTGTGAAAAAGCGTACAAATGATTATATAATGTTTAAAATCAGTATTTTGTAAAGGCAAATTTTAAAGTTTTTTAGTGTCTGAAATGGCCTATTTTTGATGTGTATCGATTGATATTCAGTTTGTTTGATGTTATTATTCTGTTTTTTATCATTTTGAAAACCATTTTAGTATGTAGAGTTTTTTTAATTATTTAACGCACTGAAAAATAATTTTTTGCAAGACGCCTCGTTATTAAACAACAGAAATATGTAATCTTATAAGATAGAAATGGAAGATTTTTTTGTTTCCGGAATACAGCAAGTCGGCGTGGGATGTGTTGATTTTCAGGCATCTTGGCGCTGGTATATCGAGATGTTCCAGATGGATGTGCGCATCCTTGAGGACGACACTGTGGCCGAGCGTATGCTGCCCTATACGGGCGGCAAGCCGCAGAAACGTCACGCCTGCATAGCCGTCAACCTGCAGGGTGGCGGCGGCTTCGAGATATGGCAGTACAGCGAGCGCAAGCCGCAGCCTGTGAACTTTGACATCCAGGTCGGCGATCTTGGCATCTTCGCCGCCAAAATAAAGAGCCGCGACGTTGAGGCTTTCCGCAGCGAGTTGCTGAAGAAATACGACAAGATAGGTACGCTCAACACTTTGCCCGACGGCACACGCTGCTTTGTGGTCGAAGACCCGTGGGGCAACTGGTTCCAAGTGGTGGAGGATAAGTATGTCTTCATCGACAAGAAGCGTCTGAGCGGTGGCATCGTCGGCGCCATTACCGGCTGTACGGACATTGACCGCACGATACCGCTCTACCGCGACGTGCTGGGCTATGACCGCGTTGTATACGACGAGACTGGTACGTTCGAGGACTTTGGCTTTATGCGAGGCGGCAACGGTCGTTTCCGCCGTGTGCTGCTGGCTGGCAGCAAGAAGCGCAAAGGCGCCTTCGTTCCTCTGTTCGGCGAGAGCACCATCGAGCTGGTGCAGTCTCTTGACCGTGAGCCGCGCAAGATTTTCGAAGGCCGCCAGTGGGGCGACCCGGGTTTCATTCAGATATGCTTCGACGTCACCAATATGCGCGCCCTCGAGAAGCACTGCAACGCGCTGGGCTTCCCCTTCACGGTGGACAGCTGCAAGGGCGACGAGCATTTCGATATGGGCGAGGCCAGCGGCCACTTCACCTACGTCGAGGACCCCGACGGCACACTGATCGAGTTGGTGGAGGCGCACAAACTGACGATTCTCAAGCACCCGCACCTGTATATCAATATGCTGACACGCAACCGCGAGAAGGCGTTCCCGAAGATGTTCTTCCGCTTGATGGGGATGAATAAAGTTTAAAGTTAAGAGTTTAAAGATTGAAGTTGGAATGGGTAATTTGGTTGACTATTTGAAACAGGATATCAGAGCCGACGAGGCTCTGAAGGCCTGTATGAACTGCGGTATGTGCACGGCGGTGTGCCCTGCGGCGGAATTCTACGACTACGACCCGCGTCGCATTTGCGACATCGTGCAGCGCGGCGACGAGAACGAGATAGAGAGCCTGCTGAAGGATGACACCATCTGGTATTGTGGCCAGTGTATGTCGTGCAAGACGCGCTGTCCGCGCGGCAATGTGCCCGGCGAGCTTATCAACGTGCTGCGCAAGGCGTCGCAGGAATTGGGCTATTTCGCCGAAAGCGAAAAGGGCCGTCAGCAGAAACAGCTGATGAACAGCATAGGAAAGAATATTCTCGACATCGGCTATTGTGTGCATCCCGACCGCGTAGACCCTGAATATCATCCCGAGCAGGGACCGATATGGGAATGGTATCGTGAACATATAGAGGAAATTGCACCCAAACTTGGTGCCAACTACCACGGCAACGGTGCCGGTGCGCTGCGTACCATTCCCGAAGAGGATTTGGAAGAGGTGCGCCGCATCTTCGAGGTCACAGGTGGTATGGAGTTTAGAGGAAAAGTCCTTGACAATTAGGATTATAGCTTTATGAAACAATTTGGTTTTACTATATCTAAAGGCCGTCAGCTGAATTTTGACGAGATGAAGACCGACAAGGTCGAGAAGCTGTTGGAGCTGGTGCCGTCGTACAAGCTGTGCATCGGCTGTGGTGGATGCACGGCGTCGTGCAGTGCTGCAGGCTTCACCGACTTCAATATCCGCAAGATACACACGTCGTTCCTGCGCGCGCAGTACGACGGTCTGGACGAGCAGCTGAAACGCTGTATGCTCTGCGGCAAGTGCCTGCTGGTGTGTCCGCGCGGTGTCAACACAAGGTCGCTGATTATCAATATGCGGCGTGTGCTCAACAATGTCGATGCCGTCACGTGGCGTCCGCAGCGTGAGCTGAAACAAAAAGAGCAGGGAGGAGGCGAACAATGAGCGAAGAATTTTTCCATCCTTTTGTGCTGCCTTTCTGCATAGGTGTGCTGTTTCTGCTGGTATTCTCGGTATGGAAGTACTGGCGCTGGATACGCGGCTTCGACAAGCTGCAGCGCGCCATCATACGCAAAAACATATGGACGTGGCGTTTTCTGCCTGCCATATGGGAGGCTTTCCGCGAGGGTTTGCTGCACTGGCGCATCACTAAGAAAAATGCCCTGCTGGGCTATATGCACCGCAGTCTGGCCTTCGGCTGGTTCCTGCTGATTGTGGTCGGTGCCGTGCAGGCCGATATGGCCTATACTGGTCATAAACCGTTCTGGATAGCAATCTTTTACAACTATTTTGAACCGTTCAGCAACATCGACTTTCCGCAGGCCGATTTCTTTGCCAACCTGATGGATGCGCTGTTGCTCTATGTGTTGAGCGGTCTGTTTCTTGCGATGTTCAAGAAGGTGTGGTCGCGTCCGATGGGTATGAAGCGCACCACACGCCACACGCTAATGGACCGCGCGGCCAAAATGGCCCTTTGGTGCATCTTCCCGCTGCGCCTGCTGTCGGAGGCTGTGACGTCGAGCCTTGTGGGCAACGGTGGCTTCCTGGTCAAGTGGCTGGGCGATGTCATCACCACCATAGGCCTTGACAACCAGGCGTTCGACATCACCTGCTGGACACTGTACAGCGTGGCTCTCGGTACATTCTTCTGCCTGATGCCGTTCTCGCGCTATATGCACATTTTCACCGAGGTGTTCCTCATCTATTTCCGCCAGTTGGGCGTAAAGGACAGCGACAAGAAGACAGGCTATACGATGTTTGAACTCAGTGCCTGCTCACGCTGCGGCATCTGCATAGACGGCTGTCCGATGAACAAGGAGCTTGGCATCGTCAATATGCAAGGTGTCTATATGCTGCAGTCGGTGAGAAACCTTGAGCTTCAGAAGAATGCCGAGCCTATTGCCGAGAACTGCCTGATGTGCGACCGTTGTGTGGCCGACTGTCCTGTCAACCTCGACCTGTCGGTGATACGCCGTCAGGTGCGCATCAAGAACAAAAAGGCCATCGACAAAGGAGGCTACGGCTATCTGAAAGATGTGCAGCCATTCAACTCTATAGGCCGTGTGGCCTATTTTGGAGGCTGTATGTCGCACCTGACGCCGGGCATCACCAAATCGATGGAGACAATCTTCAACGCCGTAGGCCAGAAATATTGGTTTATGGATCGCGACGAGACCATCTGCTGTGGACGTCCTCTGTTGCAGCAGGGCTTTGAAAACCAAGCCTTCGAACTGCGTCGCAAGAACACCGAAATGATTGTCAACAGCAAGGCCACAATGCTTATCACCTCGTGTCCGATATGCTACCAATCGTTCAAGAAGGAGTACAAACTCTCTATACCGGTGATGCACCACACAGAATACATCAATATGCTGATAGAGAGTGGCAAACTGAATCTGCGCAAGGACGACCGCAAGGTTACGTATCACGATCCCTGCGAGCTGGGTCGCGGATGCGGCATCTACGACGAACCGCGTAATATTCTGAAGACTGTCACCACGCTGCTGAAAACCTCGCAGGAACGTGAGAAGAGTCTCTGTTGCGGTTTCAATCTGGGCAACCCCTTGCTCGACATAGAGCAGCAGACCAAGATACGCAATGCCTCGCGCGACAACCTTCTGGCTCCCAATCCCGACGTCATAGCCACAGCCTGTCCGATGTGCAAGAAAGCCTTTATGCGTGCCGACAGCGTACCCGTCAGGGATGTGGCTGAAATTGTTGCCGAGAATATTGTTAAACAGTGAATTGATATTAGAAATATATGGAAAAACGTTTTTGGAACGAGTATCAGAAAGAGATAGCCGACGACCATTTCTTCTATGAGCGCAGTTGCATCCGCCAGACCTTCTTCCCGGGGTCGGAGGCTGCCTTTCTGCGTATATTGCGTGAAGAATTGGGTAAGGACATATGCGACAACCCTCATCAGCACACCTGCACGGGCATCGGCTACCACAGCGACGTGGTTCCCTTCGAGACCACGATGACTGTCGTGGCGCGACTCTTCTCGCTGATGACCGAGTGTGGCTACGAGAACTATGTGCCGTCGTGCGTCACGTCGTTTGGCGTCTTCTCCGAGATGATTGAGAAGTGGGAGAACGATCCCAAACTGCTGGAGCAAGCGCGCCAATACCTGTGGGAAGCCACCAAACGCGAGTTCAATATACCGAAGAACATAGTCCATCCATCCGATGTCATCTACAAGTTCCGCTTCGACCTCAAGCCGAAGATGAAATACCAGCTCATAAACCGCTTCACGGGCAAACCGTTGCGTGTGGTGGAGCATATCGGCTGCCACTATGCCAAGATATTTCCCGAGCGCGGCATCGGCAAGGCTGAGTTCCCCTACGTGTTGGCGGGAATGATAGAGGCCTGGGGCGGCGAAGTCATAGACTATCCCGAACGCCGCCACTGCTGCGGTTTCGGCTTCCGCCAGTATCTGGTGCAGGAAAACCGTGGCTACTCTATCGCCAACACCAAGAAGAAGTTCCAGTCGATGGAACCCTACGAGCCCGACTTCATCCTCACCAACTGCCCGGGATGCAGTATGTTCCTCGACAAATGGCAGTACACCATTGCCGAAATGGAGCACAAGACCTTCGACAAGCAGGGCTATGGCATACCAGTGCTTACCTACGAGGAACTGACTGGTCTGTTGTTGGGCTACGATCCCTGGCAGCTGGGATTCCAATTGCACCAGGTGCAGAGCGAGCCACTGTTCAACAAGATAGGAATAGCCTACAATCCCGACGAGAAATACAAGGGCGTGTCAGGCCGCCTGCTGCCTCGTCCCGACCGTCCTGAATGCCTGAGGCAAGAATAATTTTCAACATTAACCTTAACTCAAACTTATACCTTAACCTTTTAACCTTAAAACCACATAACACCTTTAACCCTCAAATCCCCAATAATGAAATCAATATCCATCATAGGCGCCGGTCCTGCCGGCATCGAAGCCGCCTCGGTACTTGCCAAACAGGGTATGACGGTTGCCCTCTTCGAGAAATCGTCGTCACCGCTCAAGAACATTGCCGACAAGGCCTTCCTCTTCCCTAATTTCGCTGCTGCCAGCGACATCGTCGAGCTGATGAGCAAGAAACTTTTGAATCAGAACATCACCCTGCATTACGATACCGAGATTGTAGATATGCGTCGCGAGGGGCAGGGGTGGAAGATAGTCGACGGCAAGGGTGCCACATATTACAGCGACTGTGTACTGATGGCCACGGGCTACACGCCTTTCGACGCCCATCGCAAGGAGGAGCTGGGCTATGGCATCTACGGCGGTGTCGTCACCTCGCTCGAAATGGAGAAGATGATACGCTACAACCAGATTGTCAACTCGCTTGGCGAGAAGCCCAAACGTGTCGTCTTCCTGCAGTGCGTAGGCTCGCGCGACGAGAAATCGGGCAACCACTACTGTTCAAAGGTTTGCTGCGTCACGGCCGTCAAACAGGCCATCGAGCTGAAACGTCAGCTGCCTGACACCGAGGCATATATCTTCTATATGGATCTGCGTATGTGGGGCCAGCACTTCGAGGAGCTCTACCGCCAGTCGCAGCAGGAATACGGTGTGCGCTATGTGCGTGGTCGCATCTCCGAGGCATCAGGAACCTTCGACGGTCGTGTACAGATAAAGGCTGAGGATACTTTGATGGGATTGCCGCTTAAGATGACCACCGACCTACTGGTGCTGATGGTCGGTATGGAGGCTTCCGAAGGCACACGCTGCCTGGCCAAAGCCTGTGGCATCTGCGGCGACTATGGTTTTGCGCAGTCGGTCGACCCGCATTTGGGCGACTGCCTCACGGCTGAAAGCGGACTCTATGTCTGCGGTGCCTGCAAGCGTCCGATGTCCATCAACGATGTTGTCAACGACGCCCGCGCAGCCGCAGTGGCGATATTAGAGGCTGAGTAGGGCAGAGGGCTTCTACCAGCTCCAGTGGCTTTCCGTGTAGCTGGCGGCCTGGTTCAGATCTTCGTCGTTGTTGTAGGTGAACATATCGAACGTTAGCGGGCTGCCCTCCAGACTACCCGTGAATTCCTGTTCCACCTTGAAGGTTACCACCGTCAGCGTCGGTGCTGTATAAGGTTGTTTCATATCGTAATAGTTTGACTATATTTTTCTTAACTCAGTTTTTGCCTCGTTCCAGTAGCGTTCCATCTCCTCGAGGCTCAAATCCTGCATTTTGCGTCCCGAGGCTTCTGCTTTCGTCTCAACATACTTGAAACGCTCTGCGAATTTAAGGTTGGTGTGAGCCAAAGCGTCGTCAGCGTTGATGTTCTCGAACCGGGCCCATTTGACAATGGCAAACAGCAGGTCGCCCAGTTCCTCTTCAGCGTCGCTATGTGCTGGCTCTCCGTCGGAGTGGTATTTGTCCAAAGCCTCGACAAACTCCCTGTATTCTTCGTTTACTTTGGCTTTAGCCAACCCTTTGTTTGGAAACTCGAATCCCAGCCCGGCAGCTTTTTCCTGCAAGCGAACTGCTTTCACGAGCGATGGCAGCGATGCCGGCACGCCTTCCATCGCCGAGCGGCGGCCCTCCTTCATCTTCACCTGCTCCCATTTGGGCGTCTCCTTCTGACGTGCGGGCTGCAGAGTACCTTCGCGGTCGGGCAGGGCGATATGCGGATGGCGCGCTATGAGCTTGCGGCAGATGCCGTCGAGGACATCGCAAAGATTGAAACGCCCCTCGTCGTCGGCTATTTTGGCGTAGAACATCAGATGCATAAACAAGTCGCCCAGCTCCTTGCGCATCTCGTCGTAGTTGCCGGCGGTGATGGCCTCGGAAAGTTCGTAGACCTCCTCGATGGTCAGGTAGCGCAGGCTGTCGATGGTCTGCACACTGTCCCACGGGCACTCTTTGCGCAGCGTGTCGAGAATGCTGCCGAGCCATTGCAAGGATTTCTGTTCTTCGGTCATACCGTCATATTTGTAAAATATGTGCTTACAACGCCATACGTGCGGAATTATTGTTTTAACCCTGTTTTTTTCGTCACTAATAGATTCAACTGCGAAGTGCAACGCCGATGTGCAAAGATAGCAAGACAGGTCTTTAACCGTTAAACTATAAACTTAAACCTTTATTGGATTAGTTTTGTGATTTGGAAATCCTGATAATAATATGTGGAGGATTTTTCGCTATATTTAATTTATTCTGTGGCGCTCAAGGTCGTTTCCTTCGGTCAGGCAGGCAGATCCGCCACAACAAGTCACAACGGAACATCCGCCGCGACAGATTTAATGATGTATTCTTTGGTCGTATCTACGTATGTTTTCAATTTTTTTCTCAGGGAAATACTTCTTACAGATATCCATTAATATACGAGGGTCTTCGTAATTATATGAATCATAACAGTAAATAGTATCTTTAATAATGTAAATACCCCATTCAGAACGATCACATCTACCATCATCTACATCTAAAATTTCTTTATAATTTGCTTTTTTTTCAACTGAGAAATAAATAGGATTCTTGTCGCCATAAACCTTAACGGTTAGACTATCCAACTTCGTTTGTCCTATATAATTTTTCGATTGGTATTTTTCCCAGTATGTGATTAACACAGAATTGTCAAATTCCTTTGAGGCAGTACTTGAATTAAGGATTATCAAACCTAGTTCCTTGTTAAAATAATTATGATGTTCTTCTTTGATAAACGCCTCAATAATCTCTTCTGAAAAATGTGACAGTACAATATTTTCATTGGGGTATTTAGTACAAGATGCAAGTGTTATAATGAAGACAACAAATGCAATTTGCTTTGTAAACACCTTATTCATATATACTTATTTTAAGTTTTGTTTTACCATTGAATGACTAGAGTATCCTAGTAGATGCTCATAATTAAACATTTGATATAACCCATTTTGAGGCCTATATACATAATATTGAACTTCATTCCCGTGCGATCTAACAAGGCGTTCTGCCGCGTATTTATCACCACCTGTACTGTTTTCCCTAAATCCAGAAGGTTGGTCACTGCCGGGATGATTATGTATTATAGACGTAATAGTTAATCCATTTTTGTCCATTTCCTCTGCTGTCCCCATCACAAAAACAGTACGATCTTTGTGATTGGTCATTAACACAGAGCCATTTCTACTAGTGGTAATTAATCCATACTCTACCGACGTGTTGTCAGAAAGGAATTTAAACAGATCAATTCCACATTCATTATTTGAAATGTTGAATTCTGTATAAAACAAATAACTACCCATATCTTTATTAACAATTGTACCATAGTCGAATGATATTGATTTATATAATACAGAATAGTTTTCATCCATCATACGGTTACCTTTGTCATCTACAATAAAAAATGCATCGTGTTCTTTTGTTTCAATACGGTTTACAACTTTCCCTTGTTGATTTATTTCCCATTCATCATTTCCGTTAGGATCTATTTTTATTATTGGGTTCCAATGGCAATAGTGATAAGGAGATATATTCAGATACTTGTCCGACATCGGGTCAACACTCAAAAACAGGCCGGACAAATCGCAGTCATAATAGCGGGCTCCGAAGTAGTAATAGCCTGTTTCTGAGTCTTTCTCCTTGCCGGTGAAAGTGAATCGCTCGTGATAGCCCGCGGCGCGCTGGTCGACATAGCGTTCTCCGAAAGGCAGATACTGGAGGTGCTGGACAGGGACGCCGTTGGCATCGGTGATCCAGCTGGCAGACCCAAGCTGGTCGGAGTGGTCATAGAACACATCTTCTGTCTGTTGCGTAATTGAGGAAAAATTAGACATCGCAACATCAAAGGCACTTGTTCCGACTTCCACTTCGGCAATGACGATAAAAGGATGGCCTTCTATCTTTGCCACAAGTTCGGCTGGCGTCTTATCGCAGACGCCTGTTATTCCTGAGGTTTCATTCTCCGTGTTCGTCCTCTCGGCCATTGCAGA
>JAEEMK010000092.1 GCA_016283175.1 Bacteroidales bacterium
ATCCAGGCATACTTGACAAAGGGCTTCAAATCACTCCGTCGCCAATGGCAGCGCAAATATAAAATCCGTTTGACGGTAAAACCTATGGAAAGCTATAATCTGTTGGAATATAAGTTTTTCAATGCTTCTGGAGAAGAGATCGAAATGTGATAAATCTTTTATAATGATAAAAAAAAGGCCTCTTGTACAATTTAAGGGGCCTTTTTTCGTATATATAGCAAGTTATGAGAAAGTTTACAGCAATTATAGCCCTCTTGTTGACTGTGCTTCCTTTCGTGCTCAATGCGCAGAAAGGTATTGATGTATCGCGCTTTCAGGACAGTATCAATTGGAAGCGTGTGGTGAAAAATTCAAAAATAGAATTTGTCTATGTCAAAGCCACTGAAGGTGCAAGCATTTCGGACCCGATGTACAAGTATAATGTCAAAAAGGCCCGTGAGGAGAAGCTCCTTGTGGGCAGCTATCACGTATACAGTGGCCGAACCACTGCATACCAGCAATTTGCAAACTTCAAAAAAACTGTTGGCAAAACCACTCAGGACATCGTTCCAGTGCTTGACATCGAAGCACTTCACTGCCACAAACTCTATATGGCCCGTGTCGACAAGTTGTTGGAACTGATGGAGAAAGAGTATGGTGCAAAGCCGATGATATATACGAGCGAAAAGCTCTATATGACCCATTTCAACAACAAAAAATACAAGAAATACCATTTTTTCATAGCCAATTACAAACGAGAGCCGAAGATGGCCTACACGCTGTGGCAATACACGCAGCACGGCAGGCTAAAGGGCATAGCGGGCTTTGTCGATTTCTCGAAGTTCAACAAGAAATACACCGTTGAGAACATCAAAATCAAGAAGAAACAGCAGGACACAACCACAAAAACGGCTGACAAAACCGCTGAAAAACAGGATGCCAAGTCTGGTGGAACTGCTGTGAGAAAGCCGGGCGAGAAACCTGCCGGTGTATCCACATCTGCCGCCAAGTCCGAACCTCAAAAAAAGTGACTGTAAACGGTTCATTTTTTCTTTTTATTCATTAACATTTCTTAACAAATGCAAAAATTGAGCCGTTTTTGCATAACTAACGTATTTATAGTGAATTATTGTTGAAAATCTCAAAAAAAAGGCCTGGATTTTCCCTGAATCTTCATAGTACCAGCACTGGTCGTTGTACAGTATATGTACAGTATTTGTACAGTATATGTACGCTTTTAAAGCGTCCATATACTGTACAAATACCGAACAAATACCGTGCAACGTTCGGAGTTTTTTTTGGTCGAAAACAGCCGAAAAAGATGAAGGACGTGTGGTGGATTGAATGCGTGGGTTGTATGGTCTGACAATCAGAGTGTTGTCGACGTGTGAAAATATTATTATAGAATTTTGTCTAAAAAGCACTGATATTTCGCAAAAAATCATTAACTTTGCAAGTTGTTTCGTATGACGGTGCCGATAGTTGAAATTGTCGGTATTGTGTATGCAGCATACTGATAATGAAAGTAATAATGATATAAACGTGTTTTATGCAAAAGAGTAAAATTGGTCTCGATTTTGAGAAAGTGGAGCACGCAAGGAGTGTGGCCCGCAGGATTGCCGATCAGGTTCAGGATTTTGTCGGCAACTATACCACTGTGGCGGTGGAGCGTACCATCTGCCGTTTGCTGGGTATCGACGGCATCGACGAAAACGAGGTGCCGCTGCCCAATGTCGTTGTCGATGAACTGAAGTCGAAAGGCCTTCTTGGCCAGGGTGTTGCTTATTTTCTTGGCAACGCCATTATTGAAACTGGCAAGACACCGCAGGAGATTGCCGATGCCATCGTTGCCGGCAAACTTGACATCACTCAGTTGCCGATGCATCCCGTTGCCGAGACAGCCAAGGCCATACAACCCTATGTAGACGAAAATGTGACGCGTGTCCGTAACAACCGTCTGCGCCGCGAGAACTACATAGCCACCATCGGCGAGGGCTCAAAACCGTATCTTTACATCATTGTTGCCACTGGTAACATATATGAGGATGTTGTCCAGGCTCAGGCCGGTGCACGCCAGGGTGCCGATATCATCGCTGTTATCCGTACCACGGGTCAGAGCTTGCTGGACTATGTGCCTTACGGTGCCACTACCGAGGGTTTCGGCGGCACTTTCGCCACCCAGGAGAACTTCCGCATAATGCGCAAGGCCTTGGACGAAGTGGGCGAGGAGGTAGGCCGATACATACGCCTGTGCAACTATTGCTCGGGTCTGTGTATGCCTGAAATCGCCGCTATGGGTGCCTTGGAAGGTCTCGATGTGATGCTCAACGATGCTTTGTACGGTATCTTGTTCCGTGACATCAATATGCAGCGTACGCTGATTGACCAGTATTTTTCGCGTATCATCAACGGTTTTGCCGGTGTCATTATCAATACTGGTGAGGATAACTATCTGACAACTGCCGATGCTTATGAGGAGGCTCACACTGTGCTGGCTTCGGACTTCATTAACGAGCAGCTGGCCCTGTTGGCAGGTCTGCCCGAGGAGCAGCAAGGCCTTGGTCACGCCTTTGAGATGGATCCAACTCTCGAAAACGGATTCCTTTACGAACTGGCACAGGCCCAGATGATTCGTGAAATTTTCCCGAAGGCTCCGTTGAAATATATGCCTCCTACGAAGTTTATGACCGGCAATATTTTCCGTGGTCATATACAGGATGCGCTGTTCAACATCATTGGTCAGTGGACGCACCAGGGTCTGCAGCTGCTAGGTATGCCTACCGAGGCTATCCACACGCCGTTTATGAGCGACCGCTACCTGAGCATCGAGAATGCCAAGTACATTTTCGGAAATATGAAGGACATCGGTGAGGAGGTTGAGTTCAAGGAAGGTGGTATTATCCGTACCCGTGCCAAGGAAGTTCTCGACAAAGCCACCGAGCTGCTCGAGAATATGGAGCGCGAAGGCTTGTTCACAGCTTTGGAGAAAGGTATTTTCGCCAATGTGAAGCGTCCGAAGAACGGCGGCAAGGGTCTCGACGGTGTCACGCTGAAGGCAGAGAACTACTACAACCCCTTTGTCGAAATAATGAAAGGCAAGAAATAAAATCCCTTTATAACCCTTTAAAACATACTAGAAATGAGTGAAGGTCTGTATTCAATGGAGGCTAAGGATTACGACAAAACCTTAGACTTGACGAAGATAAAACCGTATGGTGATACAATGAACGACGGTAAAACCCAGCTTAGTTTCACGCTGCCGGTGCCGGCAGGTGCCGAAGCCGAAGAGGCTGCCAAACAGCTGATGAAAAAGATGGGTTTTGAGAATCCGCTGGTGGTTTACAGCAAGGAACTTACAAAGGGATTCACATTTTTCAACTGCTATGGCAGCTGCACGCACACTGTGGACTATTCCACCATCCACGTTCCCAAAGTGGAGTCGACGACGATGGATATGCACGAGTGCGACGACTATATCCGCGAACATATAGGTCGCAAGATTGTTATTGTCGGCGCTTCGACAGGTACTGACGCACACACTGTTGGTATCGATGCCATTATGAATATGAAAGGCTATGCCGGCCACTACGGTTTGGAACGCTACGATATGATTGATGCCTACAACCTCGGCAGCCAGGTTCCCAACGAGGAATTCATTGCCAAGGGCATCGAGCTGCACGCCGACGCTCTCATTGTCAGCCAGACAGTTACGCAGAAAGATATCCATATCAAGAATCTAACTGAGCTGGTCGAGATGCTTGAAGCCGAAGGCTTGCGCGACAAGATAATTCTTATCTGTGGCGGTCCCCGCATCAGCCACGAACTGGCAAAAGAACTTGGCTACGACGCTGGTTTCGGTCCCAATACCTATGCCGACGACGAAGCTTCGTTTATAGCTCAGGAAATGGTGAAACGTGGTATGAAATAAACTGAAAATCAACATTTAAATTTTATTAATATGGACAAGAACGAAATTAGAAACTTTATTGCCCGCCGTGCTGCTCAGGAACTCCACGACGGCGACGTTGTCAATCTTGGCATTGGTTTGCCGACCTTGATTCCGAACTTTCTGCCTGAAGGCGTGAACGTTATCCTTCAGTCCGAGAATGGTATGATTGGTATGGGCCCCACTCCTGAAGAGGGCAAAGAGGATCCTTGGTTCATCAATGCCGGTGGTGGATTCACTTCGGCAATTGAGGGTGCCAGCACTTTTGACAGTGCCACTTCGTTCGGCATCATTCGTGGCGGTCACGTTGACGTTTCGGTCCTCGGTGCAATGCAGGTGGACGAGAACGGTGACCTTGCCAACTGGATGATTCCTGGCAAAAAGACCCCAGGTATGGGTGGTGCTATGGATCTGCTGGTCGGTGCCAAGAAGGTTATCCTTGCTATGGAGCACACCGCAAAAGGCAATCCAAAGATTTTGAAAAAGTGCACCCTTCCTCTGACTGCAAAAGGTCAGGTGAATATGATAATCACTGAGATGGGTGTTATGGAAATCACTCCCAAGGGCATAGTGCTGACTGAAATCAACCCTGAATTCAGTGTTGCTGATGTCCAGGCCGCTACCGAGGCTACATTGATTGTCTCTCCCAATCTGAAGGAGATCAAGTAAATGCATATAACAAAGGGGTGAAGAAGGCATCTTCTTCATCCCTTTAAAATACAAATTTTAATATGAAGAAAACAATCCTTCTTCTTTCATTGTTGACGTTGGTCGCTGTTGCACAGGCAGAACGGCTTTCATCGAACGCACTGCAGGGCAATCCACCGCACGTAGAGTTTAAGTACTATGGTTTTTATTGTGTTGTGGACTATACGTTTATGGGTGCTCTTACCAACGAATCGATGCAGTATTTAAATCCGACAACAGGTGCTGTCGAAGGTTTTGTTGACAACTACGTGCTCAACGGAATTACGGCGGTGGCTGGCTGGCAGTGGCGCAAAGAGTCGGCATTGGGCATTGGCTTTTCGTATCTTAACGATGCTTCAGGCTCCTTTTCTCAAATACCGGTATTTGTCGAATTCCGCAGCCATTTCCTTCGCAACCGCATTACACCGTTTACCGCTGTCCAGATGGGCTACAGCATACCCTTCGGGTCAAAGAATGCAGAAGCCAATTATACTCGAATTGAAGAGGGTGGTGTGACATTCGGCCTGTCTGTAGGTGCGCGTTTCGCCATCAGCCCCAAGTTCGCAATCAATCTTTATGGCGGCTATCAACTTATTCAGTGCAACAGTGTTGAACGTGGTTTTAACAGTGTTGCCGCAACGCGTCTGCCCGAACTATACCATCATTACAAATTCGGATTGGGTGTCAATTTTTAAACTTTGACACTTGATTATATAGATCCTTCAAGAATGAAAAAGATAATCCTCGCAACTGCATTGGCGTTTTTTGTTATTGGATCGGCCAATGCACAGTTTAAAAAAAGCAAAGCGGCTGAACCCGCAAATGTTCCCGATGAATGGAACGATATTGAAGTCTTCGAGCAGCACAAGCTTTATCCGCGTGCCAACGTCATTCCCTATGGCAACGAGAATGCAATAGAGAAAAATGCATATGTGGAGTCTCCTTATTACGTAAGCCTCAATGGTGAATGGCGTATGATGTTGAAACCCAGTTTTGACAGCCGTCCTGATAATATCGAAGGCAAAGATTTTTCAACTGAAGGATGGTCAACGGTGTCGGTTCCGTCGGCGAGACTGTATGAAAGGAACAAACCTGTTGAATCAAAGAAGATCAGCAGCCCGTCAGACATTTCAAGCAGTAAGAACTGGGTAGCGACTTATTATAGGGAATTTGAAGTACCGAAATCTTGGAAGGAGTATAAGGCCTATCTCAACATTCAGGCCAAGTCGGCCTTTTATGTTTGGGTTAATCAGGAATACGTGGGATATAGCGAGGATTCCCGCGACTTGAGTGAATTCGAACTGACCAAACATCTTAAAATAGGCAAAACCAACAACGTAGTTGTTCAGGTTGTCAGCACTTCCGATGGCTCTATGCTTGAGTCGCAATATGCACGCAGTATCAACGGTATAACGTCCGATGTGTTCATAGTGTTGAAACCTATTGCCAATATTATGGACTACAAACTTGTTGCCGACTACAACCCATCGAACAAGATGGGCAACCTTTCGTTGAATCTTGACATATTCAACGAGACCCAAAAAGGACAGTATTATGTAGAGTTTGAAATATGGGACCCCAAAGGTCATCAAGTTGAGAAAATGGGCCGTTGGACTGTCTTTGACAAGAAAAACGAGTTGACAATGAATATGGAACGTGAAATTGCCAACATCTTGCCGTGGTCGTCGGAAACGCCTAATATTTATACTCTTGTGATTCGTTTACGCGACCAGAAAATGAACCTTGTTGAAACTGTTGGCTGTCGTTTTGGTTTCCGAACTGTAGAGATGAAAAACGGTATCTTGACCGTAAACGGAGCACCTGTCACGTTGAGAGGAACTATATACTCTTATTTTGATTATAGTCAGACTGGTATACCGACAAAAGAACAGATTAGCCGCGATCTTCAGCTGATGAAACAGCACAACATCAATGCTGTGCGTACAACTATGTATTCTCCTGCTCCGGACTATTTCTACGAAATGTGTGACGAATATGGTCTTTATGTGCTTTGCGATGCTAATTTGCAGCCTTTTTCAACGCAGACAAAGGCTGTGGCAACAGACAAGGCTTATATCAATCTCTTTATAACGCGAATGCAGAATATGTACGAGAGATTGAAGAACCATCCCTCAATTATCGCTTGGTCGTTAGGCAGCGGAATCGACAACGGAGTATGTATGGAAAATGCATATCGCACAATCAAGCAGAAAGACAAGACGCGTCCTGTTGTTTTCCCAGGTGCTGGCTACTCGGATAATACTGACATTATTGCACCGGTGAATATTGAGTATGGCGACTTGAAGCTTTTCGCTGCTAAACAGAATCAGACGCGGCCTCTTGTTATGGCTTCGTTCGGATCTACAAAAGGGAACTCTTATGGCAACATAGAACCATTATGGCAGCTTGTTCGTGCCAACAGCTCCTTGCAGGGCGGTTTCGCCTCTTGTTGGAATCCTGTTGATTATTTTGATGTTGATTCGCAAAGCGACCTTTATAATACTGGTCTTGTCGATAAAAAACGCCAAGCGGTGCCTTATCTTGCTGAACTGCGCAACATCTATCGTCCGTTCGATGTCAAGCTGGTTAACATCAGTCCCGATGCAGCTGAATTTAATGTCACGAATCTTCTTTCGTTCCTGTCTCTCAATGACTACATTCTTGAATACAAGATATTCTCCAACCTTAAGCCGAGAATCATTGAAGGTGAAGTTTCTGTTGCCCTGAAACCGTCTGAATCCAAGAATTTTAAATTAAAAATACCAGCGCTGACTTTGTATGCTGGTGAGGAACTTTTGATTCGCTTTACCATACGACAGCGTAAAGAAACGACGGCAGTTCCCAAGGCTACTGAACTTGGTGTGGTAGAATTCCCATTGCCGATGAAAGAAGTTAAAAAAGAGCAACTGCCTGCCTTCGACAGGGAAACTCTATATCTTGTAAATGAAAACAATGTCGTAAAGGTTTTCAATGACAATATAGAACTCCGCTACGATATGGACAAGGCAGACATTGTTTCCTATCGTTTCCGTGACCGCGATATGATGCTTGCTGCTCCGCAAATCAATTTCTGGCGCGCTGCTACTGACAATGACCGTGTCGACAAAAATGCTTTACGATTCTGGCGCGGCCTTGACCCGCAAAACTTAAAGCGTAATGTTGTCGCCACCAATTGTCGCCAGATTGACGACAATACAGTTTGCATTGATGCAATGCTACGCTATTCGGATATTGCTGGCGTTGTCTTTTTCGACGTGAAACAGTCTGTGTCTGTGTTGTATACTGGCGATGTTATTGTCGACAACGAAATAGTTGCTACCGAGCAGATAAAAACGCTGCCCAAAGTTGGTTTGCAGATGTGTTTGCCTAAAACGCTTGACAGCGTGCGCTGGTTTGGCTTGGACAAAGAAACCTATTCTGACCGTTGTTCTTCGGGCGTAGCTGGTGCTTACAAGGCTTCGGCAGCATCGATGTTCTATCTTTACGACAAGCCTCAGGAGGCTGGCAACCGTGCCAATGTTCGTTGGGTATCGGTTGAAAACAACAGCGTTGGTCTCTTCGTCGATATGCTTGATGATAATTTCAATTTCAGTATATATCCTTACACTGATCGGGAACTCTTTGACAGTCCCAGCGTTGATGCCTTAAAGCAGCGTGATTTCTGGACTTTTAATGCCGACTGTCGTCAGGCAGCCATTGGAAGCGCTTTGGCATCGCAGCAGATATCTGACAAAGACCTTGTCAATGACAAACAGTATCATTTCCGCATACATATGCGTGCCTATGACGTGTTAGAATACAATCCATACGATTTCTGTCGTATAGAATATCCGCAAATTGCCTCCAGTGTGTTGCCGATGCCTATGATAACCAAAGACCGCGATCGATTCGACCAGCCAATGACAATTACTCTCAAGAGTGATGTCCAGAAAGTCGAAATACGCTATACGGTCGATGGCTCAACACCCGATGAGAATTCGCCATTATACAAAAAGCCTTTCGTTATCAGTAATTCAACCTATGTTAAGGCTAAAGCTTTCAAAGCTGGTTCTACGCCCTCTTTTACGGCCGTTCAGCGTTTTAACTTTGACTACATTGAAAAGGCCACTTTTGTAAACAAACCTAACACCCCCTACAATTACAACCAAGAATCTATACTCTTTGATGGCGAGGTTGGTGAAATAACTGAACTATCTCGTGGATGGCTCGGCTTCTCGGGCAGCGATCTCAATGTTCTCTTCCAACTTAGCAAACCAATTGAGCTGCAGCAGGTCGTTGTCGGTTTTGCTCACGTACCTGATGCTTGGGCATTTGCACCAACGGCTGTGCAGGTCTTTGTATCTGCTGATGGTGAGAATTTTTCGCCGGCCATTAATGCCAAACTGAAATATGCACCCGAGGAGCAGTCAATGAATTCTCCTCAAAAGGTGTCTGTGACCGTTGAGATCAACCAGCCCGATGTCAAATATGTTCGTCTTGTGGCTAAGAATATGGGACGCATTCCTTCCTGGCACAAAGCCAAAGGTCTTCGTCCCTGGATTATGGTCGATGAGGTTCAACTCAATGAAGTAATCAGATAGCAGTATGCATTCTGAAAACCTTTACTCTCGTACAGCAATGCTGCTGCCCGAAGGCTTACAGCGTCTGCAGGTGTCGCACGTCCTTGTCGTTGGATTGGGTGGAGTGGGTGGCTATGCGGCCGAAATGCTCTGTCGTGCAGGGGTGGGGAAGCTTACTCTTGTCGATGGCGATGTCGTCTCTGCGAGCAACATTAATCGACAGATCATTGCTCTCCAATCTACAATTGGTTTACCAAAGACATCTCTTTTCCAATCGCGCCTTCACGACATTAATCCAGATTGTCAGGTAGATGTTTGTCAAGAATTTCTTAGAGATCAGATGATTGAAGATATTCTCCGTGCTTCAACCTACGATTATGTCATTGATGCTATCGACACACTTTCGCCCAAGGTCTTTTTGCTATATCAAGCTCACAAACTAGGGCTGCCTGTTGTCAGTTCTATGGGCAGTGCGGGTAAACTCGATCCTTCTGCCGTCCAGGTGGCCGACATCTCGCATAGCCACACCTGTCCTCTTGCCGCTGTGGTTCGCAAACGGCTTCATCGGCTTGGGGTTCAAAAGGGCATCAAAGTCGTTTTCTCTTCTGAAAAAGTGGCTCCACACTCTTTTGTTGTCTCTGATTCAGAAACTGACGATGTCGATAGGTCGTTGATTCAGAATACAAAACGTACTACTGTTGGTACAATATCCTATTTGCCACCACTTTTTGGCTGTTACTGTGCATCGGTCGTAATACGCGATTTGGTGGCGCAAACAAATGAAGAATAAAAAAAAGATCTAATGAGAAAACTAAGAATCATATTGTTGATGCCTGTCATAGCGCTTGCCGTCGCTTCGTGCGAAGTGGAATTTTCGCCAAATGCCGAATGGCGGGAAACACCTGTTGTATACTGTTTGCTTGACCAAGATGCGGACACCTCGTATGTACGTGTACAGCGTTGTTTTCTGGGTGAAGGCAATCAGTATCGCTATTCAAATGTGACTGATTCAATATATTATCCTCAGGAAGCATTAACCGTTTTCATTGAAGAGTGGGATTCCTGGACTGATGGCGATGGCATTCTTCACCGTGCAGGTGGTTCTCCGCGCAAAGTCTACTATTTCGACTATAAAGAAATTACAGACAAAGAAGATGGCCAGTTCAATAATACTGTCCAGCCTATCTATGTCTGCCATACTGGTGGACAACTCGACAGTACCTGCATCTACCGCCTTGCAGTTGTTAAAAACAGCACGGGCGACACCATCGCCAAGTCAGAAACAACGCTCGTGTATGGCGATATGAACCTTTCAAAACCCAACAACGTTACCCTTTTCCAGTTTTCTGGTACCGCAGGAAGCAAGAACTGTGAGATAATTTGGTCGTCATTGCAAAATGCCCGTCAGTATCAGCCCATTGTGCGTTTTTTCTATCGTGATTTCATTGTCAATACTTCGGTTAATCCACCAGACACCACCATCAGCAAACATTATATTGACATTCCTTGCAACGTTGTCAAAAGCAATATGCGCGATCCCTTCTTGACCACCAAACTCGAGCAAAACTACTTTATCTCCACTATCAATAGCTCTATTGAAGACAGGACTTGCAACAAAAACATTATTGATACTGTTCAGATTTTCATAACTTGCTGTAGTGAGGCATTGGCTGCATACATTTATGCAAACAATCCCTCTGCC
>JAEEMK010000093.1 GCA_016283175.1 Bacteroidales bacterium
AAGAGGGGATGGGCTGCCGCCTTACGTTGACAATCAATATCGCATTGGCAAATCAGTATAACGTTGACATTTAAAAGTGGATAAAGTGTGTCGCACCGCGCCATCCCCTCTCGGAGAGGGGTGGCCGAAGGCCGGGGTGTGTCGCCCTGCGTAGCCAAAAATAGTCACCCGTCGCACTGCGTAGCCAAATGTAGTCATCCGTCGCCCTGCGTAGCCCCACCGTAGTTATTTAATCGTCATCAAATACAACGGGAACTACCACGAATTACCCCTTTTTTATGAAAAATTCCTGGGTAATTCGTGGCAATTCCTGTCTACAGAGATCTGCAGGCGTTTCGCCTGCAAAAAAGTCTGATATTCGTTTATTAACCTTCTGTTTTGTATCACTTCACCACCAGTTTCTTGTATGCCGTGCCGTTGTTGGTTGTGATGCGTACGATGTAGGTGCCGGTGGGCAATCAGATTTATTGTTTAACGAAGCGTCCGATGTGCGTTTTGCCGTCTCTTGTAACCACGCGCAGTATGTAAAAAACAATCTTTTTCTTTATAATATGTTTTTTATGATTTTATCTTCAACTCTTAATCTAACTGGATCTATTCCACTTGGCATAGAAGAAGAATATGATACAATTCCGGAAATATAAAGCATAGAGTCGTAGGGGTTTTCCGGCATAAGGGTGTCTGACAATACAATTAAATTCAAACAATTTCGACCTATTACTGATCCATTCACTTCACAAATGATGTCCTTGTTGCTTGTCAGAAGTTGATCCTTGTCGAAAGGGTTTTGATGATATTCATTATAAAACAACCATCCATACACTTTCAAAGTGTCCCCATCGTGTGATTTCATCATTTCTGGCTTGTTGTAATTATAACACAAAACATCCTCGACAGGATTGTAATCCGTCCACGAGAGTTCGGCACAACTCTGTTCCTTTCTGCAGCTTATGCAAAAAGTTATTAGCAATAAAGCCAATAAGAAATCTTTTGTTTTCATAACTGTTTATTTTTGAGGTTTTTGAGTTCGTCAATTTGTTTATGCAAATCTATGACATAAAGTGTCAGTTCCTCGACTTTCTGCAGCAGTTTTGCGTTCATCTCAATTTATAGGTATAAAAATAACATCTTCTTCTTTTTCTGGGACAATATTGTACCATCTGTCGCAGTGACATTCACGGGCAATGTGGTTGAAACGGCCTGTGACATAAACTTTGCAGGGTTTATTTGGAATTTCAATTTCCAAATCACTGTGACGAAATTCACAAATTGAAGTCCAGATATTAGCTACCATATATAAATCATCTATAGTTCCTCTCCACGTGTAACTGCTATCGGTATAGAGAGGAATTTTACAGTCTCTTATAACGGTATCACCAAGCCATCCCCAAACCATTACTGTGTCGCCATAAGCCAGTGAATTGCGGTGTTCCCAAAGATATGTTGGGTCTACATAATCATAATTCCATTGCTTTGGCGGACGGTCTGCAAAATACTTCTTCTGGCAGGAAGCCAGCAGCAGCGTGGCTATTACTGCAATTAAAACTTTTGTTTTCATAATCATTTATTTTTGCTGTTTCATCAACTCATCAATTTGTTTCTGCAGGTCGATGACGTAGAGTGTCAGTTCCTCGACTTTCTGCAGCAGTTTTGCGTTCATCTCACCGAGGTCAACGCCGTTGTCCTCAACCTCCTTTGCCGACGGTATGTCGGGCAGGTGACGGTTGACCTTTATGTATTGTTCCAGTTCTGCTCGCCGCGAATAGTGGCGTAGAATGTTACGTCGTCAATGGCATATGTGATATCGCGAACGATAACATTCTGTGGAATCTGCATCGCTGTTTGTGATTCAACGATGTTTTCTTTCTGGCAGCCGACGGCTGCGATGCCTAACACTGTAAGAAGTACAGCGGACTTAATTTTGATGTTCATTTTTTGATTGTTTTAATAAAAGATAAAAATATGCTTTAAATAGAGGTTCTACCTGTCTTTCATTTATTATGTTAAACACATATATATTTTTCTCCATAGGTGAATAGATTACTATATCGTATGATATTGTGTCGTTGCAGTAATGTATTTCTGGTTTTCCTTTAGGACATTTGAACATCGACAAGGTAATGTGTTCTTTTTCTTGTGATTCTCTGTGCAAAGAGTCAATTAGTGGATTGGAGTTCATTGTTTCCATAAGCCATCCCCACCCGGCGGAGTCCTTTGCCGTTATGGTTGTCACGTCGACGGTGATGCTGTCGCCGATGCGGTAGTCCTTGACGAAGGCTACATTGAGGTCGGAGCGGTTGCGGTAGCGCCGGTAGACTTCGCTGACTTCGGAATCAACAACACGGCGGAAATGAATGTCGCACAGCACGGCAACCATCGTCGCCAAGGCAACAACTCCGAGCAGTATTGTTATTATTCTATGTAACTTCATAATTATACGAACAGGGTGTTTACATTTTCAACTATCTCGACATCGGAGACATTGCTGTTTTTGGCCACAAACCGGCTGGTTCTGTTTTGGGAAAGAACCTGTGCGTGGATGTGGGTGTTGACTGCCGAGACAACGACAAACAGGAATGACAGCACATAGCACAGGGCTGTGTGGCGTCTGCTGTGGCCTGCCGTGGCGGCACAGCACATTTGCGGAAGGCCGACGTTGATGTCGGAATAGAGCGACTGCATACCCGTGGGCAGGTTCTGCCAACGCGACCTGCGGATGCTGTCGTCGATGCGGCGTTCAATTGTATTCTTTTTGTGTTTCATTTTTTTAAGGGTTTAACGAGGTTAGAAACATAATAATCATATTTCGATTTTGTTGACTTCGACATAGTGTTTTATTTTCTGAATCATACGCGAGAAGCGTTTGCGCATAGTGGCCTTGGCAACACCTTTCATTTCGCCTATCTCGGACTTGCTGTAGCCTTGCAGCAGCAGTTCCATAAGCTCGCGTTCCTCGGTGTTGAGGACAACCAGCAGCGGCTCGATGCCTTCGTCGAAGGGAGGAAAGCATTCGGAGATGTCGGAGACCTGCTTGTCGATGGGATGCCAAGCGACACGGCGCTCGCGCAGGAAATCGTAGGTCACCGTCCGCGCCTTGGCAAAAAGCCAATGGTCGAGCTGGCTGTCGCTGCTGTCCTCCCTGACGGAGGACCATCCGCACCAGACGGAGCAGAAGATGTCCTGCAGCAGATCTTCGGCATCTTGAAGGTTGCCTTTACAGGCCTGCACACAGCCTAAGGCAAGCCTTTCGCGGTTGCGCTGCAGAAGCTGCAAACAACGTTCCACCTGCTTTTCTTCATTCGATATGTCGTTGTTGTCGGTCAAAGATGTGCTTTTTGGGGGTTATAAAAATTGTTTAAGACAAAATGCGTTGGACATTTTTTCTGCAAAAATAAAAAAAATCACATATATAATACTCAACTTTTGACCAAAACGTGACATCGAAATGAAATTTTTTTTTAAATTTGCAGTCTGAAACAACGGTATTATGGAACGCAAAAATCTATCTTTCGCACTCATTGTGACGATATTAGCAGCCGTGTCAATGACAGCTTGCAACGGAAGAGAAATCGGGAAAAAAAATACGGACACTCCTGTGGCCGATACGGAAGCGATGGTAAACATAGACACTATGGACATTAGTTCACTCTTTGAAAACGATGTGACCGACAGCAGTGCCACCGTTGCCACTCGCGACCAGGAGCCTGCACCACAGACACACAAGGCTGAAAAGAAGGCTGCCCCCAGCCGTGGTAGGGAAACCCTCTACATATCGACCTACGGCGCCAACGGCAAGGTGTGGGGCCACGTGACTATGAACGGCAACACGGGCCGCGGAACCATACACGACGATGACGAGAACAGCTACAGCATCACCGTGACCCGCCACGGCAACGAGCTGCACGGCACCGACCAAAACGGACGCCTATACGTTTTCAACCTTTAGAACACCCACAAAACAAATACAAACAAAAGGTTCGGAAAACACTGATTTCCCGAACCTTTTCGTATTGTTAATAAACATTTATAACTTTTATCCGTCATATAAATAAACATTAGTATCTTTGCAAAAAATAAAAATCTCATAATAATGAAAACAACGCAAGAATTACAGACCATTGCACGTCAAGTGCGCAGAGACATATTACGTATGACCACAGCAGCCAAATCGGGCCATCCCGGTGGCTCGATGGGTACCGCCGACTGGATGGTGGCTATGCAGTTCAACCTGATGGAGCACGACCCCGCCAAGTTCACTATGGAAGGCAAAGGCCAGGATATGCTCTTCGTGTCGCAAGGCCACATCACCCCCGTCATCTACAGCACTATGGCCCGCCGCGGCTACTTCCCCGTCAGCGAACTGGCCACATTCCGCAAGTTCGGTACCCGTCTGCAGGGTCACCCCTCGACCGAGCACGGTCTGCCGGGCATCCGTATGGCCAGCGGCTCGCTGGGTCAGGGTATGAGTGTGGGCATCGGCGCCGCTCTGGGCAAGAAGATGACTGGCGACAACCACATTGTCTATACTCTCCACGGCGACGGCGAGTTGCAGGAAGGCCAGATTTGGGAGGCCGCTATGTTTGCCGGCGCAAAGAAGGTGGACAACCTCATCAGCACCGTCGACTTCAACAACCAGCAGATCGACGGAACGACACAGCAGGTGATGGACCTTGGCGACCTGAAGGCCAAATTCGAATCGTTTATGTGGACCGTCGTTACTATTGAAGACGGCAACGATATGCAACAGGTGCTTGACGGTATGGCCAAGGCCAAGTCGCTGACCGGCAAGGGCAAGCCTGTGTGCGTGTTGCTCAAGAGCCAGATGGGTTACGGAGTAGACTTTATGCAAGATACCAATAAGTATCACGGTGCTGTACTCAGTGCCGACGATTTGCCCAAGGCTCTGGCTCAGCTGCCGGAGACGGAACTTGGCGACTATTGATCGATAGTTGTTGACGATTTTCGATAAGAGGATGGTGAAACGGCTACTTACCATATTACTGTTCCTGACTTTAGTGTCGACGGCGGCGGCGCAATCAAAGCCCGTCGCCGAAAAGACGCGTGTGCTGATAATCCTCGACTGCTCGCATTCGATGTGGGACCGCTGGCAGAGTGACGCCAAGATAAAGGTGACGCAGCAGGTGCTGCTCAAGTTTATGGACAGCGTGGCCAACCAGCAGAATATCGAGGTGGCGCTGCGTGTGTTCGGACATCTGAACAAGAACTCGTATGGCACACGCCTTGAGGTGCCGTTTGAGAAGGGTAACAACTATAAGATTCAGAGCAAGATAAAGACGCTCGTTCCAAACGGTGCCTGCACTGCGGCGACGGCTTTGAGCAGTTCGCTCAACGACTTCCCGCCGCTGTCGGGCGACTCGAAGGAAGATGTGCAACCGCGCAACATCATACTGATTATTACCGACGGTATGGACGACTGCGACGGCAACATCTGCAACGTGGCACGCCAGGTGCAAATGAGCGGCGTGATA
>JAEEMK010000094.1 GCA_016283175.1 Bacteroidales bacterium
GACATCCCAGCCAGCCAAAACGCTTAAGGCTGTGACAATTGCCGCCAAGCGACCCGTCTATACTATCGACGGAGAAAAAAACATCTACAATGTGGCCGACGACCCGGCAGTCCAATCCGGCACTACCGAAGACGCCCTGCAGAACACCCCAGGCGTTAGCGTCGACGTTGAGGGCAACATCACCCTTCGGGGCGTCAGCAGCATAGAGATATGGATTGACGACAAACCGTCAAGACTCAGCGCCGAAAACCTGAAAACCTGGCTACAGACTCTGCCTGCCAGTGCCATAGACCACATTGAGACCATCACTAACCCACCGGCAAAGTACAACACCGAAGCCGAAGCAGTTATCAACATAGTGACATCGGCGCACATAAAGAAAAACCAGTTTCTCAGCTTTGGCCTCAACGGAGCGACACAACCCTATTTTTCACCCTGGCTAAGCTACACGTGGGCAAACGACAAACTGTCGTTCAACATCTTTGGCAGCTACCGCAACAGCAATACACACAGTGAAGAGTGGAACCGAAGCACTACCTATGGCGACAGTCCAACGGCTCCGGGCAATTTAGACTCCCTTCAAAGAATAATCTGCGATACTGGCAACTATCACAACAACAGTCACAGTGGCTCCGGGACACTGTATATGAGCATTAACTACACCATTGACAGTACGAGCGACATTAATTTCTGGAGCAACCTGAACCTCAACACATACGACGTAGAGAATATAAGTTGGCGACAGAGGGAGCATATTCTGCCCAGCCCCGCATTATATGTCTACGACCAACGTCAAACACAGCATTTCAACACACTTTACGGATTCTTCGGTGGACACTACTCGAAACGCTTCGACAAGAAAGGACACAATCTGAACATAAGCCTATACGGCAATCTCAACAAGACAAACCAACAGATTGTCTATGACCGCATTTACAGCATCACCGACAACCAGGGCAACAACAGCAACAGCCACAAATTCAAAAGTGTAGACCAATTCACGCCCACTTTTTCTTTGCGGCTGCGCTACAGCCGGCCATACAGCGAGCAGGGCGAGTTCACCTACGGACTGTCTGTCTATCATAGCAGTGCCTATAGCAACCTGCAGCCATACGTGCTCGACTCACCCTACGACGAACAGACGACAGTCCTCTCCCCTGCCCTTTACGACACCCTGCGCCGCTATGTTTTTACGGCCAACAACCCATCTCCTTCTGCCGATGTGGAGTGGCATCACCGATGGGGCGAGTTCTCGCTTCAAATTGGGATGGGTGTACGTTTGAGCCCTTATAAATATGCTTTCAGCGAAACAATCACACTCCCAGGCGTTGACACTTCATTTTTAAATGTAACCTTCAATCCGTCGATCCACCTCACCTATCGAACCGCAAATATGCACAACTTCAAACTCAACTACACTATGCGGATGGGAAATCCGTCGTCGGACGCGCTGTCCGAGTTCCCAATATATGGCGAGGACAGCTACCGCATTGGTAACCATAACATTTCACAGAGCTTTACACACAATGCCGAAGCAGGATGGAGCAAGTATATGAGCAAGGGCAACATAAGTGCCGAACTATACGGGAAACTCTCGTCGGGCGAGGTGGAATGGCTCACCGACATCACCGACAGCATCGACCCCTACATCGGCAGGGTGATAACGTTCCAAACGCCTTACAATCTTGGCTCGTCATATCGTTATGGACTTAGCACCAACGGCACCTGGCGGCCAACAGCCTTCTTCAACCTGCGCTTCTATGCCAACATATACCACTATGGATACAGCGTTCACTACGACCGGCTGGGATTGGAACCTTACTCCGACGACAAATGGCAGTACAGTATGTCGCTGAATCTGTGGGCCAAAATACTTGGACGCTACCAAGTGAACGCCTCTGCCAGCTACACATCGCCAACAATAGGCCTTCTGTCTACTGGCGGTGCGCAATACAGGCTGAACGGTGGCATAAGGGCAGATTTCTTCAAGCGTAAACTTAGCGTCTTCGTCAATATCCAGGACATCTTCAACTGGGGGAAGCGCATTGGCAATGCAAAAAACAACACCAACCCATATTTTGTGGAAGAGAGTGTTCTGCACACACTCAACAGCCGCTACATCTCGGCCGGACTGACACTGCGCTTTGGCAAGATGGAACTGGAAAACAAGACCAAAAGCGGCAGCGAGTAAACCGTCTATTTCTACACTCACGGCAACAAACAGACAATAAAACCGGTTTGTTGCCGTTGTATATTATATGACTACGACACTTGAACTACTCTCTCCTGCGAAGAACCTCGAACAAGGCAAAGCCGCCATCGACCACGGTGCCGACGCTGTCTATATCGGAGCACCGCTCTTTGGCGCCCGCGTTGCTGCCGGCAACAGTATCGAGGACATAGAGGAGCTGGTAAAATATGCCCATATCTTTGGTTCCAAAGTGTTTGCAACCGTAAACACCCTGCTTTTCGACAACGAGTTGGAAGATGCACGGCGCCTGATGTGGCAGCTCTACAACGCCGGCGTCGATGCCGCTATAGTGCAGGATATGGGACTCTTAGAACTTGACCTGCCACCTATAGAACTACACGCCTCGACACAGACCCATAACTATGACCCGCGACGCATAAAGTTCTTGGAACAAGTAGGTTTCAAACGCATAATCCTAGCTCGCGAGACATCGTTGGAGCAGATGAAAGCACTGCGCCAAACTGTCACTGCCGACCTTGAGGCTTTCGTGCAGGGGGCCCTCTGCGTATGCTACAGCGGACAATGCTATATGAGCCTCTACCTCAACGGGCGCAGTGGCAACCGCGGAAGCTGCTCGCAGCCCTGCCGATCGGCTTACGACCTCGTCAATGGACAGGGAAAGACCCTGAAACACAACGAGCACCTTCTGTCGCTCAAAGACTTTTCAGCCGCACAACACATTGAAAGTATGATTGATGCCGGCATAACATCATTCAAAATCGAAGGGCGTCTGAAAGACCTGACCTACGTCAAAAACGTCACAGCATATTACCGACAACTGCTCGACAGCATAATTGCACATCACGAAGGACTAAAAACCTCGTCGTCAGGAACAACAACATTCTATTTCACCCCCGATCTCGAACGGACCTTCAACCGAGGCTTTACCGACTATTTCCTGCAGAAACGTCAACCAATGGCCTCAACCACAACGCAGAAATCTATAGGCAAGAAAATAGGCACCGTGCTGTCGGCAAATAGCAACCGTCTGATAGTGAGCCCTTCCGACACTATTTCCGCCGGCGACGGCCTATGCTACTTCAACAGCGAAAAGCAACTGGAAGGGTTCCTTGTGAATAGTGTATCTGGCAACACAATCATAACCAACAAGCCATTGAATATCAAGGCTTCCACCACGCTGTGGCGCAACAACGACCACGCCTTCGAAAAACAACTGCAAGCAAAGAGCGCCGAACGTAAAGTAGCTGTTTCTATGATACTTACCGACACCAATTCTGGTTTGCAACTAACCGTTGCCGACCAGGACGGCTGCTGTGCCTCCGCCTCCGTCGAATGCGAAAAGGC
>JAEEMK010000095.1 GCA_016283175.1 Bacteroidales bacterium
ATTGTCATATATTAATGGAACAATAATGTTGCCACTGCGGTCGGCAAAGCCAATTAGTGTGTCTTTGAAAAGCGACAACAGGCTACATCTTTCTACAATATCAATATAGTCAAATTCAAATGGAAGCAGTTTCTTGCCTGCAGTGTTAACAAGCCAAGCTCGGGGCCTGTTTTCATCTTTTTTATATGCAATATAGGTGTCGTTGCCTATATAGTCATATATTTCGTAAATTGTGCTCAGCTCTTTCAGGGCTTTGAGGTGAGCCTTGCTCTGCTTTTGGGTCAACGGTTTGTTTTGTGCCATCGCCAACAATGGCAGCATAAGAATCAGAAATAAAAATGATTTTTTCATAAAATAATTGTTTTCGATCTATTTAGATATGTAACATTTTTTTTGTGATTTTTACAAAACAAAAAAAATAACGAAAACGAAGACGAAAACTAAAACTTGCTGGCACAGTTTTGGCTTTCGTTTTCGTCTTTGTTTAGTGCAGGTCGACACCGATGATGTGCATAAACTCCTCGCGGGTCTTGGGGTCCTTCATAAAAGCTCCGGTAAAGTCGCTGGTGGTTGTCACTGAGTTCTGCTTCTGCACACCTCGCATCGACATACACATATGCTGTGCCTCGATTACGACGGCCACACCCAATGGGTTGAGGGTGTTCTGGATGCAGTCCTTGATCTGTTTGGTGAGGCGCTCCTGCACCTGCATACGGCGGGCGTAGGCATCGACCACGCGCGGTATCTTGCTCAGCCCCACGATGGTGCCGTTGGGAATATAGGCCACGTGGGCTTTGCCGACGAAAGGCACAAGGTGGTGCTCGCAGAGCGAATAGAGCTCAATGTCCTTGACGACGACCATCTGCTTATAGTCCTCGTGGAACATTGCCGAACGCAGTATCTCCTCGGGGTCGAGGTCGTAGCCGTTGGTAAAATAAAGCATTGCCTTTGCAATGCGTTCAGGCGACTTGATCAGTCCCTCACGCTCGGGGTCCTCGCCCAGCAGACGGATTATCTCTTTATAGTGCTTCGCCATCTCAGCGACACACTTCTCATCGTATTGGTCTATTTTAAGGTAGCCTTTTTCCATTGGTTGTTGATTTGTTGTTTTTTGAGTTGTTGATTTGTTTTATGGTTGGATGGTTTATTCCTTTTCAATTTGCAGGAGAAGTCCTTTAAGGTACTCGCCTTCGGGGTGATATATGCTTACGGGGTGGTCTAGGGCGTGGGACAACTGACGGACGATACGCACCTTCTTGTGGGCATTGGCGGCAGCGGTGAACGCCATCGTCTGGAAGTCGTCGCGGCTCACGGCCTGGCTGCAGCTGAAGGTGAAGAGCAAACCGCCGTTGGCAATCTTCTCCATAGCCTTCTGATTGATGTTGCGATAGCCCTTAAGCCCCTGCTGCAGAACACGATGATTCTTGGCAAACGCCGGAGGGTCAAGAATAATGATATCGAATTGAGAGTTGGGAGCGGAAAGCTGGCTGACGCGGTCTATTTCTCCGCTTTCCGCTTCAATGCCTCCGTTCAAAAACTGGAGCACATCGGCGACAGTTCCTTTATGAGGCGCATCCTCGCCGAAATTGAGTTCCACATTGCGGTTGCACAGTTCGATGGCTTTCTTCGAAATGTCCACTGTCTCCACATATTCGGCTCCGCCACGCAGTGCTGCCAGCGAAAAGCCGCCGGTATATCCGAAGCAATTGAGCACTCTCCTACCCTTTGATAGTTCACCGACCAGTTTTCGGTTCTCGCGTTGGTCGACAAAAAAGCCCGTTTTCTGACCTTCAAAGAAGTTGATGAACATTCTGTTGCCGTGCTCACAAATCTCTCGTTCCGGTGCTTCGTCGCCCCACAGAAAACCGTCGACGCTACCGCCAGGTACCGTGGCACTGCTTTTGTCGAACACCGACACAATTTGAGGAGCGAGCAAAGTGACAAACATTTCAGCAAGCATCGGAAACAAGCGGTGCATACCGACGCTGTGGGCCTGCATAACGAGCACACCGTTGTACCAGTCGCAAATAAGACCGGGCAGGAAGTCGCCTTCGCCATTTACAAGGCGGAAAACATTGGTTGGATTTTCCTTGTCAAAGAAACCAAGCCTCTTTCGATAAGCAATAGCCGACTTTAATCTCTGCTCAAAGAAAACATAGTCAACAGTCTGTGTATCAAATGACAAAACCTTGCAGATTATGGAATCATTCTGATATTGTCCAACAGCCATCCATTGTCCATTGGAAGAAATGACATCGACAATGTCGCCTTCCTTTGGTTCATCGACAATGCGCTTCACGGCACCCGAGAAAATCCACGGATGTCGTCTCAGCAAAGCCTTTTCTTTGCCAGGGGCAAGAATAAGTTGTGGCCTTTTCATCGCTTGAGGTCAATGATGGTCTGCATAGGATTTTCCGACTTGAAGACAGCGTTGCCGGCCACAAGCACATCGGCACCGGCCTCAAACAGTTTGGGCGCATTGCCCGTGTTGACACCACCGTCGACCTCGATGAGGCACTGCGGGTTCTTGCGGTTGCAAAGCTCGCGCAACTGACGCACTTTGTTATAGGTATTCTCGATGAATTTCTGCCCGCCAAAACCAGGGTTGACACTCATCAGCAGCACCATATCGCACACCTGCACCGTGTTCTCTAGCAGTGCCACTGGCGTATGCGGGTTGAGCACCACGCCGCATTTCATACCAGCATCTTTAATGGCATTGAGGGTGCGGTCCAGATGCGTACAGGCCTCATAATGAACGGTCAGTATGTCGGCACCTGCCTCGCGGAAGTCGTTGATGTAGCGGCCGGGGTCCATAATCATCAAATGCACGTCAAGTGGTTTGCGGGCGTGTTTCTTTATATGTTTCACGACAGGCTGGCCAAAAGAAATGTTTGGAACAAAAATTCCGTCCATAACATCTACGTGCAGCCAGTCGCACTGACTGTTGTTGAGCATCTCTATGTCGCGCTGCAGGTTGCCGAAGTCGGCCGATAGCAACGAAGGGGAAATAAGTTTCATTGTGGTTGAGATGAAGGGTTTTTAAAGGTTGGAAAGGTTCTAAAGGTTAAAAAGGTTGGAAAGGTTTTAAAGGTTGGGATGGTTTGATGGTTTGAGGGATTGACCCTTTTAACCTTTTAAGCGACCGAAGGGAGCAACCCTTTTAAACCTTTTAATCCTTTCAAATCAAATTAGAGTTTTATTTTTTCGAAATTGCGTCCATAAACGCCTTGAGTTTTTGACACCGAAACAAATGCGTTTTCATCGATGCGGTGAATGATATGCATCACATTCGACTTGTCGGTCTTGTGAGCCATAACAATCAGCACCTTTATTGGCTGGTGGCTATAGCCGCCCTCGCCGTCAAGCAGCGTTACTCCGCGGCCAATCTCCGAGGTGATGGTTTCGCCAATCTCTTTGTTTTTAGCCGAGAAAATCATTATCTGATACGACTGCTTGTTGCCATCGAGTACCATATCAAGCACATAGGTCATCGTGACCATCACGATATAACCGTAAACCACATTTGTTATCTGATGTGATACAAAGAACGAGCTGCCGATGATGAAAATGTCGAGATACATAATCACCTTGCCTGGTGAGACATTATAGAACTTACTCAAGATCAGTGCTATAATATCCGTTCCGCCGCTATTGCCGCCCATCGAGAATGTCAGGCCGATGCCACCGCCACACAGTGCGCCGCCGATAATGGCGCACATAAACGGGTCAAAAGCCATCACGCCGTCTTCAAGAAACAGATTCTCAACGTGCAATCCCTGCTGCCACAAAATAAAGCAGGCCGACGACATAACGATGCCATAGATGGTGTTGGCACCGAATTTCGAACCCAGCACCTTGAAGCCTATTGCCAAAAGGATGCCATTGATAATGAAGTTGAGCACACCGATAGGCAACGGAATGCCACAGGCAATGTTAAGCACCGACGAGATACCGCTCACGCCGCCGCCGACAATTTTTGCCGGAAGCATAAATGCCGACCACGCAAAGGTGTAGGTCAAAATGCCAAAAGTGATAACTACATACGAGAGTATCAACTTTGATTTGTCTTTGAAAATATGCATTGTATGAGGGGTTAAAGGTTTTTTAAGGTTTGAGGGGTTAAATGTTATAGGGATTTATGGTTTGAGTGGGGTCATACATCATACATCACACGTCGTTCACCGGCACTCCGTAGTTGCGGGCGCCAAATATGGACGAGCCTACGCGTACCAGCGTCGAGCCTTCCTCGACGGCAATCTTATAGTCGTGGCTCATACCCATCGATATTTCGCAGAATGCATTGCTGCCACTGAAATAGTCCTTCTTCAGAGTCTCAAATATGTCGTGCAGCGTAGCAAATTCGCGTCGTACAAGACCCATATCGTCAGTGTTGGTGGCCATACCCATCACGCCGCAAATCCTAACGTGCTGCATAGCCTTGTATTCAGCCGATTCCAGCAACTGCCGTGCCTCATCGAGGTCCAGTCCGAACTTGGTCTCCTCGGTGGCTATATGGAACTGCAGCAGGCAGTTAATACATCGTTCGTGCTTTGCAGCCTCTTTCTCCACAGTCTGCAGCAGTGGCAGCGAGTCGATGCTGTGTATCATCCTCACAAACGGTGCTATATACTTTACCTTGTTTGTCTGCAAATGGCCGATGAAATGCCACTCAATGTCTTTCGGCAAAGCCTCGTGTTTGTCGCGCATTTCCAGCGCCTTGTTCTCGCCAAACAGCCGCTGGCCTGCATCGTAGGCCTCCTGCAGCATCTCGACTGGTTTGGTCTTGGAGACTGCTATGAGCCTTGTCTGAGCTGGAAGTGTGGATTTTATTTTTAGAATATTGTCTTTTATCATTATCAGATGTCTTTGTTTAGTATTTTATAATAACGCGTGTGAATATTAAATATTATAATAAAACTTTATTTTTTTTGATTACGGATTCAACATTGAAATTCAACACTTAACAGTATTTATTGGTTACATTGCCACAAGAACCTATATTCATCATTGCAATGCCCGATTGTTTTTGTTTATGGACATTTCACCAGGAATTGAATCCTTGTCGGAAAAGTTTGATAACAAGACCGTTGTGCCGATTTCTGTTTCACAATGGTTCAATTGTTTCATAAAAGTAAAAAAACGTTGTTTCCGGTATACATTCCCTGTCATATGTACAGTACTTGTACAGTATATGTACAGTATATGTACGCTTCTGAAGCGTACATATACTGTACAAGTACTGTACATATACTGTACAAATGCCTTTGAAGGTATATGCTATGCACCTTTTTTGTACATAAAAAGACACTGTGAAACACCGACATTTGCAACGTGCTGGTTCATAGTTTTAAAACTGTTTTTGAAGAAATTTGGTTGGCAATACCTTCTGGAACAGATTTGTCAGTGCTGCATTGCCAGTGCGACACACCCCGGCCTTCGTTTTTTTGTTCACCGCTTTGCGATCGGATATTACGGTGCGTAGCCATAAACAGATAATAAGTCACAATGTATAGCCTTTCCGGACACGAATTACACATTATTATTCTTAGAAGTAATTTTATTTAAGCAGGACAATTTTCACAGGCTTGTATCGTTATCAAGGTAAAACAAATAAAAAAATCTATGATTGTCTGCATTGCCGAGAAACCGAGTGTGGCGCGCGAAATTGCCCGCGTGCTGGGTGCTAATACCAGCCACGACGGTTATATGGAGGGCAATGGATATCAGGTGACTTGGACTTTCGGACATCTTTGCACCCTCAAGGAGCCCAACGACTACAGCGATATGTGGAAGGCCTGGTCGTTGAGCCGCCTGCCAATGATACCCGAACGCTTCGGTATAAAGCTCATAGACAACAAGACATACGAGAAACAGTTCCACACTATTGAGACTCTGATGCAGAAGGCTGACAGCATCATCAACTGCGGCGATGCCGGCCAGGAAGGCGAACTGATTCAGCGATGGGTGATGCAAAAGGCTCGCGCCAAATGCCCCGTGCAACGTCTGTGGGTGTCGTCGTTGACAGAAGAGGCTATACGCGAGGGATTTGCAAATCTCAAACCACAGGACGAATATCAGTCGCTCTACGAGGCCGGACTATGTCGGGCCATAGGCGACTGGCTGCTCGGTATGAATGCCACACGGCTTTACACGTTGAAATACCGCACCGAACGCGGTCAGGTTCTCAGCATTGGGCGCGTGCAAACCCCCACGCTTGCGCTTATTGTCAACCGTCAGATGGAGATACAGAACTTCAAGCCGGAGCAATACTGGGTTCTTTCGACTATTTACCGTGACACGCTTTTCACGTTGCAGGGTGGCGAAGACGACGACGAAGAAACGGAAAATGGCAAAGCCAAATCCCTTAAGGGACGCATAACCAACGAGGAAGATGGACGTAAGGCGCTTGAGGCCATACGTGATCGCGACTTTGAGGTGGCTTCGGTTGCAAAGAAAAGTGGCAACGAAGCACCGCCGCGTCTGTTCGACCTCACCAGCCTACAGGTGGAATGCAATAAGAAATTCAGTTTCTCAGCCGACGAGACTCTTAAATATATTCAGAGTCTATACGAAAAGAAACTTACCACTTATCCGCGTGTCGACACCACCTTTTTGAGTGACGACATCTATCCGAAGTGTCCATCAATTTTGCAGGGAATGTTGCCCTATGCTTCGCTGACGGCACCGTTGCTGGGCAAAAAACTACCAAAAAGCAAAAAGGTCTTTGACAGTAGTAAAGTAACTGACCACCACGCCATTATTCCCACCGGTGAAAACCCATCGAACGGTGATCTTACCATCAATGAGAAACGTGTCTACGATCTTGTGGCCCGCCATTTCATAGCTGTGTTCTATCCAGACTGCAAGGTGTCGACAACCACTGTTACAGGCAAAGTTCAAGCACAAATGGAATCCGACACAAAATCCAAAAGCCATAATTCGAAACTGACATTCAAAGCTTCTGGCAAGCAAGTGCTTGATCCAGGGTGGCGTGTTTGTTTTGGCAAATGGGTCGAAGAAAATGGCAGCTGGCATCAGGAACGCCGCGTGCTAGCGGAGAGCAATGAAAAAGCGGACAGCGACGATGCCGATGACAAGGAAGGCAAGAAGGATGACGACAAAATGTTGCCTGCATTTGTCAAAGGCGAGAAAGGGCCTCACTCCCCCACCCTTACCGAGAAATGGACTTCGCCACCCAAACCATATACCGAGGCCACATTGCTGCGTGCTATGGAAACAGCAGGACGCTTTGTTGACAACGACGAGTTGCGCGACGCGCTGAAAGAAAACGGTATTGGACGTCCATCGACACGTGCTGCCATCATCGAGACACTCTTCAAACGAGGCTACATACGCAAGGTGCGCAAGTCGCTCAATGCCACCGAAACAGGTGTCAACCTTATCGCAACTATCAAAGAAGAGCTGCTTAAAAGTGCTGAATTGACAGGTCAATGGGAAAAGAAACTGCGTGAAATCGAATCGCATAAATACAGTGCCACCCAGTTTATTGACGAACTGAAACAGATGGTGACGCAGATAGTTATGAATGTTATGAACGACAATTCCAAGCAGCAGTCAGCACCTTTGGTTTAGGATCAATAGATTGAACATAAAACAATAAATGCCGATATAACTATCGGCATTTATTGTTTATAGTGCTTTTATTTGCGTCAAATCATCATAAGATAGTTGATTTCCTGCTGTGTAAGTTCGCGCACTTTGCCACGCGGCAGATCTTTCTTGGTGAGTCCGGCAAAGACACATCGGTCCAGTTTGCGGACTTCGTATCCAAAATGCTCAAAAATACGTCGTACAATGCGGTTTTTGCCGGAATGCAATGCCACGCCTACCACGCGACGGTCTTTGCCGTCACCCTGATACTGTATATCGTCGACAGCAATGGGACCGTCTTCGAGCTCGATTCCTTCAATCATCTGTTGCATATCTTCACGGCTGACTGATCGGTCGCACTCCACTTGATATATTTTGTATACGTTCGAAGAGGGATGTGTGAGCCTTTTAGCCATTTCTCCGTCGTTTGTGAATAGCAGCAATCCTGTCGTGTTTTTGTCAAGTCTGCCGACGGGATAGATGCGTTCTTTGCAACAGCCCTGCACCAAAAGCATAACGGTGGCACGTTCCTGAGGATCGTCGAGTGTGGTGATGTAGCCTTTGGGTTTATTGAGAAGGAAGTAGCGTTTGGGCTCGCTATGCAGGATTTCTCCACCGTAAGCAACGACATCGCCTTCTTTGACTTTGTAGCCCATTGTGGTTATAACTTCGCCATTGACTGTAACGGCACCAGCCTCGATAAGTTTGTCGGCCTCGCGACGCGAGCAAATGCCGGCATTTGATATGTATTTATTCAGACGTGTTGTGCCATCGTAGTTGGGTTCGGGAGGAGCCTGACGGTTTTTGCGACGTTTGATCTTGTTGGTAATGATGTTTTCAGATCCCTTCAACTTTCTTGGCTTGGCGAATTTGTGCTGTTTTTTTACGCGTGAATCACCATTGCCATCTTGATTGTGGCGTGGACGATTGTTGTTTCCATAGGCTTCGTCGCCAGTATCGCGCGACGGATGTGGATGACCGACATATACGCGTTTTGCAGGACGGCCTTCATCGCGTTTTGCACCGTTTACTCTACCAATACGTGGACGGCGCTTGCGTTCGTTCGAGTTTTGTTCGTTAAACTTTTTTTCCATTTTAGCTTGTTTTAGTTTTTTTTAGATTGATTTAGTTGACGTAATGCAAAATAAAATAATTAGAAATGAAGAACATAAGGTCCGGTGTTTTCCAAAGCTTGTGTTTCAAGCACAGTGGCAACTTCTTTTGCCATAATCAAGAAGATATTGAGATTGTGTTTGTCGAGCCACTTTATTGCATCAATGTCTTCGCGACAAGCCATAGCAAACATAAGGTTGCAGGTGTGCGTCGATTTACCTATCCATACACGTGCTTTGTCTTCACCATCTATAGCGTTGGAAAGTATTGCCAGCCAGGCATAGTTGTTGGCAAAAAGCCACTTCATAGCCTCGACGTCACCCCTTATGGCATTGGAGAATGCTGCAAGCTCTGGAAAGCCATTGTCCATCAGCCAGCGAAAAAAATCTTTGCGGCCGGCTATGCACTTGGTCAGAGCAAGCAGTATTTTTATGTCATATTTCTCCAAACCCATAGGATGGTTCTGTTTGTTATTGTCTTATTTTGGCGTTGAGTTGAGTTTCAAGGTTCTTCTGCAGTTTCGACATAACAGCCTCGATTTGTTTGTCGTTGAGTGTTTTGTCGGGGTCTTGTAGTATGAAGCTGACAGCGTATGATTTGTATCCTTCAGCAATGCCTTTTCCTTGATAGACATCGAAAAGGGACACGCGACGCAACAGTTTCTTTTCGGTTGCATAGGCCACTGCTTCTATTTGACCGAAGGTGACGCTGTTTTCGATAACTAAAGCCAAATCGCGACGTACTTCAGGGAACTTGGGTATTTCGCTATAGGTGACATCTTTTGCGGGGAATGACTTGAGGAGAAGATCCCAATCAATGTCGGCATAGAACACTTCCTGTTTGCAGTCCATCTTTTGAAGCACATCGCGCGATATGCGTCCCACAACGGCAAGTTGTTTTTTGTTGTCTTTGAACTGGAAAGAGAGTCCTTCGGCTAAGAAATGTTCGGCAGCAGGTATTGTTTCAAGACGGCCCATAGGCATACGCAGACGATGCAGTATGTTGAGCAAATGTGACTTTGCATCGAAGAAGTCAACTGATTTACGTTGTGCGTGCCAGCTTTCACCGTTGACTGCACCAGTCATAAAGAATGTGAGGTGCTGCGTTTCGCCATAGCGTTTTGTCACGGGCAAAATTTCTCCGTTTTCTGCTGTTGTTTCGCTATTTTTCACATAGCTGCGTCCAAACTCGTATACCTTCTGGTCGAAAATCTTGTGGTTCATATTGTATACGATGCATTCCAAGCCGCTGTAAAGCAATGTTTGGCGCATTACGTTGAGTTCTTTAGAAAGTGGGTTGAGAATGTATACACAACGTTCGGCCGGGAAGTCTTCGTTGTTGTCATAGTAGCTGCTCTTGGTCAGCGAGTTATTCATTATCTCGTTGAAACCATTGAATGTCAAATAATCGGATGCAATATTTTTCAACCTTTGTGGATTTGGTTTTGCTCCGTATGAAAGGCAGCTGTTAAGACGTTCGTCTATTTCAATATTATTATATCCGTAAATACGCATTATCTCCTCTACAACGTCGCATTCCCTGTATACGTCAACCTTGCAGGTCGGGATACGAAGCGTCATACCATCTTTGTCCTCGGCGGCGATGTCAATATCGAGCGAAGTGAGGGCTGTACGAATAATCTCAACAGGTATTTTTTTACCTATCAGGTTGGCAACTCTTTCGAATTCTATTCTGACCTCGGCTTTTTCGATGGGTTCGGGGTAAATGTCGATGATATCGCCGCATATTTCACCGCCGGCAAGTTGCTTAATGAGATGTGCTGCACGACGTAATGCCCACAGTGTAATGTTGGGATCGCAGCCACGTTCATAGCGGAACGAGGCATCTGTCTTTAAACCGTGTCGCTTAGAGGTCTTTCGTATGCTGACAGGATTGAAGTATGCGCTTTCGATAAAGAGGTTGGTGGTCTGCATTGTCACACCTGATTTCTGACCGCCAAACACACCGGCGATACACATACCCTCGTTTTCGTTGCAAATCATCAAGTCTCTGCTGTCAAGTTTACGTTCAACACCGTCGAGGGTGATGAAAGGTGTGTCTTGTGGCAGGCATTTTACAATTACTTTTCCGCCATCAATCTTGTCTGCATCGAAGGCGTGGAGGGGCTGTCCAACCTCCATCAAAATGAAGTTGGTGATGTCCACTATGTTGTTGATGGGTCGAAGGCCTATTGTGCGAAGTTTGTCCTTAAGCCAGTCCGGTGACTCTTGCACTTTTACGTTGCGTATTGTCAGTCCACTGTATCGCGGACATAGTTTTTGATCTTCAACAGTGACACAAATCGAATTGTCAGCCTTCTTTTGATTTACGGTCAACGTATTGTCTATTTCAGGCCAATTGATTTTCAAATGTTCTCCATTGCGTGTGTTCAGCACTGCCACAACATCGCGTGCCACACCAATATGTGAAGTTGCATCTGAACGGTTAGCGGTTATAGCCACTTCGAGTGTATAGTCGTCCTTGACGTTGAAATACTCCTTTGCAGGCATTCCGACAGGAGCGTCGTCAGGCAATACCATAATGCCATCGTGACTGCTGCCAAGCTGCAGTTCATCCTCGGCGCATAGCATTCCTTCGCTTACGGCACCACGTAGTTTTCCTTTCTTAATAACAAAGAATTCAGTATCGGAAGTCCATATTTTAGTGCCTATCTGTGCACATACAACTTTTTGTCCTGCAGCGACATTGGGTGCACCGCAGACAATGTGCAGGGGTTCTCCATTGCCCACGTCGACTGTTGTAAGATGCAAATGATCCGAATCTGGATGAGGCTCGCAGGTCAGCACCTTTGCAATAACCACGTGTTCCAGACCTCCTTTTATGGTTTCGACCTTCTCCACTCCTTCTATCTCCAGTCCGGAGAATGTCAGAAGGTCATCCAGCTCGTTTGGATTCAACGAGGAATTCACATAGTCTTTCAACCAATTGAACGAAATCTTCATTTTATTATGTTTATCTGTTATTTATATTATTGTCAGTTTTAAGATTCTTCACCGCCCTGGCGCGATAGTGCGGTGAGGCATTTGTTTTAAAAAAACAATTTATTCCGTCGGGACCGCAGGCATAAAAATGCGTTTCCGAACAGGGGGACGATGTCCAGTAGAAAGTATGTCCAGTCAATACAGTGGGTTGTTTTTTGTATTCCAATGTCTTATTGACAAGCGACTTGTATTTCTTAAGTATGGTCATCTCATCTTTTGTCGGCAGTTGCCAATTGCCGTCGCCGACAGTCAATGCCCACTTGGCAGCGGAATCAACATCAATATCCTTCGCTTCTTCCAGCGACATCAGCAATACGGCATTGCCTTCTGCGTCGACAGCAAGCACTATTCCCTTGTCTTCCTTGTTGTAGTAATCGCCAGGCTCATAGTGACGGTTGCAGCAGGCGAAGGCAAGAAGGATGAATATCAAACATATATTTCTATATTTCTTCATATAGGGTATCGTTGATGAATGTTGTGTCTATCTCCATAGTGTCAACTGCAGGCACTGTTTCAACTCGTTCGTACAGATTGTACATCATTGTTGGCAAGTCTGTTTTTACATAGTTCACTCCTTCGGCAAAGTCATTGGCATCGCTGTACATTGTTAAGAGGTGCGTATATTCGGGCAATGTATCGAACGTGATGTCCTTGTAGCGGTAGAAATACTCGGCCACTTCTGGCGACTGCATAACCTCCTTGCTGACAGAAATCACTTCGCCTTTGTTCAAATATGGCAATATCAATCTCATATCCCTTAACAATCCTTCATTAGAGTTGATTTTATGTATGCTGTTGAAATTCAACAATAGTCCTGAACCAAAAATCAATATGGCAAGACCGAGAAGAACACGTTCTGCAGTCTTGTTCATATTTTCCAACCAGTCTTCAAGTAGACAGTATAGCAAACAGGCCATTCCTATTGCAAAAAAAGGAAGTGTAGGAACAATATAGAACTCTTGTTGCTTTAATCCCAACATAATAGGTATGATGCCCGAAAAGCCCAGTGCCATAAAAAACCAACCGGTCTTTGAAGTCTCCATCTGAACAGCTGTAAGTTTTTCTCTGTGCCGCCAATAGAACATAAATCTATAGAACGGACGTCTCTTGATGCGGACTAGACAGATGAATGCTGTAACTGTAAGCGGTATTATACCTTGTACGAACAGAACATAAAGAATATAAAAGCGTGATGTTACAGTCTGTACGTGCAGTATGCCACCAATCATCTGGTGGTGCAGGTAATTGTAAAGGTGTGCATATACTTCTGGCCATATCAATATTGCCAAAAATAAAGTGGCCATCCATACAATCAGGATCACGCCTGTAGTGAATATCGGGAAAAGGACACGTTCGCGACGAACCATCAGCCAATACAAGAATGGGAAAAATATAGGGAAAAGTCCGCCGAACCCTTTAACCATAAAGGCGAGTTCCATCGAGAAAGCTGCCAACACTATCCACGCCGTACGGCTCAGGTGGTACGGGCCTGTTTGTTTGCCCAGTGCCAATCGCGACTTCGCTATGAACGACGCTCGACCACCTTTTAGCAGGAATGCCACCGACAACAATATAAACATTGTCATTGTGCTTTCCAGCAGATTGTTTGTTGCCGACCAAGTCACAATGGGAATCGTCAGCCAGCACATCAGCGGCAGCCAGCCTGTTTTGCGGCTCTGTCCTATCAGCATCCATATCCAAATCATCAAGGCTGCTATGATGAAATAGGTCATAACCGAATAGACCTTCTCGGCCATAAATGAGTTGTTGCCGAACAATTGGAACCACCGACTTTCAAGCCAATACCCCAAAGGCAGATAGCTCAAACGGTCGGGATGGCCAGGCGAATCTATCGACGGCATCCAGAACTCTTCAAAGCCTTCTGCCATTCGCTGCGAAACAACAGCATTATCCATACCGACACGTGAAAGGCCTTCGGACAGGAATGAGCCCGATATAAGAAGCATAAATATTCCTATCACAATGAAATAGAGGGATGTCTGTCGTTTCATAGAGCTTTAAATTTAAGGTTTAATGTTTGTTATTAAATATTAAAGTCGCATTCTTTCGTCTTTTTGCCAATCTCCTTGATTCCTTGTTCAGGCTTTTTTCCACGAGTCTTTAAGGGTACAGGAGCGGTTGAAAACCAGATGGCTTTCATCTCCGTCGGGATCGGTGCAGAAATAGCCCATACGTTCAAATTGGAATCTATGCGGAGCAGCGACACCATTCTCCGAAATATGTCCTTTGATGTCGTCGGCAATGCAGGGCTCCACCTTGCAGCCCTTCAGCACACGCAGCGAATCGGGATTGAGGTTGTCAAGGAATGTTTTCCCTTCTTCCACTTCGTCGGGAGCTTCGGCTGCAAACAGACGGTCGAAAAGACGCACCTCGGCGTCTACGGCGTGTCGGGCGCTGACCCAGTGGATTGTACCTTTCACCTTGCGGCCATCGGGGGCGTCGCCTCCGCGGGTGGCAGGGTCGTAGGTGCAGTGAATGCAGGTTATATTGCCGTCGGCGTCTTTTTCCACACTCTGTGCCGTGACAAAATAGGCGTAGCGCAGCCGCACCTCGGTGCCAGGCGACAGGCGGAAATATTTCTTCGGAGGATTCTCCATAAAGTCTTCGCGTTCTATGTACAGCTCACGGCAGAAAGGCACCTCGCGTGTGCCGTCGGCCTCGTTCTCCGGATTGTTCACGGCCGTCAGCGTCTCCTCCTTGTTCTCAGGATAGTTGTCTATTACCAGCTTCACGGGGTCAAGCACGGCCATACGTCTCTGAGCCACCTTGTTGAGGTGCTCGCGTAGCGAGAACTCCAGCAGCGAGTAGCTTATGATGTTGTCGCGCTTGGCAACGCCGATGCGGTCGCAGAAAGCGCGAATGCTCTCCGGTGTATAGCCACGGCGGCGGAAACCGCAGATGGTAGGCATACGCGGGTCGTCCCATCCGCTGACATAGCCTTCCTTCACCAGCTGCAGCAGTTTGCGTTTCGACATCACCGTGTAGTCGATGTTCAGGCGTGCAAACTCATATTGATGGCTGGGCCATATACCCAATTGCTCTATAAACCAGTCATACAGCGGACGATGGATGTCGAACTCCAGTGTGCAGATGCTGTGCGTGATGCCTTCTATTGAATCGCTCTGACCGTGGGCATAGTCATACATAGGATAGATGCACCACTTGTCGCCAGTGCGGTGATGGTGGGCGTGCAGTATGCGGTACATAATAGGGTCACGGAACATCATATTTGGATGTGCCATATCAATCTTGGCGCGCAGCACCTTGCTGCCATCCTCGAATTCGCCGGCCTTCATACGGCGAAACAGGTCGAGGTTCTCCTCCACTGTACGGTCACGGTAAGGGCTGTTCTTGCCCGGCGACGTCACAGTGCCGCGGTTGGCGCGGATTTCGTCCAGCGTCTGGTCGTCTACGTATGCAAGGCCTTTCTTTATCAGCAGTTCTGCCCATTCATACAGCTGCTCGAAATAGTCCGAAGCATAGTGCACACCGGCCCATTCAAAACCGAGCCAGCGGATGTCGTTCTGTATCGAATCCACATATTCCGTATCCTCTTTCACCGGGTTGGTGTCGTCGAAACGCAGATTCGTCTTGCCTCCATACTTCTTGGCAAGGCCAAAGTTAAGGCAAATCGATTTTGCGTGACCTATGTGCAGATAGCCGTTTGGTTCGGGGGGAAAACGCGTTAAGATAGACTTGTAAGTGCCGTCGTTCAGACCTTTTTCAATGATTTCCTCAAGGAAATTCAGCTGTTTTTCGTTGTTTTCTTCCATTTTGTTATTATAATAATGACAGATGCCATTTATTTAGCATCCTGATTTATAAAATAATATTACTCCCGTAATATATTTTACGAGACTACAAAGATACAAAATAATTGCGAATCCGCAAATTATTTTTGCACCATCAGTTTTTTTGCGAAGTTTCCTGCTGGGGTGTGGACGACGGCGATGTACAGGCCTGGCTGCCAGCCGTCGACGCTGAAGACACCGGCGTGGCCTTCGCCCTTTTGCTGCACCATACTGCGCCCCTGCAGGTCGTAGACCTCTATGCTTTTGATGTCGAACGACGAGAAGATCTGCACCTGCTCTGTGGCTGGATTGGGGAAAAGCATCACAAACTGTCCCGGCGTTCTGTCAATGCCCTCTGTGTCGCCGCCGCCCGACGTCGTGTCGCAGACGTTGACGACTATGCTGTCGCTCCATTCGCTGTAGACTATGCTGTCGTGGTGGCACACGGCGCGGATATAGACCACATAGTCCGTGCAGGTGTCGATGTTCATTATCTGTCCCACCTGTATCGGGCAGTTGACGATTGTCCCCTCCTCCGGCGCCGTTCCCGATGGACCGTAGCTTATCTGCCAGTACTGGTGGTCGCCGTGCGTGTCCCACAGCATTACCACCCTGTCGGCGTCGGCCTGGGCTATGCGGAAGTTCTCAACCTTGGGGCATACATACTGCGGTGGACCGTCGTAAAAGGAGGAATCCACTTCAATAATCGGAAAATCAAGCATAAAATGGTGAGAAGGCAGATAATGCCATAAGGTGTCAGTAAAAAAGACATTACTAAAGGGAATGCCGTCCATCTTTAAACGATACTGATGAAATGGTGTGGATTCGCAGGTGTCATTAGGCGGGCAAACAGAATAGTATGGTCCCAAATATACAATGGCCCAGCTGCCAACGCACCAGCGGAAAGTAGGATCTCCTGGAATCTCAGTCACCTCTGGATCTGGCCATGGGTTTGTGTTTTGTGTGTAGCCCACATAAAACGAGTCATATATCGTAATCGGTTCGTAATATTAGAATTCTCTGTTTGGTACTG
>JAEEMK010000014.1 GCA_016283175.1 Bacteroidales bacterium
ATACGGCTACGACGCCATTGGCCAGTTGCTCCAAAGCACCGACCCGGACGGTTTCCAGACGACATACATATATGACCTGCTCGGCAGACCGACACAGCGCAACCACCCCGATGCGGGACTGACAACGACAGTGTATGACCCGGCAGGAAATGTTGTCAGCCTGACCAACGCCGCAGGTGAAACAATAACGACATCCTATGATTTTCTCAGACCAACCGCGCGCCACTACTCAAAGTTTCCACAAAACGATGTCCACTATGAATATAATTCAGCTGGACAAATATCAAAAATTCAGGATGGTAGCGGCGAGCAGCTGTTCTTTTACGACGCTTTGGGCAATGTCTCGAAAAATGTTCGTACCTTTGCAGTGCCGTTCTCTAATTATATCTATACGTTTACTATGGAATACGAATATGACAGCTGGGGGCGTATGCTCAATATGACATACCCCGACGGGGAGGTGGTGAGCTATGGCTATGACCACGGAGGCAACCTCTCGGCGATGTCGGGGACAAAGAACGGCAACAGCTACAATTACATTGACAGGATCTTTTACGACCGCTTCGGCAACCGCAAAATTATCGATTATGGCAATTTAAGCCATACAGAGTACAGCTACGACGACCTTCAGCGGCTGTCGCGCCTGACCTCCACGGTGCGCAACTCCGGCACCGATGTTGTTATACAGAACATCTGCTACACATTCGACAATGTCGGAAACATCACAGATGCGGCCAGCAATGCCGCGGCTTTCGGCACATTGGGAGGAGCCTACAGCAACCATTACGTTTACGATGACATAAACCGACTTACGTATGCATCGCAGTCTTATGGGGCGGGGAGTCTGCTGTATGCCGAATACAGCCCGTCGGGAAGGATGTGCAGCAAGTCGCAGTCATTCGCCGGACAGGATATGGTGTTTGGATACGACAACGGCGACAAGCCACACGCTCCGCGGCGTATCTTTGACAATGGCAGTTCGACACTTCACGACCTGCAGTGGGATGCTATGGGCAATCTGGCACGTGTCTGCTCTGCCGTCAATGCCGGTGAGGATATGATATCCAGCCGCCATCTTTTCTGGACAGAGGACAACAGGCTGGTTAATGTGGTCGACGACAAATATTTCAGCTACTACGCCTACGACCACAGCGGCGAGCGGGTCCTGAAAATGACAGGAACGACCACGCTGCTCGACATCAACGCTGATTATGCACGATACTTCTCGACGGTGGACAAAACGACACTGTATACGTCGCCATATCTCGTCGCGACAGACAACGGCTACACCAAGCACTACTATGCCGGCACGGAACGTCTGTGCGCCAGGACAGGCAACGGCAACCTCAACCATTTGGGGAACTTTATTGAAAACAACCCCGCCATTTCCGAACGTGCGGATGATTTGTTCGACGGATGCATCTCTGCAATGGCCGAGAGGACGAACACGGAGAATGAAACCTCAGGAATAACAGGCGTCTGCGATAAGACGCCAGCCGAACTTGTGGCAAAGATAGAAGGCCATCCTTTTAGCGTCATTGCCGAAGTGGAAGTCGGAACAAGTGCCTTTGATGTTGCGATGTCTAATTTTTCCTCAATTACGCAACAGACAGAAGATGTGTACTATTACCACTCCGACCATCTTGGATCGGCCAGCTGGATCACCGATGCCAACGGCGTCCCTGTCCAGCACCTCCAGTATCTGCCTTTCGGAGAAACGTTTGTCAGCCAGCATACTTCCGGCTATGAAGAACGCTTCACTTTCACGGGCAAGGAGAAAGACTCTGAATCAGGGTTTTACTACTTTGGGGCACGCTACTATGACTGCGATTTGTCCGGCCTTTTCCTCTCTGTCGACCCGATGGCGGACAAGTATCCGAGTCTGTCACCCTACGCTTACTGCGCCTGGAACCCCGTGAAGCTGGTGGATCCAGAAGGAAAAGAAATAGGAGACTACTATGACATAAATGGGAAATACTTAGGATGGGATGGTAAAAAAGATGACAACGTATATATTGTGACCCATCAAGAAAGTATTAATAAAATTAAATCTAATAGCAATAATAACCAAACAACTGACACGAAAGAGGTAACTATAGCGGTTTCTACGAACTATTTTGTTCTGAAACAAGCAGAGAATATTTTGAATTTGACGATAGCTGATAAAGGGGAAAACGAATTTAGTGCATCAATGAGTGGATCGCTATCTACTCCAATAAGGAAAGGAAAGGGTAAAAACGGCTTTATGCCAAGTCCTCTCGATCAGACATACCCCTTAACAAGTATACATTCTCATATTTTCTCAGATGATAAATATGATCATTGGATAGAATATATGAGTTCTGGGAAAGACAAAGATTCTCACACTTTTCAATCGTATGACTTAAATATAATTGTTGGGCAAAGATGCACTGGCACTGGATATGGTGCTGCATTTTTTGACAGGCAACCCTTGGGCGACGAAAGTGCACATCCTCCTATCTTGACACTCACTCAAGAATCGCTGCAAAGAATCACAAAATGGAGATAAATAAGTTTTGAACTGACGGTTGATGACAGTTTGTTACTAAAAATTATCAAAAAAGCCAAAACATCGTTGCACTTTTTTTCATATAAAACTCGAAGTAAGAAACATATTTATTTAGGTAAAATGAAACATACAATCTTTTTCATATTTATTTTTGTTACATCATCCATTCACTCTCAAAACATAGATCGTATAGAGGATTATTACGCGCTCTGTAACTCTATCAAGTCGGAGACTGAAATAAAACTTCAAAACTCAATATTTGTTTTGAACGGGAAACTGGTTGAAGATATTATAAATGGTCCATATGGATATCTATATTTCCAAAATAAGAATGATGAAGAGGATTCATTGATGTTTTTTCATAGGTGCAATTATATGGTTTTTCAAAAAAACAAATATATGTATATGATTGATTGTTTAAGAAAAAATGGATTCTTTACGGGAGGTGAGAGTGATCAATTCAATCAACTAATTAAAATGCGTTTTTTCATTTATGATAATAATGCAGGAAAATACTACACTTATTCGGCCTTGTTTCCTGTATCCTGGACTATAAACCACAATGAACAGTTGTTCTTTAATACATCAATTAGAATCACTTCTTTAACCGAGGATAATTATATGATGTCTATATCCACATATGGTCGCTATTGGAGTTTCAATATCGAAGGTAATAATACAAAAAAAATAAAAAGAAAGTTGATAAAAAAACACAAGAAATTATATGGGCATTTTTAAGTATGACGTATTAAGAATCCCCAAAGCACTCAGCAATTATGAAAAAAACGCTAAACAACCCGTTGCGGTGGATCTGTGCTCCGCCACAACTTATTATCAGGATTTCCAAATCCGCATAACTAATCCATATAAAGGTTAAAGGTTATAGTTTAAGGGTTAATGACCTGTCGCATCTGACGTTTTGCCTATTTCACAATAAAACAACCCGTCTCGCGTTATGTCAATAAATTCAATGCTTTGCAAAAACCAGGGAACATAATATACCAGTATACGCCAGCCTTCGGAAATACCGAAAACGACTGTTTTGGGAATTTGCAAAATATTGATAATCAATATCTGTGTTTTTGCAAAACCCTTTCATACTTCACGGGCAAAGAAAAGGACTCAGAAACAGGATTTTACTACTTCGGCGCACGCTATTATGACTGCGATTTATCCGGCCTGTTTTTGAGTGTTGACCCGATGTCGGACAGGTATCCAAGCCTGTCGCCTTATGCCTATTGCGCCTGGAACCCGGTAAAGCTAGTGGATCCAGATGGGAGAATTATTAAGCCCGCACCAGGGTCTTCTTCAACATTTGTAAATAATCTATCTAATGCAATTTCATACCTGAAAAATAACGGGGCAGGAACTATCCTAAACCAATTAGACAATTTGCCACTAATTATTTATGTTTCTGAAATTCCTTATCAGGATGCTCAAATTGGCAAAACTCGGACCAACTCTTCAAAATTAACTATATATTGGTGTCCAAATGCAGCCTTATATACAACAAACGATGTTATATTATCACCAGCCACTGTGTTAAATCACGAATTTGATCATATGCTGCAAGGCATTATCAATCCAAATACGAAAGCTCGAGATAGACAAGAACCAGATAATCAATACGGTAATCTGGAAGAACGCAGAGTAATAACTGGTAGTGAACAGGAAACTGCGATTATGTTGGGCGAGATAACACCTTGGCAAAAAACACGTGAGGATCACAATGGTGGTACTTGCTGGGTGGAATCTCCTGATTTGTCCGAAGTGACAATCCCATACAGAGTAACATATCCTAATGTATGTACAACTAAATCAACCTTTATTGTAACACCAAAAACAGACACAGAATGAAAAGTATTAGTAAATCACTATGCTTGTGCATCTTAACCACTTTTGCCACGTTGTTTGGTTTGCAATTGTCAAAATATTGCAACAAAGATACACAAATCTCTAACAATGCAAAAAAAAACGGTTATATAAAAGCTGTAATTCTTTATGCTGGCTTTGATACAGACACGCCTTTTTCAGTATCACCAGAAAAGTTTGATATGTGGTATGGAGACACCTCTATCGTTATGGTAACTATAAACAATCCTCGTCAAATTGTTTTTATTGATTCTATTATCAATTGTGGAGAGCCTGTAAATTCCGGAGTCATTGATACTCGATGCAGAATTACTATTACAAAGATAGAGAATAAACTTTGCTTAACTGATAGTTTTTATTTGAGTCCAACACTTATTTTCCACAAGAATAACGGTGTGTTGTTAAAAAACAACGAAAATACACAAAAGGCAATACAAAGCATCATATTCAATAGTTGATTAGAATCAAAAAAAGGAAAAACCGTCGCGTCGGGTGTTCCTGATGCGCCCGTTGTGGCGGATCTGTGCTCCTCCACATATTATTATCAGGATTTCCAAATCCGCAAAACTATAATTCCAGTTAAAAGTACAATATTACAAAAGGCAGCCTGATATCAGGCTGCCTTTTGTATTATTGATGTCGGATTTCAATTACTTGATGCCGAGTTTTGACTTGATGTTGGCGGGGATGGCGTCCTTGTGGACCACGATGTTGATGGTTTTGTAGCGCACGAATGCCTTGCTGCAGAAGAAGTTGCCGCCGAACTCGCCGTTGTATTTACCCCAGCTGTTCTTGACCATATAGTACTCGTTGCCCATCTGATCCTTGGCTTTGCCGTAAATCAGCATACCGTGGTCGTCGGTGGTCTCCCAGTTGTCGTAGGCTTGCTGGCGCTCCTGTTGGGTGACCCAGCGCTGCGGTGTGGGATGCTTGGCGGCCTCGTCGGCAATCTCGCCGGCCTTCATACCGCTCCATTTGGCCTGGTCGCTGCCAACGCCGCTCTTGGGTGCCTCGGTGGCGGGCAGGACGGCGAAGCCCTGACGGCTGTAGCGGAAACCAGTCTCGCTGACGTCGGAACCCCAGGCAACGGTGTAGCCGTTGTCGATGGCATAGTCGAAGATGTCCATAAACTCATCGATGGGAACATTGTAGCTCTGACCCCAGCGCCAGTTGTCCTGTATTTCGATAACAAACTGCTGATAGAAGGGATGGTGCGAGAAGCTGGTGATGCTCACATAGTCGTCGGGGTTCAGACCCAGGCTTTCGCCGAAGCTCTTCGGGGTGTATTGTGCGCCCTTGTAGTTGAACTTCTCGGGAATCTTGCCAAGATAGATTTCGTGTACGGCAGCGATGGCTTTCATCCAAAGGGGCTGGCCGTCGGGGCTGCTCTGCAGTTTTTTGAGCTTGCCTTTGGCCACAGCTTCGACCATCACGTCGGTGAGGGCCGAAAGCTCGGTGTGGTTCGAAAGGGTGTCACCATACATAGCACCGGCGGGCATAACCTCGTCGGGTACCATACCGTAGTTGCGCAGACAGTAGATAACGTCGTTGAAGGCACCGCCCTGGCTGAAGCTGACGTCGCCGTGGGTGCGCACTGCGGCAGCGGCACGGTCGTTGTAGGTCTTCTCGACAACATACATCTCGCTCAGGTCGTACTCGCCTTTGCCCATACGAAGCAACTCGGCTTCAAGGAAGGCAATACCGCTGTAGCTCCAGCAGGTACCGGCGTTGTTCTGGTTCTTGACAGAGGTGATGGGGATAACCTTGACGGTGTCGAATTTGTATCCCTCTTCTGCGGGTTTCTTCTTTTCGGGTTTCTTGGCCGAAACGGTGGCGCAAATTGCGATAGCGCCAAGGATTGCAAAAAGTTTCTTCATTGATTTATAAATATTTATTGTATTATTTGTTTTTTTTATCGCGATGCAAAGATAGTAAAAAAAAATAAATTGTTAATTTGTTAATTTGTTAATGTGTTAATGGACTTTAACCTTAACCTTAACCGGCTGCCGAACAAACGAATTGCAGGATTGATACTAAGGTTAAAGTTAAGGTTAAAGTTAAAACCAAATCCGTTATTCTTCCGGTGCGAACATCGGGTCCCAGGCGGGCAGAAGTATGGGCTTCTGCGAAAGCAGGGCACGGATGTTGGCGGGGATATATTTCTCTTCCAGCACCACGCGGAACATATACTCGTTGAACCAGTCGTTGGTCATAATCAGGTTGCCCTGATAGCCGTAGTTGGGACCCCAGCTGTTCTCCACCATCCATTTCAGCGGCTTGCCGTCCTTATCGAGGTCGACGGCGCACAGCGTCATAGCGTGGCTTGAGCCACTGGCGAAGGTGCTGACACGCTGTTTTTTGTCCATACCGAAGGTTGTGCCCATCAGCGAGCCGTAGTCGAAGTTGTTGGGGTCCATAAAGCCCTTGTCGCGGTCGAGGAACTTGCCTACGTCGCAGCTGAAATACATCATCGTGCTATCCTTGATGCTGGCGATGCACATCGGCGCTATCTCGTTCATCGGCAGGTTGATGTAGCGCCAGTTCTGGCCGTCGTATACGTGTCGGTCGTACTGGATTTCATACACCTTGTAGTATTCGCGGGTGGGGTCGTTCATAACCATATAGTACTTCGAGAAGTCGGTCTTGGCATATTTCTCGTAGAACGACATCGGCGTGTAACTCTCGGTGCTTACCACTTCGCCCTTGGCGTTGCGATGGGTCCAGGTGAACTCGGCCGGCGGCTCGCCCATCGTCAGGGCCAGCATACGGTAGATGGTGCCCAGCATCTCGGTCTTGCGGCTTTCCAGCTTGGCAGGTGTGGTGCCTTTGGCGGCAGCCAACTCGCGCAGCTCGAGGCCGAACTCGCGCAGCTTGAGGCTCAACAGGTTGCTGATGCTCGATGTGTTGTTGGTGTTGTAGGTCTCGGGCATAACGTCGCTTGGCACAAGGCCGTATTTCTCCACCAGGTTGGCGATGCCGGTGAACTGGCCGCCGTCGCCGATGGGATTTTTGAACAGCCACTCCACTTCCTGGTCGGTCATAGGTTTCTTATAGGTGTCGATAATGGCCTGCAGGAACAGGTTGCTCTTCTCCAGCTGGTCGTAGAAGAAGGTGTAGGCCTGCGAGAACTGGAAGTCGGCGGGCAGGTTGTGCTGACGTATGGCCTTGTTGCGCATCACGTTCATACCGGTGAACATCCAGCAGCGGCCGCTCGATTTCTGGTCGGTGACGGCCTTGCTGACCACGCGGTTGCTGAAGTGCGAGTCGAACTTGGTGGCGTTCTCATAGTTCATTGCCAGTTTTGCGGGGCTCTGGTTGACAAGGATGTTGCGCATTGCCTTGTCGCTTGCGCTGCCACTGTAGGATTTCTTGATTTGCTGCATCATCTCGGACGTGATGCCGCCGTTGTTTGTCTGCTGCGCCGGCTTGTTTTTCTGAGCCGTTGCTGCTCCCGAAAGCAGCATTGCAGTCATTGCAAATACTAAATATTTCTTTGTCATATAGTTGGTGTTTTTGATTTTTATAATATAATTGTCCGTTTTAATATAATTTTATGTTAAACGAGGATTATGCAGTTTTATTGTTTAGAACGAAAAATACATTTTTTGCTGCCTGAAAAAACGAAAGCATTTCGGGATTGTTAATTCTTGTTAATTTTTAGCCTAAATGACTTATTATACTGAAATTCAGAGAAATAAGCAAAAATGAGGATAATGCCATAACATACTCATTATTAGGACTTAAAGTGACCTTCAAAGGCATATGTACAGTATATGTACAGTATTTGTACATATGCCTACGAAAGTACTGGGAAAAAATGGTTAAGAAACTGTCATTTTTTTGCGCAGCGTGGGCAGAGGCCCTTGACGATGTATTCGGTTTCTTCGGGAACAAAGCCGGCAGGTAGCGGCACCGACGGTATGACGGTGTCGGTGAGGCAGAAAGTCTGGTGGCAGTGTGTGCAGGTGATGTGGACGTGCCCGCTGCAGTGGCGTGTGTCGGCAGAGTGGCAGACACAGTATTTCTGTGAGCCGCTGCCATCGTCGACGCTGTGCAGCAGATGGGCTTCGCTAAAGAGCGTCAGCGTGCGGAACAGGGTGCTACGATCCACTGTGGGCATAGCCTCCTCGAGGTCGCCAAGGCTGAACACACCGTCGGTATGGTGGCGTACCTGTTTCCAAATCATTGTGCGCACGGCAGTTATGCGTATGCCTGCATTGGATAGTATTTCTTCGTCGGACATTGTTTTGATGTTTGGTTTGAAAGGTTCGCTCCCTGCGGTCGCTAGAAGGGTTTGAAAGGTTTAAGAGGTTAAGTACTATTTTTTTTCACCCTTTTCACCCTTTTCAACCCTTTCACCCTTTTTCACCCTTTCTTCCCTTTAACGTCATTTTCCGGTTTTTAGTGCGCGTATTGCGTTTAAAACTGCCAAAACTGTCACTCCAACGTCGGCGAAGACGGCCATCCACATTGTGGCTACGCCGATTGCAGCCAGCAGGAGGACCAGCACTTTGACGCCTATGGCGAAGACTACATTCTGGCGGGTGATGCGCAGTGTGCGGCGTGCTATGCGTATGGCTGTGGCTATCTTGACGGGCTTGTCGTCCATCAGTACTACGTCGGCGGCCTCGATGGCGGCGTCGCTGCCAAGGCCGCCCATAGCGATTCCTACATCGGCAAGGGCCAGCACCGGCGCGTCGTTGATGCCGTCGCCGACAAAGGCGGTTTTCCGCTCTCCGCTTTCCGCTTTCCGCTCTCCGTTCATCCATTGCACCTTATCCTGCGGAAGCAGCTGGGCGTGGTATTCGTCGATGCCGATTTTTGCGGCGACGTCGGCGGCGACGGTCTCGCTGTCGCCAGTAAGCATCACTGTGCGGCTGACTCCCAGAGCTTTAAGTTCTTTTATGGCTTTGGCGCTGTCGTTTTTTATCTGGTCGCTGATGACGATATGGCCTGCGTATTCGCCGTCGATGGCCACGTGTATGACTGTTCCTGTGTGGCCGCAGTCGTGCCATTGTGCACCTATGGTTTCCATCAGCTTGCTGTTGCCCACGGCGACATTCCAGTTTTCGACGTGGGCGCGTATACCTTGTCCTGCTATCTCTTCGATGTCAGTAATTTTGCAGCCGTCGGTGGCCTCGTCGGGGAAGGCGTCGCGCAGGGCGGCTCCAATGGGATGGGTGGAGTAGTGCTCTACGTGCGCGGCAAGGTGCAGCAGATGGCGCTCGTCGCATTTTTCGGGATGCACCACCTCGACGGCAAAGCGGCCGTGGGTGAGGGTGCCCGTCTTGTCGAAGACCACTGTGCCTATGTTGGCAAGCAGGTCGATGTAGTTGGCTCCTTTGACGAGAATGCCTTTGCGCGAGGCACCGCCGATGCCGCCAAAGAAGGTTAAAGGAACACTTATGACCAGCGCGCAGGGACAGCTGACAACGAGAAACATAAGGGCGCGGTAGAGCCAAGTTGGGAACGATGATGAAAACGAAGACGAAAAGAGGGGAGACAACAGTGGTGGCACGATGGCCAGGGCAATGGCGGCAAAGACAACGACGGGTGTGTAGACGCGGGCAAAGCGGGTGATGAAGGCTTCGCTGTGCGATTTATGTCCTGCTGCATTTTCGACAAGGTCGATTATTTTTGACACTGTGCTTTCGCCATAGGCTTTAGTCACTCGCGCTTTGACGGCACCGCTGATGTTGATGCATCCCGACAGCAGTTCGTCGCCGACGGCGATGTCGCGTGGCAGACTTTCGCCTGTGAGTGCCGATGTGTCGAGCGCTGTGGTGCCGTCGGTGACTACGGCGTCGAGAGGTACACGCTCGCCTGGCCGGATGACGATGGTGTCGCCTATAGCGACCTCTTCGGGGTTGACGGTCAGTTCATTGCCGTCGCGGATGACGGTTGCCGTATCAGGCCGTATGTTCATCAGGTGAGCGATGCTATCGCGGCTGCGTCCTTCGGCATAGCCTTCGAAGAGTTCGCCGACTTGGAAGAAGAGCATTACGAAGACGGCTTCGGTGAACTGCGTCTCGGCATCTGGAAGGAAGCCGATGGCCAGCGCGCCGATGGTGGCGACGGCCATCAGGAAGTGCTCGTCGAAGGCCTCGCCGTGCAGGATGCCTTCTGCGGCCTCTTTGAGGGTGTCGAAGCCCACGATGAGGTATGGTATAAGATAGATTAAAAGCAGTTGCCAGGTGGCGAGGGTGGTGTTGTGTTCGATGAAGACGGCACCGGTCAGCAGCAGGGCGGCGGTGATAATCTTTATTAATTGTTTCTTGGGCGACTCATCGTGGTCGTGGTGATGCCCGTGCCCTTCATCGTGATGGTGCTCGTGGCAGTGGCAACCTCCTTCGTGATGGTGTTCGTGATGGTGATGCTCGCCGTGGCACTGACAATGACTATGTTCGCAGTGCTCTTCGTGATGGTGTGTATCGTGGTGATTATGATCCATAATTGTACATTTTTATTGTTTGTTTTCTGAATGCAAAATTATGGCTCTTTTCTCGCAACTGAGTTGCAAAGATGGTTTCTGGCTTTTTTGCAGGCTGGAAGCCTGCGCTCCAGGTCAGAACAGCAGGAATTTCTCCTTGAAGCGCATATAGAAACCGAAGAGGAGGTCGGTCTTGCGGAGGTCGAGATCGTAGAGGGCGTCAATCTGAAGGCCAAGGTTAAGGCCTTTGAATTCGTGTTCGGCAGAAAGGGTGAATGTAAGTATGTTGCGAATGTCTGTGGCGTTTGCAAGGTTTGGCGATGCAGGAATGTGCAGGGCGCTGTAAGCGTTGGCCGACCAGAAGAGCGGCGAGCCGAAGGCACTGAAATAGTGGTCGCCGTGCCAGAAACCAGCAACGGCGCGGAGGCTCCATCCGCGTCGTTCGTCGTGCATAGGTCTATGGTATTCGTAGGCCAGGGTGGGGTAGAAGGCGTTGCCGCCGTGGTCGAGGGTATTGTCTTCAAGATGATAGAAATATAGTGGTAGGTCGAAAGTCAATATGTTGTATTTGGATTGGATGTTGTTGCCCCAAAGAAAGGAGGCCTGAAGCCCGATGCGCTCGTTGAAGGTGGTGACGGTGTTGGTGTCGATGGTTTTGACTTCGCCGCCTCGATGGCTGGCGAGGAAGTGTGCCGGAAGTGTTATTTCCCAACCATTTGTGTATGATTTTGCTATTTCTCCGCCTTCGGGATTGTGTTCTATATGATTTGTTATGTTGCTGAAAAGCAGTAATGTGTGTTTTGTTCCCATCGAGAAGCGTTCCTGGTCGGGTGTCCACGGGGTCAAGTAATGCTGCCAGTCGAGCCAAGTGTCGCTGATCCATCTTTTGGTGTGTGTAAGAATCTGAAGGCCATCTTCCTGATAGTTGAAAATCCATCGTGAAGGATCGTAGACGGGAGCGTCGAGCCGGTGGGTGTGGCTGCCGTAGAGAGTGCCGGCGACGAGGGTGAGCCATTGGGTGGGCTTGTATAGAAGTGAAAATGTGGGTCGAATGCGGTAGAGCGAGTCGAGCCCTGCGAAGGCCGAAGCGTTTAAGCCTACCGACAGCTGGGCGCGCTCGTTGATGCCGTAGACGAGGGCAGGCGAGAGGCGGAATCCAGTGACGGAATAGCCTTTGGCATAGGGTGTTGCGTATTCGGCATCGAGGAAGAAACCGTTGGCGTCGACGTCGAGCGACAGGTGGCGGCAGTTGTGAACGAGGTCGCTGCCGGTTGGAGGAAGGTCGGCGAGCATCGAAAGAGTCGCGTTGCTGAGCTGAGCCGCTGCCGAAAGAGTTGCAGCCATTGCCAAAGCGAGGAAGAAAAAGTGACGTTTCATAACTTCATTTTTGAAATTGCAAAGGTACTAATTATGCCGCGAATGGCAAAATATATTTTCCGCTGGGCAGAAAATGTCCATTTTCGTGTCAGAAAATCAAAAGTTTATGTTTTCTTATTAAAATCTTTATTAATATATGGAAAAAAAATCCTATTTTTGCACGAAATTTTATCGTTATATGTATACAGATACCACAAAATTCATTGGCGAGGGTTTGACATACGATGATGTGCTCCTCGTCCCCAGCTTTTCAGACATTCTTCCGCGCGAAGTAAGAGTAAATTCGCGCTTCTCACGCAACATCACGCTCAACATTCCAATGGTCAGTGCCGCTATGGACACTGTCACCGAGGCTGCTATGGCCATCGGTATGGCTCAGGAAGGTGGTATCGGCGTGTTACACAAGAATATGTCCATCGAGAACCAAGCTAACGAGGTACGCAAGGTGAAACGTTCGGAGAACGGTATGATTGTCGACCCCGTCACGTTGGGTAAAGATGCACTGGTGAAAGATGCTTTGAGCCTGATGCACGAATACCATATTGGTGGTATCCCAATCGTCGATTCTGACAAAAGACTGATTGGTATGGTTACCAACCGCGACTTGCGTTTTGAACGTAATATGAGTCGCCCGCTCAGTGAAATAATGATTACCGACCTTGTCACCACCCACGAAGGCACAACCTTTGAAGAGGCCGCCGAAATATTGCAGGAACACAAGATCGAGAAACTGCCTGTCGTCAATGGCGAAGGACAGTTTGTCGGTCTGATTACCTACAGCGACATTATGAAGAACAAGGAACACCCGTATGCCTGCAAGGACGACAACGGCCGTCTGCGTGTGGCTGCAGGTGTCGGTATCACTGCCGATATGATGGATCGTATCGATGCACTTGTGGCCGCAGGTGTAGATGCCATTGTCATAGATACTGCCCACGGTCATTCCATTCGTGTTGTGGAAGCACTTAAAACTGCCAAAGCCAAATATCCCAACCTTGATGTCGTTGTCGGCAACATCGCCACTGGCGAGGCTGCCCTGATGCTTGCCGAAGCTGGCGCCGATGCTGTGAAAGTCGGTATAGGACCGGGAAGCATCTGCTCGACCCGTATCATTGCCGGTATAGGTGTGCCGCAGCTTACGGCAGTGTGCGAGGTGGCCGGTGCTTTGAAGCAGGGTGGCTATGACATTCCTCTGATTGCCGACGGCGGTATTCGCTACAGTGGAGATATCGTCAAAGCCCTTGCCGCTGGTGCCAGTAGCATTATGATTGGTTCGTTGGTGGCTGGCGTCGACGAGGCTCCGGGCGAGACCATCATTTTCGAAGGTCGTAAGTTCAAATCGTATCGCGGTATGGGTTCGCTCGAGGCTATGCAGAGCGGCTCGAAGGACCGCTATTTCCAGGACAAGGAGACGGATGTCAAGAAGCTTGTTCCCGAGGGTGTTGTGGGGCGTGTGCCTTACAAGGGCTCTCTGAATGAGGTGTTGTACCAGCTGGTCGGCGGACTTAAGGCCGGTATGGGCTATACTGGTTCGAAGGATATCGAGACACTGCAGAAGGCTAAGTTTATACGCATCACCGCCGCTGGTCGTACGGAGAGCCATCCGCACGATATTGCCATTACGCGTGAAGCACCAAACTATTCGAGATAATAATTAGATAATCCTTAAAATTTAACTGATATAAAGATAAAATGAGAAAACTCTTTGTTTTTCTGTTTGCGTTTGTAATGACTGTTGGCCTTCAGGCTCAGAAGAAGGATAACCCAGTGGTTTTTGAAATCAATGGCAAAAAGATATATAAGTCGGAGTTTATGAGGGAGTTTCTCCGCTCTATAGGCAAAGATACCAACGCTGCTCCTACAGCTTGCACGTATGAAAAACGTCAGGCATTGGAGGAATATGTTGATCTGTATGTCAACTACCGTGCCAAGCTTGAAGACGCGTTTGCGCAGGGTTTAGACACTATGCCTGATATGGTCAAGGAGCTTAAAGGCTATCGTAATGAGCTTGCAGCTCCGTATTTGATTGACTCTGCCACACTCCGCCAAATCCTTCTTGAAGCCTATGAACGTAATCATTACACGTTACACGCAGCCCATATTCTTGTAAGACTTGACAAAATGCCAACGCCGGCCGATACAATCAAGGCTTACAACAAGGCTATGGAGTACTACAATCGTGTCGTCGGTGGCGAGGATTTTTTTGCTGTTGCCGCTGAAGCCGCCGAGGTGCGTTTCAAGGAAGAACGTATTCCCGAAGACGATCCGCGCAGACAGGACAAAGGCGACCTTGGCAATTTTACCGTTTTCGAGATGGTTTATCCTTTCGAATCGGCAGCATACAGCCTGAATCCCGGCGAGGTTTCAAAGCCGGTACGTACCGCATATGGTTACCATATCGTCAAACTGTTGGAGAAGAATCCTTATTTCGGCAAATGCACTTTCCAGCATATCTGGGTAGCTTCAAGTGCTAATCCGTCACAGTCGCAGGCTCGTATCCGTCAGGCTTATGAATTGATAATCGATGGTAAGAATTTCTCCGATGTGTGTCGCGATTACACCGATGACAACAGTACTGCCGACAAAGGCGGACTGCTCAGTGATATGACTGCCCGCCAGATACCTCCTGAATATGTGACACTTCTTTCGCATATGAGACCGGGAGATTTTACCGAACCGTTTGAAACTTCATATGGCTGGCACATACTCAAACTTGTCAGTCGCGACAGTTTGGCCTCGTTTGAAGAAATGATGCCCTATTACAAGCAACGTCTGAGCAGAGACTCGCGCAGCGTCAAACCTCGTGAAGCCTTTGTTGAACAGTGCAAGGGAAAATACAATTTTGTTGACTATACAAAGATGTATATGAAGCCTGCAAAAGTCAAAGGCAAGAAGGGTAATCAGAAGAAGGTTGCATTGGCGTCACTGGACGAGTGTCTGGCAGCATTGAATGACTCTGTGTTTATGAAAGCTTGGCAGTACAATGAAGGTATGGTAACCGACAAGCGTCCTCTTTTCAGCGTTGAGGAATGTGAATATACAGCTGTCGACCTGCTCAAGTTCATTGAAGGACACCAAAAAGCAGAAATGCCTGTCGATTTAAAAATGTACTTGGAAAACAGGTATAACAATTTCATCAATGACAAGGTTTTTGAATATGCCGACAAACATTTGGAAGAAGAACATAATGATTTTGCATCATTGATGAACGAGTATCGCAATGGTCTTATGATTTTTGCCTACAATGATAAAATGATATGGTCGAAGGCTATCAAGGACACTGTGGGACTTGCTGAATTCTATAAGATGTTCTCGGCTTCGCGCAACATTGACAATGAGGCTGACGCACCTTATTTCTGGAATGAGCGTGCTGACATTACGGTCGTAACTGTTCCCGACAACCAGTCCATCGCCTCGGACAAAGTCGTAAAAATCCTTGCAAAAGCTACCAAGAAAGGTTGGGACAATGGGATGATATCTAATGCTATAAATGAAAAGAAGAAAGGTGATGCCACTTTCACTGTCAAGAATATGCTCAAATTGGAAAAAGAGCATCAGAATATTCTTCAGAACGACCAGTGGCGTAATGGTATTTATGTCAATACCAAGACCAATGGCTATGAAGTGGTACGCGTCGACAAACTCTACGACCCGTGTCTGAAATCGCAGAGCGAAGCTCGCGGCTATTATATCAATGAATATCAGACCTATCTTGAAAAGGAACTTTTGAAGAATTTAAAGAAAAAGTATAATGTCATCGTCCATCAGGATGTTATTGACGAGATTACTTATTGATTAAAAAATAGTTAACAACAATGCGCAAACTAATTGCATTCTTCTTGCTTGCATCGGCAGTATTACCTCTTACAGCGCAGAATGTAACGGGTTCTACACTTTCCAACGAAGAACCTGTCATTGACAAGGTCGTTGCTGTCGTAGGCAAAAACATAATCAAATTGTCGGAGATTGAGAATGGTTATGTCAACATACGCATCCGTCAAGGATATGACAGGGCTTTTGAGAATCGATGCAACATTCTTGAAGGACTGCTTATCTCCAAACTTTTGATTCACAAAGGCCAGGTAGACAGTACCGAGGTTACCGACGAAGAAGTCGCCAGCAATGTGCAATATTACATAAATGCCTATGAAAGCCAGTACGGCAGCAAAGAGGCTATGCGACAGGCAACAGGATATACATACGATGAGTTGAAAGACATATTGACCAAAATGTTGCGCGAACGTATGCTCTCCGAACGCGTACAGGCGGGATTGACAAATACTGTCAAGGTGACTCCTCGCGAGGTGTCTGAATACTTTAACAAGATTCCTGCAGACAGTGTGCCTGTTTTCGAGGAGACTTTTGAAGTGGCGGAAATAGTTCGAAAACCAGACATTAACGAGGCAGAACGTGACCGTGTCAAATTGGAGCTTAACAAGATGAGAGAAAGAATATTGAAAGGCGAAGTGCAGTTCTCAACACTTGCCACACTATATTCTGAAGACCCGGGCTCGGCAGGGAAAGGCGGTGAACTTGGTTTTCATACCCGTGGATACTGGGTCGCCGAGTTTGAAGCCGCTGCTTTTGCGCTCAAACCGGGTGAAGTATCTCCTGTCATCGAAACCAAATTCGGCTTCCATCTCATTCAATTCATCGAACGTCGCGGCAACACCATTAATTGCCGCCACATATTGATGTCTCCCAAAGTGTCGTCGGAAGACCTGCTGAAAAACCGTATTCTTCTTGACAGCATCGCCCAGGAAGTCAGATTGGGACATACTACCTTTGCCGATGCGGCAAGTCATTTCTCGGACAATGCCAACAAAATCGAAGGAGGCAGGGTGACGCATCCATCAGGTGGCTATTTGTTCACACTCGACGAACTCAAGCAGCTTTATCCAGGCATTGGATTCTCTTCGATGAATGCCGGCGAGGTCAGCAACGCCACAGCTATGAAAACCGAGGACAACAAGGATGCCTATCGTATTGTCACTGTCTTGCGTCGCAATCCCAAGCACAAGGCCAATCTCACCGATGACTACGACCGAATATATAACGCAGCGTTGGAAAATGCCAAACAGGAAAAAATCCTTGACTGGGCACAGAAAACAATAAAGAATACATATATTCATATAGACGACGACTTCAAAGACTGCAATTTTAAACTCAAATGGGCCTCTGAATAGATGTCGTTCCAAAGCATAAAACAATATGTCCTCCGATATAGAAACATTGCAAAGTCTGGTAAACAAGTATCAACAGCTCCGCAAGGAGATTGCCAAGGTCATCATTGGACAGGACAGTGCTGTCGAAAGCCTGCTCGTCTCTGTCTTCACGGGCGGCCATTGCCTGCTGGTAGGTGTTCCTGGACTTGCCAAAACGCTTATGGTCAACACGCTGTCGAAAGCTCTTGGCCTTTCTTTCAGCAGAATACAGTTTACACCCGACCTGATGCCATCCGACATCACAGGCTCGGAGATTCTTGACGAAAATCGCAAATTCCGTTTTGTCAAAGGCCCCATCTTTGCCAACATCCTTCTTGCCGACGAGATTAACCGTACTCCTCCCAAGACGCAGTCGGCATTGCTCGAGGCTATGCAGGAACACTCTGTCACTGTCGGCGGCAACAGTTATGCTCTTGACGCGCCTTTCTTCGTGCTTGCCACCCAGAACCCCATCGAACAGGAGGGAACCTACCCTTTGCCCGAGGCACAGCTCGACCGTTTTATGTTCAATATCAAGATGGACTATCCTTCGTTTCAAGAGGAGATTGACATCGTTAAAAGAACCACTGTCGATGCAGTCAACGACCTTCAGGTAGTTCTTTCTGCCGAGGAAATACTCGGTTGCCAATCAGCGATCCGTCGTATGCCGGTACCCGACAATGTTATATCCTATGCCGTCGGTCTTGTGGCGGCCACACGTCCCGATGGCGAGGGCAACGAACTGGCCCATCGCTATCTCTCCTGGGGTGCCGGTCCTCGTGCATCTCAATATCTTGTTATGGGAGCAAAAACACGTGCTGCCTTCAATGGCAAATTCTCGCCCGACTGCGAGGATGTCGATGCTGTTGCTGCTGAAGTGCTGCGCCACCGCCTGGTGCGCAACTACTATGCCGAGGCTGAAGGCATCTCCACCGACACCGTCATCGACGAACTCAAGAAAACAATAAGCAACCTTTGACCGTAAATTAATAATAACGCTATGAAACGTTGTTTGAAGTCTTTACTATCCATTGCCACGCTGGCTTTTATCTTTGGCTCTTCCACAGCGGCTTTTGCCCAGACAGGAATCTATATTCCCAGTGCCAAGCCCATAAAGAATATGCAGAAGGCTATGGAGCACCCCGACAAATTCTGTCTGCTTATCAAATACAGCGGCAACGCGTCAGCATACAGCATCAGCGATCTTGATTGGCTCGACTCTGTCTATCGTGTCGCCTTTGCCGACCGCACCAACCCCAAACTTTATTCCATTACCATTGAAGGCTACAGCAGCAACGAGACACTGTCCGAGCAGCGCGTCGATTTGATATACAACTATTTCGCGGGACGTTGCTATGCTCCGTTCCCCATACGCTACGCACCCAATCCCATCCATTGCAGATGTCACGGCGACACCGTTGAAACGGTGCGCTACGAAGTCCCTGTGACTCGCAAGGCTTACAACGTGCGTGATTTGCCCGAAAGCCGTCTCACATTCAACAAGACGATGAAGCTCGACAATTGTGTGCTCATCACGCTGCAGAACGACCCAGACGCTTGTCTTGGTGCTGCCAGAGGCTGTGTGGTGCCATCTGCCGACACCACCGTGCGCGGATACTATGCTTCGGTGTTTATGAAGAAAGGATCGCTCTACAACGTACAGGAAACCAAAGACACCTGCCCGTCGGATGTGCGTTTTTCCATTGAGGAACATCTTGACTACAAGCCTATTGTAGAAGAGTATTTTCTTGTTCCCCATCGTAAACAGTATATAGTTCAGGTCGGATATGTTGTCCTTCACAGCAGCATAAACCGCAAATATGGCGAATGCTCGCAAATGCTTCCCGACTCCATCTACGTCCGTTTCCCTGTAACACAGGAACAGCTTGACAACAAAATACGCATCTTCGGAAAGAAATATTCTGAAAAGGGTATGGAATATAAAGCTTTGACAACAAAGAAAATGCCATCCAAGGTGTCGCTCAGCGTCCAGGCTGCTGTCAACGTTATGCAGCTCGACACTATCTTCCTCGGCAAACGTATCCAGCCTAACGAACTCAGCGATTATTTCTTTGAATGCAAGACAGATATGGAAGATGGTTCGTTTGCAGCCGATGGCAAGCAGTGGAAAGCCTATCGACTTGACCGTCACGGCAATTATGAGATTAAGAAACCCCTCCGTGCTTTGATGCGTATTGTCGAAGATGAAGTCGACGAAATAGAAGACCAGGAGTCTGACAAACGCTACCAAGACGACGAGGAAATCGAGTAGAAAGAGAATGCAAGACGCATACGTTTTTATTCCTAAAACTCTAAAACCCCAAAACTTCCTTAAACTCTTAAACCCTTTAAACCCTTAAACTTTACCTTAATGGCATATTTACAGACCGACGTGACAAAAGTCACAACACGAGTTCTTCAAAATATGAAACTTCACGGTGAGAAAATCGCTATGCTTACTGCCTACGATTTCTCTATGGCACAGCTACTTGACCGTACTAAGATTGATGTCGTATTGGTGGGCGACAGCGCAGCCAATGTTATGGAAGGCTACAAAACCACCCTGCCCATCACGCTCGACGAGATGATTGTTTACGCCTCCTCCGTCGTCCGTGCCATCAACCGCGCCTTTGTTGTTGTCGATATGCCTTTCGGCACATATCAGGGCAACTCCAAGCAGGCTCTTGCTTCGGCTATACGCATTATGAAAGAAACCGGAGCCGACGCCGTCAAACTCGAAGGCGGCGAAGAGGTACTCGAATCCATACAGCGCATCCTCAGCGCCGGCATACCCGTTATGGGACATCTTGGACTCACTCCACAGAGCATCAACAAGTTCGGCACCTATGCAGTACGCGCCACCGAGGAAGACGAAGCCAACCGTGTCATTCACGATGCACATATCCTGGAAGAGGCAGGCTGCTTCGCTATGGTGCTCGAAAAAGTCCCGGCATCGCTGGCCACACGCATAGCTTCCGAAGTCAAGATACCAGTTATTGGCATTGGCGCCGGACACGGTGTTGACGGACAGGTGCTGGTACTTCAGGATATGTTGGGCATTACGCAGCAGTTCAAGCCGCGCTATCTGCGACTCTATGGCCACATAGGCGAAGATATCTCGAATGCCATCCAGCAGTATATCTCCGACGTCAAGTCGGTCAACTTCCCCAACGAAAAGGAACAGTATTAATTACAATCACCTTTGAGGAAGCGGCAGATTGTCATCTCCTGGCGATTCTTCCGCTCTTGTTGTGTTTCTGTCGCTTTGCTCCATTGCGACAGGGCTCACTCTTGTAAAGGAATCAAAGGGGTTTCTTTTACCGTTTTCAATCCATTCATTTACAGTTTTTTCTTCTGAATCTGATTCAGGCCATTGGCTTTGATCGATGATGCCGTTGCCGAGATACTGACTCTGCGAGGCACGACCTGCGCGGTCAACGACAAATCCCCATAGATGTATTTCTTTTCCAGCTAAATAGCTCGGAAATACTATTTCAACATACTTCTGTCCGCGATAGAAAGGTTGCGAGATGACGAACGCCTCTTTTTCAGGCATATAGGCCACCATATAAACCTTGTCGTCCCTGTATACTGTGCGGTGCAGCGGATTAGGCTCGAATTCGACGCCCACCGTTGTTTCTTCGACCATTCTCGGTGCTGCGAAAGCCACGGGGGCAACCGGACCGTCGGAGAGGATAAGGTTCTCGTAGTCAACCGATAGCGCATTCTCTCCTGCATCTGCATTATCCACGCCACTTTCCGCTATAGAAAAGCATCCTTTGTTGAGGTGCATAAAATAGTTGCTTTCAGTCATCTGTGCGTTGATGCTGGCCGTCTGAAGGCCAATGCGCAGCACGTCGCCGGCTCTTGATGCAAAATGTACAACAGCCTTGAACAAAGCACGTTGCGCCAGTTGGCGTGGCGTTTTGGCGTCATTGTATTGACTGGGCATTGAGCGCACGCACATTTTTCCGCGCCACTCGTAGCCGATGACATTGTTCAGCCTTCCGCTGAAACTGCCCATAAATCCGTTTCCAATTCTTCCCATAGCAGTAGTTGTTTTAATAATTATCAATCCAAAAGTCTGCAAACAAAACTGTTGTGCTGTTCCACAGCCCCTTCCTCCGAATAAACTTTATATTATAACGTAATCAAAGTTTATTTATTATTTACTAACATAAAATTTAGTAAAAGTTAAATTAAACTTTGAGTGAACTTTGATAGGAACAAGATTCTTGTGTAGCAGAGTTTTATGTATTTTTATAAATATACTTTTTTATAAGTTTTTTTGTGTTCACACATACAGAAATGCTCCTTTTGGTATGGTTATGCCCGACTGCAAGATTTGAAAGAATAATACTATAAAAATGAAATAAAGAATTATCAAAATATTCAAAGTTAGAGCGCCGCGTCGAAAGACGCGGCGCTCTAACTTTGAATTCTTTTATTTATATGGTTGATTATTTGCTTAACCCTGTGATAATTAGTTCTATTTTGGTGTCGCGGAAGGCCTGGTGTTTGTTGAGGGCTGCTGCTGCCGCACGCTTAATCTCGTTCTGCGTCATACCGGCAATTGTTATCTGCTCGGGGTTCATACCGTGGGCAACGAAGAACTCTTTTACGCTTTGGGCACGTGCTATCGACAGTTTCTGGTCGGCCTCAATGTCGACGGCATAGGATTGTACGTAGCCTTTGATTTGGAATGTGATGTCGGGATGTCCTTTGAACATCTGCATATAGTTGAGTAGCGATGTGTCGCTCTCTGGCAGCAGGTTGGCGTCGTCATCGAAATAGATGTCTGCAATAGGGAATGTGGTGCCCTTTTCGGTGCGGTTCAGGTTGAAACGCATCAGGGTGTCGTCCTTGAAGATGTTGGAGTTGAACTCTTTGAAGATTGAGAAATAACCGTTTTTCTTGGCATAGAGTGCATAGTTGAAGCCTGGAACAAATTTTATTTTGCCGCCCTTGAATGCGGGGTTCTTGGCTATGGGACGGTTGTCGGTGTTTTTCTCAAGGATGAGCAGGTCGACATCGACGTTCTTTTTGAGCAGGGGATCGTAAAACACTACAAGAGGTTCAAATGATTCGACCTGTATGGATACTTTGATTGTGTGGCCTTCGCCTTTGGCGCTTTTGTTGTCGAGTACGATGTAATATATTTCGCCTTTGCGGACGGGTATCGATTTGAGGAAGTCCTCGTCTTCGTTGGGATTAATGAAATAACGTTTTCCGTCGGCGCGCATACCCATCGTTGCTGCTGTCATTCGGCGGCTGCGCGGTTTGGCAGTAACCTGTCCTTTTGCGTTTTTGGGTGTGGCTGCTGCAAGACCTGTGGTGTCCTTTGAAGAAAGACTGGATGCCAGAGGCTTGATTTTGTTTTGTATCAGATGGTTGCTGAAATATACATCGGTGTATTTGTAGACAACGAAATCGTAGTCATCCCACTCGCTATTGGGCGTGATGTTGATTTCCAGATTTCCGGAATAGGGAGCTGTGAATTTGTACCACACCGAGTTGTGCTCGTATTCAAAAACGTGAGGGTTGTTTCTGTCACGCATAATCTCTTGTATGCGTCCGGCTCCCTGCGGGGTTGTTGTAGGACCGTATGGCACGTCGGGCAGTAGTTCGACGGCGAAGAGGCAGTCGTTGCTGTTGGCCGGCAGCTCAATGTTTGGAGTTTCCTGCACGACGGGTTTGTTCTTGCCGCCTTTGTTGTTTCCCTGTTTATTCTTGTTCTGTCCCTGTGCGTTGCCAGTGCTGATAATCAGCGCAATGGCAAATATAGACAATGAGATCAGTTTTTTCATAGCTGTATCGATATTGCTTGTATTGTTACTGCAAAAGTAAGAATTTTTTTAGAAATGGAAACTAATAATAAAATATTTTTGTTCTGTGGCTGGCTAACTGATTGTTTTGCAGTATGCATTTTTTGTTTTCTGCAATGTGTGACATTGTGTTGCCTGGTGTTTTATTTTTTCAAATGATATCATATTTTGCCTGTTTTTTATTTTTTTCTTTCCCGGTATGTTTTTTTTTCGTATTTTTGCAGTACGATAATTATTAATAACATAATATTTAATGCACTATGATAGTAGAAGTTAATGACAACAATTTTGCTGAAATCGCTCAGTCAAACCTTCCTGTGCTTCTGGACATCGGAGCAACTTGGTGCGGTCCCTGCAAGGCGTTGGCTCCTCTGGTAGAAGAAATAGCCGCTGAATATGAGGGCAAAGCCCTCGTTTGCAAAGCGGATGTGGACGAATGCCCCGGTATTGCAACGCAGTTCCGTGTACGCAGCGTACCTACCGTGCTGTTTATCAAGAACGGTGAAGCGGTTGACAAATCAGTCGGTCTTGTTGCCAAGGCTACGCTTGCCGAGAAATTGGATAAGCTGTTATAAGGTTTAACCTTTTTTTCGATAACGTTAACCTTAACGTCGGCTGCGGAATACTTTCATAGCGTTTCGGACAAGTTGACGTTGATGTTAACGTTGTTGTTTTGGCGATGTTTGCAGAAATAGAGAAATACAAGTCGCTGGATTTCTTTGCCAAACAGGTCGTTGAAGGTTTTATCACCGGTCTGCACAAGAGTCCTTTCCACGGTTTCTCGGTCGAGTTTGCCGAACACAGACTTTACAACAATGGCGAGTCGACCAAGAATATTGATTGGAAACTTTATGGCCGTACCGACAAACTTTTTGTCAAACGATTTGAAGAAGAGACCAATCTGCGCTGCCAGGTGCTGATTGACCAGTCGTCATCGATGTATTTCCCGGTTGAAAGGCAGGGCGATTTCAAGTCGCCCAACAAAATCACTTTCTCTGTATATGGTGCCGCTCTCATTATGGAACTGCTAATGCGTCAGAGGGATGCTTTTGGCTTGACGCTTTTTTCGGACAAGATTGACCTGCAGACCGAGGTGCGTTCCAATGTATTGCATCAACGATATGTCTATTCCATTATGGAACAACTGCTTAAGCCTGTAAGTGGCGACACATTGCAGCAGCGCGGCACTTCGATAGCCGAGAGCATACACTTGCTTGCCGAAAAGATGCATCGTCGTTCGCTGGTTGTTCTGTTTACCGATGCTTTTGTGAAGCCTGAGCAGCAGGAGCCTTTATTTGACGCTATGCGGCATCTGCGTCATTGCAAACACGAGGTGCTTTTGTTTCATACCTATGACCGTGACAAAGAGCTGGAACTCAACTACGGCAACAAGCCATATTGGTTTATCGATATGGAAACTGGTAAGAAAATAAAGGCTTTCCCGAATGAAATAGCTGCAAAATATAGCGCCGCTATGCGTCAGCAGACAGAACTTGTAAAGCGACACGCTATGCAATATCATATTGATTATGTGCCTGTAGACATCAATTTGGGCTTTGACCAGGTGATGCAGCCATATATTTTGAAACGTTCGCGGCATTTTTGATATTATCGAGAATCATTTTTTATATGAAAACACGTTTTTTGCTTATTGTTGTTGCTGTGTTGGCATTCGTGTCGTGCAATCGTGACGAAAAGGATCCTTACGAGGGTTTGACTCGCTATACAGTGATAGGCAAGGTGCCTTCGGCAGCGGCAAATATGATTGCCAAGGCAATTGTGTATGAGTACAATATGAATGATGTACGCATCGACAGCAGTGTCATCAACGACCCTAGCAGCGGGAAAAAATATGTCTTTCCAGCTAATGACAGCTCTTCTCATTTGAAAGTCAAACTAATATCGAAGGAAGACACATTCCGTTGGGGCGATACAATCATACATTTGCTGCCTGGCAAAAATGTCGATGTTGCTATTTCCATTTTGTCGCCAATACGATTTACCGAACCAAAGTTGGAGGAATACATATGAAAACAAGAACTTTATCGTTTATTTTTTTCGCCTTTGCTACTGTGTTGCTTGTTGCATCGTGCAGTAAAAAAGAAGGTGTGTTGAACAAAAGAATCAGAATCGATCAGGTTGTCTCTAATGAGAGGCATTTCCAGAATAATCAGCTGTATTTCAATTCAGACAGCTTTGTGGCCGAAGACTGGCACTGGGATGGGAAAGAGATGTACCGCATCGACTATGGTTATGACCATCCTTATTCGGAAAATTTTTTCTATGATGACAATCACCGAATAATGCGTACTACGGTGCCAGCTTATGGTATTAGGTCGGAGTATTTTTATGACGGCCGTGAATTGGAGCATATAGAGGTCTACGACCAGGACGAGCTGTACTGCAAAATGGTTTTTGTACACAATGACAAGAAACTTACAGAGTTGACTTGTAGCTATTTCACGATTTCGGATACCAACAATCCAATTCTAGAAAAGTGCTGTTCCCCAATTTCTTCGCTTGTTGGTGGTAGTCTTGGTATACAGTTTGCCAAAGAAGAGGCGGCCAGGATTGTCAGGCAGTCGAAAAAGGGTGTTAAGGCCGCCACAAGTGTGCGGTACGAATTCACGTGGACGGACAAAAATGTTACCTCTGTCAAATGTACTGACAATGAGGGTGTCCGTAATATTGTTCTGACCTACGACGACAAGACAAACCCATACAATCAACTGTTTGGTTTCCGTGAACTTAATGACCCAATATATGGCTTTGAAATGTTATCCGAAAACAATATTCTCACAATTCTTATGCCTTATGGAAGAGTTGATAATCAAATGTTTCGCTTTGATTATGAGTATATTGACGACCTTCCGTCAAGTCGTGTGCTGACTTTTTCATATCGGACTTTTATTCCCGGTGTGGTTGAAGATGTGCAATACAAGGTTGAGAAAACGGAAACATATACATATTTAAAATAAAATTAAAACTATTGTAAGTGCCAGTATTTGAATCATCGTCAATAACTTCTGTTGCTGTACACCGTGTAGGCAATAAGGAAACTTCTGAAGGTTATATCCTTTCGGACAAGCTTGTAAAACTGTCAGAATCACTTCAGGACTTGATGGCTACATTCTTTATTTCTCCTTTCAAGGTGGAGGAATACTATCATTTTTGCGATGACGCTGATTTGCAGCTTAACGAAATGTTCCATATGGCCTGTGATATTTTCGATGATCCGGATTCCATATTGGATGTTTCAAAACAGATGGCTGTCCATCTTTATAATGCTTCCACGCATCCCAATATCAAGAGCGGTGATTTTTTCGTCGTTTATTTCTCGGAATGCCAGTTTAACGGCGAAGTTACCAATGCCATAGGTGTTTTTAAATCAGAGAATAAGACGCAGTTCATTAAAGTTTTGCACGATGATGAGGAGTGGAGCAGGGAGAGCGGTTCTGAATCGGCTTCGGCTGTTTTCCGTATGGAAATAGACAAGGGCATTGATGTTAATAAACTGGACAAAGGAGCTCTGATTTTCAACACAGAACGCGACAAGGGTTTTGTTGTTAGTGTTGTTGACGCTACAAACCGCAGTATTGATGCCGCATATTGGAAGGATAATTTCCTGCATATCATCCAACGGCAGGATGAATATTATAATACACATCAGGTGATGCAGGCCTATAAGAAGTTTGTCACCGACGAACTGCCGCAACAGTATGAAGTTAGTAAAGCAGATCAGGCTGATTTACTGAACCGTAGTGTCTCTTTCTTCAAGCAAAACGATAGCTTCGATATGGATGATTTTGCACGTGATGTCATAGGCCAGCCAGAGGTTATCGACAGCTTTAAACAGTATCGGGAGCAATATGAGCAGGAGAATGATGTTCAGTTGCCGGACACTTTCGGCATCAGCGATGGAGCTGTCAAAAAGCAGGCACGTGCATATCGCAGTGTTATAAAGCTTGACAAAAATTTCCATATCTATGTTCACGGCGATCGTAAACTTATAGAGCAGGGTGAGGATGAAAAAGGCAAGTTTTATAAGGTTTACTATACTGAAGAGAGCTGAATTTAAACTAAATATATTTCAATATGAAACGTCTTTTATTTTTGGTGTCACTAACAACATTACTTGTTATGGGTTGCAAGTCGCACAAGAACAATGTGGTAAATGCCAGTCCTGATTTTAATGCCGAGGAAACTTGGCAACTTGCCGAGTTGCGCGGCAAAGAGGTTGCGTTCCTCGAGGGACAAAAGAAAATCACCATACAGATCAATACTGAGGCCGGTACTTTCAGCGGCAATAGCGGCTGTAACAGATATTTCGGCAATTTCAAAGACCTTGGCAACGGGAAAATGATTCTTTCTGATTTTAACGGCACCAAAATGGCTTGTCCGGAGGCGTTCCATAAAATGGAAAACAGCTATATGCAGCTATTGCATCGTTGTGACGGATACAGGCTTGGCGAATACAGCCTTGAATTGTTGCAGGGCGAAACTGTGCTTCTGAACTTCGAAAAAGTCAAGGAATAGCTATTCTCAATATAGTATGGAACGTCGCACATATTTTGTCGATGTATTGCTGCCGCTTCATCTGCCCGGTACCTATACGTATCGTGTGCCTTTTGAGTATAATGATGCCATAAGGGTGGGGCAGAGGGTCGTTGTGCAGTTCGGCAGTAAACGACTATATGCTGCGCTAGTTCGCCATATACACGAGAATGCACCCTCTTACACTACCAAATATGTCCTCTCGATACTTGATATTGAGCCTATTGTCGGCGAGCGTCAGTTCAAGTTTTGGGAGTGGATGGCGGCATACTATATGTGCTATCCTGGCGACGTTATGGCTATTGCAATTCCTTCTGCATTTCGTCTTTCTAGCGAGTCGTATATTGTTGTACATCCGGATTTTGCAGGCGAATATAGTGATTTGGGCGAGGATGAGATAAAGATTCTTGATGTACTGTCGCGCAAAGAAAGGCTGGAGATAAGCGATGTGGCTGAAATTACAGGTTATCAAAAGATTATGCCGCTTGTCAAGTCGATGATTGAGCGACATATCATACTGATGGACGAGGAATTGAAGCAACGCTATACACCGCGGCGCTCCACGTGGCTTGCGCTTGACGAAAAATACAAAGATGAGGCTGAGTTGAAACTTCTTTTCGACTCTCTTGAAAAAAAGTCCTCAAATCAGAAGCAACTGCTTGCCTTGATGCGTTTTCTGCAACTCAGCAATTTCGGTGCCTCTGAAGTGAAAAAAAAGGTACTTGCCGACGATAGAGATTTGTCGCCTTCGGCAATAGACACCCTTGTCAAAAAGGAAATTCTTACAGCATATCAAAAAACGGAAAGCCGACTTGAAGCAGTGGTTTCAACAACTGATGTCAATTCGGTAACACTCAATGAGGAGCAGCAGAAAGCATTTGATGCCATAGTGACATCGGACAAGCCGGTAAGTCTGCTGTATGGTGTGACTTCAAGCGGCAAAACAGAAGTCTACATCCGTCTGATGGACCGTGCATTGAAAGAGGGGAAGCAGGTTCTTTTCCTTCTTCCGGAAATAGCTTTGACAGCACAGATAATCAATCGTCTCCGGAAATTCTTCGGCAATGCTGTAGGCATATACCACTCGCGTTTCAACACACAGGAGCGTGCCGAGGTCTGGCAACGCACAATGGACACTACTGATAACGGTTTTAAGATTCTTGTTGGAGCACGTTCGGCACTGTTTTTGCCATTTCATAACCTGGGTTTGGTGATAGTTGACGAAGAACACGACAGCAGCTACAAACAAAATGATCCGGCTCCTCGTTACAATGGTCGTGATAGCGCTATCTATCTAGCGCATAGCTGGAACGCCCGTGCTGTGCTAGGCTCTGCAACGCCATCGGTCGAGAGCTACTTCAATGCTCAGAGCGGCAAGTACGGCTTTGCCGAGATGACACATCGCTATGGCGGCATACAGATGCCCGAAGTGCTGTGCGTGGATATGAAGAGTGCCCAACGCAAAAAGGAAGTGCAGATGAATTTCTCGCATTTCTTGCTAGGATACATCAAGGAAGCTCTGGCCAATAAAGAACAGGTCATACTGTTTCAAAATCGGCGAGGCTTCTCTTTGCGGCTTGAATGCGATGTCTGTCAGTGGATTCCGCAATGCAAACACTGCGACGTGTCGCTTGTTTACCACAAATCGACTAACAGTCTTCGATGTCACTATTGTGGCTACTCCATTCCTGTACCCAGCGAATGTCCTGCGTGTCATTCCACGACATTGAAAATGCGGGGTTTTGGCACCGAACGCATTGAGGACGACCTTGCCATTTTCTTTCCCGAAGCCCGCATCGCACGTATGGACCTTGACTCTACGTCGCAGAAGAAACGCTACATTGAGATTTTGAATGATTTTGATGACCATAAGATTGATATTTTAGTTGGTACACAGATGGTTACCAAGGGTCTTGACTTCGACAATGTAAGTGTTGTGGGTATTCTTTCTGCCGATAATCTCATTTCGTTTCCCGATTTCCGTGCCTATGAGCGCAGTTTTCAACAGATGACACAGGTCAGTGGACGTGCCGGTCGTCGAGGAAAACAGGGAAAAGTTATCATCCAGACTTATCAGCCTTATCATCAGGCCATACGCGATGCGATGAACAATGACTATGCGTCGATGTATAACAGTCAGATTGTTGAGCGGCGTGTTTTTAAATATCCGCCATTTTATAAATTAATTGTTATAACAGTAAGGCATCAGAATATGGAACTTGTCAACCAGGCATCTGCGCTTTATGCGGCACGTCTTCGTGAGCAATTTGCCGACCGTGTTATGGGTCCTGAATATCCCAATGTAGCACGTATCCGCAACCAGTACCTCAAACGTATTATGGTCAGATTTGCCGTCGGAGAAGCAATTGGTGAAGGCAAGCGCATTATGTTGGGTTTGGCTGATGAATTACTGAAAGACAAGGCTTTTGCCCGAGTTCAGTTCCTTTTCGATGTCGATCCGCAATAGGTATATTGTCCGATGGGACAAAAAAAAGATTTTGCCAGTTTAACTTTTTTTAGTAATTTTGCATTTTTAAGACAATAATATTTAATTCATAAAAATATGATAGCAAAAGAGTTACTTAATCCGCGCAGCATCGTTATCTGTGGTGCTTCGTCCGATGTACATAAACCCGGCGGCAAGGCGTTGAAGAATCTTCTCGAGAGCAACTTCAGTGGTCCTGTCTATGCCGTGAACCCGAAAGAGACTGAAGTCCAAGGTGTAAAATGTTACACCAAAGTTGAGGATCTGCCACAAGTTGACTGTGCAATACTATGCATTGCAGCCAAGTTTTGCCCTGCAACCGTCGATGTGCTTACCCAGCAGAAGGGTACCAAGGGGTTCATCATCGTCAGTGCCGGTTTCTCTGAGGAAAACGAAGAAGGTGCTAAAATTGAGAAGCACATAGTAGACAGCATCAATGCTGTCGGAGGCTCACTTATTGGCCCCAACTGCACGGGCTTCCTCAACACCAACTACAGCGGCTGTTTCGACACTCCTATCCCGAAACTTGATCCTCACGGTGTCGATTTCATCACCGGATCTGGTGCCACGGCAGTTTTTATTAAAGAGTATGGTATTAGCAATGGTTTGACTTTCAATAGTGTTTGGGCTGTAGGTAACTCTGCACAGCTCGGTATCGAAGATGTTCTTGAACATCTTGACGAAACTTTCGATCCCGAGAAGTCGAGTCGTGTCATTATGCTTTATATGGAGAAAATCGGCGACCCGCAGCGTCTGCTCAAACATAGCCGCAGCCTAATCAACAAGGGCTGCCACATTGCTGCTATCAAGAGTGGTGGCAGTGCTGCCGGCAGCCGTGCTGCTTCAAGCCACACTGGAGCCCTTGCAACCAACGATGCTGCTGTCGACGCCCTTTTCCACAAAGCAGGTATCGTGCGCTGCCAGAATCGCCAGGAACTGACAACCGTATGTGCTGTCTTTATGCATCCCGAAATCAAAGGTAAACGATGCGCTGTCATCACGCACGCCGGTGGTCCCGCCGTTATGCTTACCGATGTGCTTTCGAACGGTGGTATGGAGGTGCCCTCGTTGAAGGAGCATCCCGCCAGCCCTGCATTGCTTGAAAAGCTTTTTGCCGGTTCGAGCGTAGGAAACCCCATTGACTTTCTTGCCACAGGTACTGCCGAGCAGCTTGGATATATCATCGATACTGTCGAAAACGAATATACCGACATAGATTTCTCGGTTGTCATCTTTGGTTCACCCGGACTGTTCTCGAACAAAGAGGTTTACGACTTGCTCGACGAGAAGATGAAGACCTGCAAGAAACCCATCTTCCCCGTGCTGCCGTCCATTATCAATGTCAAGGACGAAATCAACGACTTCATTGCAAAAGGACGCATCAACTTCCCCGAAGAGTGTGTGCTTGGCAACGCTATCTGCAAGGTTTACAACACTCCCAAGCCACAGCCCGAGAATGTGGATTTGCCCAAGATCGATGTCGAGCGCATCCGCAAAACCGTTGAACGCTGCAAGGACGGCTATATGGAGATTGCCGACTACAACGAACTGCTCGATGCTGCTGGAATCAGCCGCAAGAAATCTGTCGAAGTAAGCAAGAAAGAGGACGCCCTCGCTTTCGCCAAAGAGGTTGGCTGCTCGAAGGATGTGCCTTTGGTTATGAAGGTTGTAGGACCGCTTCACAAGAGCGACGTCGGTGGCGTCACCCTTGGTGTCAAGGATCTCGATACTGTAGCCAAAGAGTTTGACCGTCTGATTGTTATCCCCGAGACCTATGCTGTCGAAATGTATCCTATGCTTGATGGTACTGATGTCTATATCGGTGCTATCCGTGACCCGAAGTTTGGTCATCAGATCTTCTTCGGCCTTGGCGGTATTTTCATCGAGGTGCTGAAAGACGTTCAGAGCGCACTGGCACCCATCACCGCTGCCGAAGCCAAAGAGATGCTTACCAAGCTTAAAGGCTACAAGATTCTGCAAGGTGTCCGTGGCCAGGAAGGCGTCAACATCGACCTCTATGCCGAGCAGGTGGCTCGCGTCAGTGCACTGGTTCAGGCCGCTCCCGAGATTGCCGAGATGGACCTCAACCCGTTGCTGGGCAATCCGCGCTACGTCACCGCTGTCGACGCCCGCATCCGTCTGGAGAAATAATTTTTATTTACAGATAAATGTAAAGCCCTGCACTATGAAAAGGTGCAGGGCTTTTTATATGTTTCCCACTGATTAAAGTGCCCTTGGCAGTTTGTGGGTGTTGTTGAATGTTATGTTTGTCAATCCACTTTGAGTTTGGTGAAGACAGCTTCAGGAACTTCCCAGTCGGTATAGTGCCAGGTGCATTCAGATTTTGAATAATTCGGGTCAAGGTAAATGCGGCCGCTGATATTGTCGTTCTCTTTCAGAAGGCGGTCTGCGCCGTAGATTACTATAACGTTGTTGTATATATTGCCGCTGTGCGTGTGGTATTCACCGCCAAGGGTGTCGGGGCTGGTGAGTGTGACGGCATAACCGAGGCTGGCGCCATCGCACTGTTCATAGTCTATGACTTTGCCTGTGAATTCAAAGTCGTCGTAATTATTGCAGGCGGCAAAAAACAAGGCTGTTGTAATTATTAGAATTTTTTTCATAAATCAATATTTGTAATCCATTGTTATACTGACACTCCGAATTCACGCAGGGCGGCATTGAGCGAGGTCTTCTTGTCGGTGCTTTCCTTACGTTGCCCGATAATGAGGGCACAGCTCACGCTGTAGTCGCCGGCAGGGAAATGCTTGGTGTAGCTGCCAGGAATGACGACGCTTCTCGGAGGTACGTATCCACTGTAGTATACAGGCTCCGAGTTGCTAACATCTATGATCTTGGTGCTTCCAGTTATGACAGTGTTTGCACCGAGAACAGCCTCGGTGCCTATGTGTGCTCCTTCTACAACTATGCAGCGCGAGCCTATGAAACAGTTGTCCTCAATGATGACAGGTGCCGCCTGCACGGGTTCAAGTACTCCGCCAATGCCCACACCGCCGCTGAGATGCACGTTGCGACCTATCTGTGCACAGCTGCCCACGGTGGCCCAGGTGTCGACCATCGTGCCGCTATCGACATAGGCACCAATGTTCACATAGCTTGGCATCATCACAACACCTTTTGCAAGATAGGCCCCGTAGCGTGCCACTGCCGGCGGCACAACGCGCACACCTTGAGCCGAGTAGTCGCGTTTGAGCGGTATCTTGTCATAGTATTCGAAAGGTCCGGCTTCGACGGTCTTCATATCGCAGATGGGAAAGTACAGCAGCACGGCTTTCTTGACCCACTCGTTGACCTGCCATCGTTGCGGCTTTTCGGGGGTGTCGCTCAAAGGCTCGGCGACACGCAACTGGCCTTTGTCGAGAAGTTCTATTGTGTTCAATATGGCTTTACGGACATCGTCGCGATTAAGCATTTCGCGGTTGTCAAACGCTTGTTCTATTATTTCTTGGTTGTTGGATGTCATTTTTGTAACTTTTTTTCAATTCTTTACAATAAATCAACGTTTTTTGAGTAATTACAAAAGTACAAACTTTTTCCGACGTATACAAAATTATATTTAAAGATGAAGATAAAAGTCTGTGTGAAAGTGTTTTTTGCTGTGTTGTTTCTGTCGACTGTTATACGACCTCAGGCACAGAACCGTGATGTTATGAGTGCCTACCAACGCAATATGCAGCCTTTGGTGGAAAAGATTTCAGGTGCTTCGACCGACAACGAACGCTATAATGCCAACGAGCTTTTTGTGCAGTTGTTTGAGGAGGCGTTGAACGTTGAAGAGTCGTTCCATTGGAAATGGGATTTGGGTACGTATGTGTCGGTATTGACATCGAGCGACCGCCAGTTCCGAATTATCACCTGGCCGGTGATGCGCGACAATGGCGAATACGAATGTTTCGGCTTCGTCCAGTCGTACAATCCGAAGAGTGAACAGTATGACGTCTATACGCTTCACGACAAGTCGGACGAGATTATTTCGGCAGCTGAAGTGCTGCTCGAACCTGAAAACTGGCTCGGCTGTGTCTATCAGGAACTTATCGAAACCAAGTTTGAAGGCAAAACCTTCTACACCTTGATAGGGTGGACGGGAGTCAATGCGCTGACGCAGCGCAAAGTTATTGAGCCCGTCTGTTTTCGCGGCAACACTTCCAAACCGCAGTTCGGACAGGCTTTGTTCCGTCGCGAGAAGAATCTGCGCCGTGTAGTCCTCGAGTATTCAAGCAAGGCGATGGTCAATGTGCGTTTTGACGAGCAGGTGGTGCGAACCTATGAGAACAAGAAAATCAAAAAGAAAAACCGTACCATCAATGTCCAGGTGCCGAAAGAGGAGAAAATGAAGATGATACTCTTCGACGAGATTGCACCGATGCTGCCCGGTATGGAAGGTCTGCCGCAATACTATACACCTACCGGCACCGAGATGGCCTACATCTTCAACAACGGTCGCTGGGAACTTCGCGACAATGCGCAGGGCCGACTGAGCGACCCAAAGCTAAACAAAGATTTCGAGCCTCTGCCCAAGACCGCTCCTGCCTACAGTGTGGGAGGGTGATTCTTTTGTCGGCGTTATGTATTATTTGTTGAATCGATAACATCAGTTTTCTAATAATAAACCATTAAAACCGATGACACTATGGTATATAACTGTGAACGGAAAATGAAAAGGTATACTCTTCCTATTCTATCCTTTGCCCTGTTTGCATTCCTTGGATGCGAGAAATATGCAGGTGAGCTTGTTACGCAAGAGTTCAGCATCGACGGTTCATACACCGAACTTCTTGTAGAAGATGCCTTCGATGTCATCTTCAGTGACACGGCGACAAGTATCACCGTTACCGCAGGCGAGAATGTTATGCCGAAGGTGAAAGTGAACCGGAACGGTAATAAGCTGAATATTTTCCTTAAGGGCTGGGCAACCAACCGAGGCAAGGAAATGACGGTCATACTGCCATACAACTCTGATTTGTGTTCGGTCGATTTGGCGGGTGCGTCGAGTTTCCATACCGATTTTCCCCTTAATGCCAAAACAATTGAAATAGATTTATCAGGGGCTTCCGATTTCTATGGCGACATAGAAGCCGAACAGATCGAGATGGACCTTTCCGGCAGTTCTGACTTCAATGGCAACATCGTTGCCGACGAACTTGAACTCGATATGAGCGGAGCCTCCGATGCCACGCTTGTGGGGCAAGTGTCAACTCTCAAAATCGAATTGTCGGGTGCCAGCACCATAAAGAAAACCGTTGCAGGCAACAACTACGCCTTCTCTTGCACCCTTTGCGAAGGCGATTTGTCGGGCTCAAGTACTGCCTACATCCATAGCGACGGTTCCATCATCGTGAGCCTTTCAGGTGCCAGCGAACTACATTATACAGGCAATGCTGTGACGCGAGGAAGCACAACCTCGGGAGCTTCCGACATTATCCACGATATGCCTTAACCCTGCGCTGTAAAGCCATAGGCACTGTAAATGCAGACTTCTGAGTCTGTCGACTAAACCCTTCCGGAACATCATTTAATGTACAATGTGGCCTGGAAGGGTTCTGTTTTTGCTTTATTGTTTTTTAGGCTTTCTGCCTTTGTATTTATCGCGCACAATGGTGTATGAGTTAAGAGTAAGTTCGCGCAGCAGAGTGTCGGACGCGCCGACGGGGTCGATGCCAATCCAGTGCTTGGCCGATTCGTTGAAAGGGTTGCCTATGCAGTTGTGCTGTTCCTTCAGTTCCTCGATGCGTTCGGGCTGGCATTTGAGAGTTACGACGCTGAAATTGTTGCAATCAAAGAACGAAAACATATGTCCACACACGTAGAATACCAGCACCTCGCCGGCGTTGCTGAACGCCTTGAAAGGCATCTTTTCCTCAACATCCGTGCCCAGCGACAGACAGTATTCCCTGTATTCTTCGATGTTCATTTCCTTTTTTTTAAGACCATAACGCGGCCTGCAGAAAAATATTGCTGTTGTTTTCAAGGTGTCTTTTGGGCGCCGACGAGTGTCCTGCAGCCCTTTTTTCGATTGATTGAATAAGCCCTTTTTTTCACTTTTTTGCAAAAATAGGGCAGAAGCAACATTTTTACTAACAATTCGACACGTTTTTTCAAACTACCAGCATAGGCATATGTACAGTATTTGTACAGTATATGTACAGTATATGTACGCTTCTAAAGCGTACATATACTGTACATATACTGTACAAATACTGTACATATGCCAGAGAATGTATACGGAAAGCAATGTTTTGGTCCCCTGTGGGGTATGGTGAAACACAATAAAAAAAGAATCAGCAGAATGTGCTGATTCTCTGTTTTGTGAGGATGGTCGGAATTATATTGCCATCTGCTCTATTTCCTCGCGGTGTTCGTAGAGGGTGCATCCGCCGGTGTGCTCCCATCCGAGGGCGTGTGCGGCTCGTATTTTGCGGAACAAAGGCGATTGCAGTGCCCCGCGCACACCGATTTGAGCCACGTTGCTGTCGCTGAACGGCGAGAAAGGACAGGGTTCTGCACTGCCGTCGGGGCCTATGTGGAAGAATCCGCGTCCCGATGCAAGACATCCGCCGAGTTCTTTTTCGTCGCCCGGGAAGGAGAGGAAGATGATGTCGTCGTATTGAGTCCGAAGCTCCTCCATTATTGTTTCCATCTGTTTCACGTGCTCGTCGCCAAAAGCCAGATGCTCCGTTCCGGGTTCGATGGGAACGTATTCTACGTAGAACACTATTTTGCAGCCGTAGGATTGCAGCTGTTCGACGAACTGACGTGAAGTGACGTGCTGCAGGTTCTCGGTTGTCACTGTGATGCTGGTGCCAAAAAACAGTTGCTCGCTTTTGAGCATCTCCATCGACATCAGGGCACGCTTGAACACACCCTGTCCGCGCCTATCGTCGGTGTTTGACGCTGTACCCTCGATGCTTATGACCGGCACCAGGTTTAGGTGTTCGCGCAGTAAGGAGATGTTGTTGGGACCTATGAGGGTGCCGTTGGTGAAGATGGGGAAGATCATTTCTTTGACCTCGGCGGCCTGTTCCAGTATGTCGCGCCGCATCATAGGCTCGCCGCCTGCCAGCAGCGAGAAGTTGACGCCCAGCGATGCGGCTTCGTCGAATATGGTGCGCCACTGTTCGGGCGACAGTGTCGGCTTGCTGTCGGATGCGCTGTCGTTGGCGATGCCGATGGAACGGGCATAGCAGCCTTTGCAGTGCAGGTTGCAGGTTGTGGCAATGCTGCTGATGAGGAAGGGAGGCACGTCGATGCCGTCGGTTTCGCGTATTTGGCGACGACGTTTCTCCGACTTTTCGAACAGTCGTTGCATTTTATAGGCAAATTTGGCCTCGCGTGGGTTGGTGAGCACGTTACGGTATGCTTTGGCCATTATGTTGCGGATGCTTCCGCTCATATATTCGTTTAGCTGCATTTGAGAAGACCTTTGATGAGAGTGTCGATGTTTTTTGCCATATTGCCAATCTGCTCTTTGTCGAGCAGCTGGCCGTCCCAGTTGTGCGACATACATTCTGGCACCGAGGCTGCCTGTTCTTCGAGCCGTTTGCCTTTTTTGGTGAGCGACACTATGGTCTGGCGACCGTCGACGATGCCGCGCGAGCGTACCAATAGACCCTCGCGCTCCATACGTTGTAGCAGGGGCGTGAGGGTGTTGGTGTCGAGAATGAGACGGTGTCCTATGTCGGTCACGGTCTGGTTGTCCTGCTCCCACAGTACCATCATCACCAGGTATTGGGGGTAGGTGAGGCCCAGCGGCTCGAGCAGCGGACGATAGGCCTGGGTGATAAGCCTCGAAAGTGAGTAGAGGCGGAAGCAGAGCTGGTTGTCGAGTTTCAGTTGTTCGTGCATTACAACATTGATTCTATTGCTGTTTCAATATCCTTTGGCTCGGTGGTGGGTGCAAAGCGCATCACCTTGCTGCCGTCGCGCGAGATGAGGAATTTGGTGAAGTTCCACAGTATGTCGCCCTCCTTCTTGGCCGATTTGCTTATGGTTTTAAGCATAGTGTGTGCCGCTTTGGCCTTCAGGCCCTTGTATTCTTCGGTCGGAGCCTGAGCCTTGAGATAGGTGAAGATGGGGTGCTCGTCGGCGCCGTTGACGTCGATTTTCTTCATAATCTGGAATGTTACGCCGTAGTTGACGCGGCAGAACTCCTGGATTTCACCGTCGGTGCCGGGATCCTGTTCGGCAAACTGGTTGCAGGGGAATCCTATCATTACCAAGCCGCGGTCGGCATATTTCTCGTTGAGTTTTTCAAGACCGTCGAACTGCGGGGTAAAGCCGCATTTGCTGGCGGTGTTGATAATCATTATCGCTTTGCCTTTGAAGTCGGCGAAGTCTATTTTCTTGCCGTTGCTGGCAAGGGCTTTGTAGTCGTATATTGTTGCCATAATTATATTATTTTGAGGGTTCCCATTTGCAACGCACGGGCGACACGATGGCGCCGTCCTTCTTAAGCTCGGCAAAAGCCTTGTCGACCTCCTTGCGGTCGGCGTTGAGTATTTTGGTGATGTCACCGGCCGAAACGGGCTTGCCGGCTTCGCGCATTGCCTTTAAAACTTGTTCTTTCATCTTTGTAGTTGTTGGTGTTTGTTGGGATAGTTTATTTATTATTCTTTTACATCTGCTTTACCAGCCAGTTCTGAATGCCGATTTTCTCAATGAGGTCGAGCTGTTCTTCGTCCCAGTAGAGGTCTTCTTCTTCGTCGAGCAGGTAAGCTTTGGTGATGTCGTAGGTTGTGGGGTCGCTAGCCAGTGTAGGCATTATTTTATAGAGTGACTCGACACCTTCGCGCTGAATCTTGAGGTCGGCTTCGATATATTCCTTCGGGTTTTCAATGAGGGTGGTTTCGTTGCAGACCTTCATCTGTGGGATGCAGCCCAGGTCGAGCATACGGTTGGTATACTTCTCGACCCATACCATCTCCTCGTTGTAATGGTCGATGTATTTCTGGCCCAGTTTTTCAAAACCCTGCGATTTGAAGAGCAAGCCCTGCATTTTGTGTACCAATGCACTTCCTGAAAGTTCGTTCACAATCATCTGTGATACCTGCAAAGTTGTTTTAAAATCCATAATTTTAAGTATTTAAGTTGTTAAATAATTATATCGTTTACGATGCAAAAATACATATTATTTTTGAATTGCAAATATAAAAGTTTGTTTTTATGAATATTTAACATTATGTCGTGTGCGATATAATTTATGCTTTGATCATTTGGTATTCATAAAATGCCTATATTTTATGATATACATATAAACAAAACCACCGCCGACAGCGCGGTGGTTTGTTATTCAATATATGATTCCAAATGTTATTTTACAACGAATTTAGCTGTCTTAATTTTTTTGTTTATATCGACTTGCAGTACGTAGATGCCATTCTCCAAATCGGCAATGGAAATGCTTCCGTTTGTAGTACCAGATTTCACTCTTTGTCCCATAGAGTTTAAGATGGTGTAAACCGCCGTTTCGCAGGGAATGTCCTTCAGATAGAGGACATCGGTGGCGGGATTGGGATACACCTTGAGGGGCTGTTGGTGTGCAGGCTCGTGAACAGCCAATTGCGAATTTGTTGGGATAATATTAACGATAATACCTTCTATCTTCGACCATCCGAGAGAATAGCCGTTAGGGTCTGGGAGTTTGTACCAGTTGTCTTTGGAACCGCCCCATCCAAAGTTGAGATGGAATTTGCCGTCGCTTTCGCGATAGCCATCGACCACTACATTGTGTCCGCTTGTTCCGTCGGGACTTTCAACGGCCAAATGGGCGGGATAGCCGGCTTGCAGGTTGGAGATCAAGATGGCGTACATCGTTGAATCGGGTTCGCGGAACAACTGACAGTTGGTGAATCCAAACCGTTTGTAGGCATTGAATGCCTGATCTACATAAAAGGTACCAGAACCGTATGTGTCCGATGCAGTGTAGACTTGCTTGCAAGCCACTCCACAAGCAAAAACCACTGCGGCTTTCAACGAGTCGGGAAGCACCTCGCCGCGTTGGAATGTGGCATCAACGGAATCGAGCATTACGTTAAGCTGTGGAAAAGAAGGGAAGTTATAAATGTCCCAATCGTCGTCGATATAGAATTGCCGACTGAAGTAATTGCCAGTGTAATAGTCGTCGCTGTCGTCAAAGCGTGTGCCTTGTGTCGTTTGTAGAAAATTGATGATTTGTCCCATAGCGGTGGCAGGACAGCCGGAATAGCTGTGTTTGTAATTCTCGAACGGATCTGTCGGACATAATTGGTTGTAGGGAGAATTCTGTGTCCATTTTGTTTTTAGCAGAGGTTGTTGTGCCCAACAGGTTAGGGAACAAAGCAGGAAGAATAATGTAAATACCTTTTTCATAGTTGTTTCCATAGATTATTTGTTAAATAATTCTTAAATTTTGCGGTGCAAAAGTACGCTTTTTCTTCAATATAAACGTTAAAAGTAGCGTGTAATAACGAAAAAGGCGAGGCACGCAACATTCGTTGCGTGCCTCGCCTTTTTACTCGCTTTGATAACTGACAGCGATAAACGTTTTTATTGCAAGGACATACGTTTATTCTGTCAAGCGAATTAGTCCTGCCGCATTTTGACCGGTAACAACACACACCTCCGTCTCCGGTTCAAAGCGGCCACTTTGATCACGGACAGGTTGTACGAG
>JAEEMK010000096.1 GCA_016283175.1 Bacteroidales bacterium
AGACTGGCGCAAACCTGCCAACAACGACCCCAAACTTGAAGAGCGTGTCGAGTTGAAGGAGGGCAACCTCTATGTCGACGGCAAACTCGTTGAACGCGGTGACGGCTACAACATCGTCCTTGGCGAGAGCGTGCACCGCAATGAGTTTGGCATTAATGGTGGCCTCTTCTGGTCGCCCAAGGCTTCAAGGCTGGCCTTCTATCGTATGGATCAGAGTATGGTCGTAGACTATCCATTGGTCAACACCAAGGCACGCGAAGCAGAGGTGCGCAACATCAAGTATCCTATGGCCGGTATGAAAAGCCACGAGGTGACTGTGGGTGTTTGGGACTGCGCTTCGCAGAAGCTTGTGTACCTTAACACTGCCCGCGACACCACGGTCCACGAGCGCGAGATGTACCTCACCAATATCGCCTGGAGTCCCGACGAGCAGTATGTGTATATTGCCAAAATCAACCGTGAGCAGAACCATATGTGGCTGGAGCAGTACGATGCTGCTACGGGCGACTTTATGAAGGTGCTCTTCGAGGAGACCAACCCCCGCTATGTGGAGCCCTGCGAGCCGATGTTTTTCACCCCTAAGGGCGACCAGTTCCTCTGGTATTCAATGCGCGACGGCTACAAGCATCTGTACCTTTACAATCTCGACGGTACGCTGGTGAAGCAGGTGACTTCGGGTGAGTACGAGGTCGAGGGCTTTATCCAGTTCGACAAGAAAGGCGAGAATATCTTTATCTATGCCAATAAGGACAACCTCGCCGGCCGCGATGCATATAAAGTCAATCTCAAGAAAGGCACTATGGAATGCCTGACAAACTACAATAGTGCGGAAGGAACGCATACTGTTGTTATCAACGAGGAAGGTACCTGTATGATAGATTATCTCTCTTCTGTAGATAATCCTGGAGAGGTGAACTATGTCACTAATATCAACAAGTCTGCTAACCATCGGGATTATAATATATATAAAGCCGAGAACCCCTTGAAGGACTATGCTATGCCAGAGGTGAAGCTTGGCACCATCAAAGCGGCTGACGGCAAGACGGACCTTTACTACCGCCTTATCACTCCTCCCAATATGGAGCAGGGTAAGAAGTATCCGACGCTCGTCTACGTTTATGGTGGCCCTCACTCGCAGCTTGTCACCGACAGTTGGCTTGGCGGCGGCAACCTCTACTTTATGTTCCTCGCCCAGCAGGGTTATGTGGTGTTTACGCTGGACAACCGAGGCACCGACAACCGCGGCTTCGAGTTCGAGAGCTGCACACACCGTCACCTTGGCGAGATTGAGATGGCCGACCAGATGGAGGGCGTCAAGTTCCTTAAGAGTCTGCCATACGTCGACCAAGACCGTATGGGCGTTGAGGGTTGGAGCTTCGGCGGCTTTATGACCATCACGATGAAGCTGGCTCACCCCGAAGTCTTCAAGGTGGGCTGCGCCGGTGGCCCCGTCATCGACTGGAAATGGTATGAAATCATGTACGGCGAGCGCTACATGGACACTCCACAGGAGAACCCCGAAGGCTACGAAGCCAACAGCTTGCTTAACAAGGCCCAAAACCTCGAAGGCCGCCTGCTGGTCATCCAGGGTGCCGAGGATAACACTGTCGTCCCGCAGCACAGCACCGAGTTCATCGAGCGCTGCATCAACAACTTCAAACAGGTGGACTATTTTATGTACCCGCACCACGAGCACAACGTCCTCGGTCGTGAGCGCCTGCATCTGTATCAAAAGATGTTCGACTATTACGAAACATTCCTCAAGTAGTTATAAAGTAAAGTAGATAAGAATAATAGTATGTTTACTGGCATTATAGAAACGACGGCCAATGTCGTCAAGATAGAAAAGGAGAACACCAACTACCACTTCACGTTAGAGGTTCCGTTCGGCGACGAACTGGCCATTGACCAGAGTATGGCACACGACGGCTGCTGCCTCACGGTGGTGAAGGTGGACAAAGAAAATAAACAATATGTAGTCACCGCTATGGACGAGACGATGTTGAAGACCAATCTCGGCACGTGGCAGATCGGTACAGAGGTCAACGTTGAGCGTTCGATGCGTATGGACGGCCGTTTCGACGGTCACATCGTCCAGGGTCACGTTGACCAGACCGCTACTTGCACCAAGGTGGTCGACGACAACGGCTCGTGGCGCTTCTACTTCGAATACGACCAGAAGAACGCACCTTCAATCACGGTACCCAAGGGCTCAATCAGCATCAACGGTGTGAGCCTTACCGTTGTCGACAGCGAGCCGGGTATGTTCAGCGTAGCAATTATTCCTTATACTTTCCAAGTAACCAACTTTCACAACTTCAAGCCTGGTATTGTCGTGAATATTGAGTTTGATGTCTTTGGCAAATATGTGCAGCGCCTATTGGAGCAGTATATGGCTGCCAACAAATAATAATAGATAGACATAAAAAAAATAACAGGAACCGAAGGTTCCTGTTATTTTTATGTGCTTATTATCTGTTTATTCCTCAGGAATAAAGGGGAATTCGTAGCGGATCTTGAAACCGTCGCCAGCAGCTTCCTCAAGCCAGATGCGCATATAGTGTTCAACTGGATCGTAGATTTCGGGGTGTCCAGGATATGCACCTGTGAGTTTTTGAGTTCCTTTGGCTTCAACTACATATCCGTGTTTTTCAGTTGCAGCTACAGCTTCTTTAAATTCGCTTGCGTCAGGGATTTCATCGATTTTGGCGATACCTTTCACTTTACCGAAGTCGGCGATTTTAACGCCGGTAGTACAATTCATAGAGGGCAAGCCGTTGATGTTGTGGTCGTTTGTAAGGCCTTCGACAACGAGGTTCCCGTCACTGAGATATACTTTAAAATGCAGTTTGTAAGCTGCTAAAGTGTCGGTACCATACGAATTGATTTCAATGAATTCACCGTTGTTGAGGGTGATGCCTTCGTAAGGAACATCTTCGTCTTTAGGTCCGCAGCTGACCATGCCAAGAGTCAGCATTGTTGCCATTGCAATGGCTAAAAATCTGAATTTTCTCATTGTTTTAAGGTTTTAGATTATTTTGGTGCAAAATTACAAATTATTATTTGATTTTTATGCTTTTTCTATGATAAAAAAAAGAGGTGATGGACAAATGCCTGAGAATTAGATTTATGGTACGGGGTCATAGCCTGAACCGCCAAAGGGATTGCAACGCAAAATACGTTTTAGCGCAAGCCAGGAACCTTTAAAAGGTCCGTATTTTAATATTGCTTCTTTTGCGTATTGGGAGCAGGTTGGTGTGTATCGGCACGCTGCAGGAGTGAGGGGCGAGATGCACTGCTGGTAGAATTTTATTAGCAGCAGGAATAGTTTTGTCAGCAGACGTTTAATCATTTGACAAGTCCTCCGATATTGCTTCAAAGAGTTTGTCGAACGAATTTTCCAATAGGTGATAGTCGGGTAGTGTGTTGTGAATGTAGTTGATGCTTAGAGCCATATTTAGATTGTTCTGCTCGAGTATGTCGTATAACAGATGCTTGCGGAGCCGATAACATTCGCGCATAACACGTTTGGTACGGTTGCGGTCGATAGCGTGGTGCAGTTTCTTTTTAGGGGCTACAATAAGTACTTGTAATCTGCTGGATTGTCCTTGTTCGGTAAGCATCCAGTGTGCACTTAGAGGGAATACAAGCAGCTTATTTTCTGATGAATATAGACTGCTGATTATTTTTTTATTGCAGAGACGTTCGTCTTTGTGGAAGGTATACATCATTTAGCGCTTTTGCTGGCTTTGCCAGCGGCTTCAGCTTCTTTCTGTGCTTTTTGTGCTGCGCGTTCGGCACGTCGAGCTGCTGCTTTGGCTTTTTTCTCTTCCATCAACTGTTTATATTTGGTTTTGCTGGCAAATACCGACTTTGTCTTTTTGGTTCCCGTTGTTTTGTTTGTGTGGGCTGATTTGGAGTTCTTGAGCGAGGAGGGCTTAACGACAAGAACGGCTTCTTGTTGTTTTCCAAGCAAATAGTTCTCAATAGCCATAGCCATAGAGGGTGAGTTCTTGGTCGGTGCAGCGATGGTTATTTTAATTCCGGCGGCATTGAGTGCAGCGTGGGTTGAGGTGCCGAATGCAGCAACAAGAATAGATGAATCCTTGGCATTGGGGAAATTCATCATCAGCGAGCGTACTCCGATAGGCGAGAAGAGAGCAATCATATCAAAGTCTTCAAGTTTGAATTGCTTAAGGTCGCGCGGTACACTACGGTACATAGGAGCCTTGGTGTATTTGAATTTTGCTTTGTCGAGCAGCTTTGTGTACTCAGTCTGCTTCTCGTCGGAACAAGGGAAGAGGAATTTCTCTTCACGATGTTTGGTCATTACGTCGATGAGGTCGGCAAAGTATTGATTGCCAAAGAATATTTTGCGTTTACGGTATTGAATATAGTTCTGTAGATAGAGGGCGATGGCTTCGGTTGAGCAAAAGTATTTCATACTTTCAGGGATTACATCACGTAATTCCTTAGCCATCCTGAAGAAATGGTCGACAGAGTTTTTACTGTTGAAAATCACTGCAGTATATTCAGCGATGTGGATTCTGCTTCTGCGAAATTCTGTGGCGGAGATACCTACCACCTCAAAGAATTTGTAAAAAGTGAGGTCTATTTTAAATTCACTTGCCAAACGTTTGTAGGGCGATTTGTCAAGATCGGCAGGCTCGGGCTGCGAAATCAGAATTTTTTTTATCTTCATACAATACTATTCGAATAGTGCAACTATCTGTAATCTAAAATAATAAAACCTTCACCATTACCAAAATGGGTACGATTTCAAAAATGCAAAGATAATAAAATAAATACAATTTAGAGGTTTTTGAATTTGTTAAAATAAGTTGGATTCCTCTAAATACTCTGACAATGAATATTATACCAATTAAAAAGAGTATGATTCTTAGGAAGGTGTTTTCGGCTGGAGTGCAGAAGAAAAGGAAAAGCAATAGGGGTACAGAAATGAGTCCACCGATAAAATAGAAAAGGTTGTTACTTGAGATATAGAGCATAGTCGCTGCACGGTCCTCAAAGATGTTGCCAAGCAATCGGATAATGCCGTTTTTTAGAAGGATATACCCTGATAGTGCTGCGAGGGTTAGTAGATAGAAGATGTAGTCTGGATTAGTTATGACAAAAGTGTTGGATTGGTGTATGATTTTGATAATCACCAGCGCAATGGATGCAAAGTAGATTCCGACCATCGGAAGCAGCGAAGTGGTGCGTATGTTGCTTTCACGAAAGACACGATCGAGAACACGGGTGTCAAACAAGGATTGAAAAATGTCTTTGATTTTGAATTTCTGGTTGTTGATATATAGGCTGATAAAAGCGAGAAGGAGTATGATGGTGGTGAAAATCCAATCGCTCGAAAGCCTGGTATGGTGCAATGTCGGCTGTACTAGGTCGTTGTGACGTTTACTGCCGACAAACATACTTTCCTTGTATACAATAGGCAAATCTTTATAAGGCGCAAAAGCCGAATCGTTGCATAGCAGTATGTAGTCGGTGGTGTCGACTTGAGGCTGGAATATACTGTCGTTAGGGCGAAGTAGTGTTTCGGGTATAACGGTGTTGAAATGTTCTTGTATGTGATGAGGAGCAGCGTTTGTGGCGTGTGGAATAGGTTGATGCGAGGTATCGCCATGGTTGGATGTTATGGCGGTGTCGGGCTGTTGAGATTGCCGAAATGTGGTATCAACCTGTTTCATTTGTTGTTATTTATCTTACAATAAGTAACTTCTTTGTCAATCGAATGCTTTGATTGCTGTTTTGCGTTCCTTGTATAAGTATACAGTAGACACCACAACGCAGTTTGTCGGTTGAATATTGTATGCTTTGTCGGTTTTGGGTAAATATTTCTTCTACTTTTCGGCCATAGGAGTCATAAATGGAAATTTTCATCGGAATGGTGATTCCGCTGATAGTAATGCTGTTACCTGCGGGATTAGGATAAATCTGTATGTTGGGTAATGGCAGTGGAGCAATGTTGATTTCTGCAGATGTGTCGCGAGGATAACAAAGTGTCCTGATCAGTGTGTCGGCACGATGTGAGATTTGAAGAGTGAGGACTAGGCTGTCGTTTATGTCGTTGGTCGTCAGGTGAAA
>JAEEMK010000097.1 GCA_016283175.1 Bacteroidales bacterium
CACACATTCCACTGTGTAGCCACCAACCTGCCTCAGAACTACAACGACAGCTACCTGCCAAACGCAAAGACCCTCTACCCTGTTGTCCACCTGACATTCAAGCCGTACGTTCCCGACTTCGTCTGCGGCACCGGCACTGTCGACCTCGAAGCCAAGATTTGTTCTTCTGCAGACTATTTGATTGGCGAACTGCACGACAATAATCCTATGACCTATGTCACCAACATCCGTGACTATGTCATCGACCATATCCGTACTACCGACTTCCCGATGTCGTTGGTGAATTACGAGATATCTTCGCCCTCTGAAACCTTCCTTTCCGCTTGCGGCACCCCTGCCGACAAGGAATGGCTTACACTTGCCCTCATACGAGAAGCCGGATTCAAAGCCCGTATGGAAGACGGTCATATCATTGTATCAATCAACGAGGACGGCCGCGATATGGACTACACCCTGTCGGCCACCGATAAGCGTCCGCCTCGCCTCTCCGGTGCCGCCGTCGACGAGCAGCGCACCATCGACATTGAGCAAACCATCCCCTGGCAGGGCGATATAATCGGCAGCGGATACGGCCAGATGACATTGCCCACCGAACGCGGCAGCATCAACATCGACCCTGCACGTCTGACCAGCAACCGCAAGGCACCCGTGAAGGTGCGCAACTGCAACGAGAAATACCACTACACCATCGCCCTGCCACGCACACCAAAGCACAAACTCGTCAAGCCCGTCGACATCAACTATAGCAAAGACGGCATAGGCAGCATCCGCGTCACCATCAAGCAGTTGGATAACGGCCTTGTCGACATCGTCCGCGAGCTCGACATCAACGTAAAGGACGGCATCGTGACGCCAAAGCAGTACAAAGCTTTCCGACAGTTGATGCAAGACTGGTGGACCAACAAGACCATCACCGTGAAAGCCGAAAAAGGCAGACCTGTAAACCAATAACATTTCAGTTTTCAATCTCCGCAAAAAAACACCCCTGCTGTAATATTTCGACAGGGGTGTTCGTATATTGGTTAAAACGAACAAAAAAAAAGGACAACTTCAGCAAACATCCACCACCACTGATGACCGTCAAGGAATACAACGAATGCGTCAAGCTTTACAGCGACGACCTATACCGCTTCGCTCTACGCTACACCGGCAACGGTGCCGACAGCGAGGACGCTGTGCAAGACACGTTTGTGGTCCTATGGGAAAGGCGGGAGGATATCGACACGACGACCGTGAAAGGTTATCTAATCAGAGGCTTATTCCGCCGCCTGATTGACCGTCACCGTCGAAAAAAGGTGGAACGCGAAGCGCAACAGATGCTTGCCACCTCACAAGAAAGCTACAAACAACACGACAGCTTTGAACTTCGCGACACGATGCAGAAAGCATTGAACCAACTGCCCGACATACAGAGAGAGCTTATATTGCTGAAGGACCTTGAAGGCTACGAATACAGCGAAATGGCCACAGTGACAGGACTGAGTGAGCAGCAGGTAGGAGTATACCTCTACCGTGCTCGAAAAACAATGAAGAAATTATTGGAGGAATACCGATATGATTAACAACGAGAACTATGAAGGATACCTGATGCGCTATGTCGACGGCGTGCTTGCCCCTAACGAGGTGGCCGAGGTCGAAGCTTATCTCGACCAACATCCCGACCTGCGCAAGGAGATGGAGGAACTGGCATCCCCTACCCTTCGAGTAACAGCACCACTGGCCACAATGCCAGACAAAGAGCGAATGATGCAGAAAGAGGCAGAAAGGCACCTGCCCATATGGATGAACGTGGCAGCAGCTATTGCGCTGTTCATCACTGCCGGCATCATCGTGCGTTCCATCCTAAACAATGGCAACGACGTGGTAACGACAGCCAATATTGACAGTATTGAGACAATCGCAAGCGACACCATCCTGCCCGACAGCCTTTATATAGACCCAGGACGTCGCGAGCCCATATATTTAGCGGAAAACCGAGAAGAAAGGACAGAAAACAGAGAACAAAAAACAATGAATGAAGAGATACAGCTTCCAGAATATAAAAATGACTTAACGCCCGATTTAATTGTCTGGCACCACGACACTTTGCAGCATCTGGAAAAAGACATCCCTCCACTTACACAAAACACCTCACCCAAAACACAACAGCCAAACACTCCCAGACTGATTGCGGGACGTGTGATAATCATTGAGACCGACCAACTTGTGCGAGTCGAGGAAAGCCGTCTGCCAGCCAACAGACCCGGTGTGACCACAGGTCGAATTATTGAGAATTCAGCCCTTGCCCTAAATGAAGAGACCTCCTTTGCAGAAAAAATCGTCTACGCACTTAACAGCCTCGTAAAACGACACACAAAAGACTCAACCGATATTCTTGCAACATTGTAAATAAAGAAATAAATAAAACCACAATATGAAGACACACATCAAATTGTTATTCGCCTTCCTTTTTGCCGGATTATCTACGGCACAGGCACAAATCAATCTGCCTATCATTCTGATGCAGAAATTATCCACTGCACCAACAACAATCGTCGTAGCAGGCACTTACGACATCAGCGTGGTAGTCGACACTGCCAACTATATCGATATCCGAACAAGCGGCACCATTGCCGATGCCGACTCGCTGCGTTTCCCTGAAGGCAAAATAACGCTCAGTAACAACGGTACAATGCTCAAATTCAACAAAGAGTTTCCCTACCGCTCTGGCATCAGGGTTCACACCACAGCCAAGACACTGACACTGTTGGCAAAAGAGTATTCAAAAGTATCGCTGACAAGTCTGTCGGGCGGTGAAATCCAGCTTAAAACCCTGACATTGAACAGCGAAAACGGGAGCATAATCACTGTCGACAACATCGTTAAAACCGACGAGGCATACATAGATGCCAAAGACTTCGGATGGATACGCTATCGCACTATTGAGGCCAAAAACAAGAAAGTCAACGCCTACGGTGCCGGTCGAATCATCGAGATTGGCGGCGGCGTGGAAGAATCAGTATTCTCGACCCTCGTCGCCGACAAACGCAAAACGCCATTCCATTTAGACTACACCATTGGAGTCAGCACCCTCGGAACAACCCCCTTCGGCGGCTTCAATTCGCCGAGTGGCAACTTCGTATGGGGTTGCAAACCTTTTAACTACTTCTCCTTCAGCGGCAGATGGGCCTTCTTTCAAAAGTCCCATTGGGAAATATCAACCGGCTTCAGTATGTCTATTTATTCTCTTCACGCCGACAATGCCTACCTCGACATTGTCCACGACACCCTCAGCCAGACAACTCGTCTTGAAGCCGTCGACGCCTCGGCGCTCTTTGCCACCGAGGAGGCACAACACGGCAAGATTCTATGGAACAGCGATTTCCCAACAGGCAGCATCGTCATTCCAATCCACATCGAGTGGCACGCAAGGGGCGACTACAAAGGGGCGCACATTGGTGCCGAATTGCGTCCGTCGATAACCTACTATCGAAAGCGAAGCCGGCTTATACGCCACGGTTTCTATATGAGCGAAAACTCTATAGCCACATCAATCAACAAGGACATCGGGAAATACATCAATCCAATGCGACTCGACATTCGGCTCAACGTAGGATACAACAGATTCAATCTCTTTGCCGAGACTTCATTGACACCGTTGTTCCGCATCATCACCGAAAACCCAGCCACAAAGCCTGCGCTTGCACAAAAAACATATCCGTTCTCGATTGGCGTAAACTTATCATTTTAGTATTAACTTCAACCTGAAATAGCAATGAAAAAAACAAACAAAATATTGCTCGCATTAGCGATAGTCTTAAGTTTCTCGACCGCATCGGCACAGAACAGCATCTGGCAACGTGTCATCATCGGTGCAAGCTTTAACGCAAACAATTTAGCAACATACCAATTTGGTTCAGGCTTTCTTAGCAACCGCCCCAACCGCGCCCTCAATGCCACAGCGTCGGTGCGCCTTTGGAACCACCTCGAGGCTGGCGGCTACCTCTCGCTGATGGGCTGCTCACCTTTTGGAACAATGGTTTTTGACGACAGTTTTGCCAGATACACGTGGGATGACAACAATTATAACGTTAACGGCGGCATCTTCGTCCAACTACACACCGCTTCGTTTTCCCAACGCCACAATCGCAACCTACCTGACTTTGTCATCCGCGGCGGTTTCGGTCTCAACGGTGAGACCGACGGTGTATGGGGCGGTTTCGGCTATGAGTATAATATCACGAGGCAGCTTTTGGTCTCGTTCTACGTCGATTATGGCGGCTTCGCCTACGGCAACATTATCGACAACACCTTTGACGATAACGTGAACTGGCGATTATGTCTAGGACTGAAGTTCAAAATAAAACAGTAAATTTCCCTAACCAGCAAACTACTTCATACCTCTTTCGGCCTTAATCTGCTCATAGGCCTCGTTGATTTCGCGGAACTGGGCTTCGGCGTTCTTTTTCACCTCCTCGCCCAATCCCTCAACCTTGTCGGGATGGTATTTCATAGCCATACGACGGTAGGCCTTCTTTACCTCATCGTCCGTGGCGTTGCTGTCAAGGCCAAGCACCTTGTATGGGTCACGAGTCGAGGATCGATGTGACGTCGACCCCTTGCTGCCACCGGTTCCACCGCCAAAGTTGCCGGCAATATGGCGCGACATAATCGACAGGAAGTCACGGGCATTGATACCCAGCCGGTTGCTAATGGTGCGCAGCAGGTTCTGCTCGGGAAACGTAATCTCACCGTCGGCATCGGCAATACTGAACAGAAAATCCAGCATATGGTAACGCGTGGTATAGTCAGTATTCTGTTTTATTTGCTGGCATACATCGCCCAGGGGGATGTCCTGCGAATTGAAATCGCGCAGTTTGAGCAGCAATTCCTTTGCCTTCTCCTCGCCATAGTTGCTCACCAAGAAGCGCTTCACTAGATCCAGTTCACTCTTTTTAACCACATCGTCGGCCTTCATCACCGCTGCCATCAGGACCAGCAGGGCAGCCGAAAGGTCGTCCTGCGACCCTGTGTTGTAGTACCGGTGCTGGCTGCCGCCGCCGTTGTCATTGACCGACCCTCCGCCCAGATAGCCGTCCGAATTGCGGTTCTCAAGTCTCCTGCCTATCAGATAGCCGATTATGCCTCCAATCGGTCCCATCATCGACCAGCCCAAGCCGGTCAGTATCCATTTCCCTATTCCCATTGTTTTTCAATTATCATTCATCAAAATAAACCTCATATTCGCCTTCCTCGCTGTCATCCTGCGCACCGTCGGCACCGTCCAGCGACGACGAAAGCACATAGCCCGACCGCATAGCGTTGCCGACCAGCGGTGCTATGACTATCTGGGTTTCGCCGATACCCTGGTTTGCGAAGAAACGCTTTAGGAATTCGTCGCGATACTGCGCGACAATCTCCAGGCTGGCCTCGGCGGCATTTCGCGGATATAAACGCTCCGCCAAACGCTGGACATCCCTGTCGGTCGGCTTTTTGCCCAGGCCTTTAGTGCGAAGGAACGACACAAAACCGGTGTCCTTGACCGTTATGGCATTCACCTCGCCGAACAGTATGGCCTGCGGCAGGATGCTCGTGTTGGCCTTCTCGGGATGTCGTGTCATATAGTATTCCTCCTTGAGCAGATAGAGACTCTGCGCCTTGGCTGCGGCAGCGGCGTTAAGTTGAGGCTCGAAAGTCACCACGATCGAGGTGTCGTATTGCAACACTTCGGCAATTTTGTTGAGCGTGTTGTACTGTTCCGAGTTGAACTGCGCCTGCAGCGGGTCGAAGGCTATATACTCCAAGTTGCCGCTGACACCGAGAGCCTTGGAAACGGCGCGGAACGGCGACGTGGCCACCTTGACAAAAAGGTTGCCCAGCGTCTTCCATACAATCTTCATATACGAGAACTCCGGCGAGTCGATATTGCCAGCCACGGGAACGTCGAGCTGCACCTTGTCGTCCTTGTCCTTCAGCACATAGAGGGCGGCCTTGAGCGGTATTTTAACCTGTGCGTCAACATCTTTACGTTTCTCGCCGACCTCGGGCTTGAAAATATCGATGTTGTTGCGACCCTCAAGCTGGCTGTTGCGTATGGTGTTCTCGCTCGTGAAAGCGAAGGTGCCATCGGTAAGAGGATAGCCGAGATAGCCCACCGAATAGGGAGACAAATCCTTCAGTTGCAGGTTCTTGATATTCAAAACGAGATTCTGGTTCCGCTTCCATTCGCTTATATTGCCGTGCCAACGCACCATCGCCGTGCCACCGTGCGGCAACTGGGCAAAAAGACGGGCATTGTTGTCGCCCGAGGACGAAAGGTTTTCCGCAACGACATTCAGCTTTTTGACAGGGAAGGAAAACTCGTCGGGAAGCGAGTAGTCGTTGTAAGTGAACTCCGCATCCTGCATCTTGAACGAGCCTACACGCAGCTGCAGAGGCTTAGGCTTGGCAGCAGAAGACGACTGAGGTTCAGCGACCTGCGCTTCTTCAACAACCTCACCGGCCTCGTCGGCAGGACGATTGACAGCAAACAGCTTCGAAAAATTGCTGCCATCCTTATAAACATCGAAATGCGATGACAACCCATCGATCAAAACCGACTTGATATCGTAAAGATTCTCGTCCAGATTAATGCGGTTTACTTTGACATCCAAGTTGTTGCAGGCAAGCACCTGCTCCTTCCTGTTGTCGCGTATGTCGACACCGGCAAGATTTACAGAACCACCGATGTTCATCTTCATAATGTCGCTCAAATTGCCTTTGACATTGATGTCAGCGTTCAAAAGGCCTTTCATCTTTCCGACATTCATAACGTCGGCAAGATAGGCACTTGCATTGGAGATGGCAAACCTCTCAAGTTCCAGATTCACTGCAAAATTGTTGTTGTCCATATTCAGCGAGGCATCGGTGCGCAACACGCCGCCGTCGGCAAGCTGCAGTGCCAGGCCTGCGTCGGTATTCTCCGAGCCGTCGAAATAGACACCCGGAATCTTGAGATTGAGGTTCTTGAGATCCCACTCACTGCCCAACTTCGAATCGGCATAAAAGACCTCACCTTCCGAAAGACGGATTTTGTAAAAGCCAAATTTCCAATTCGATGACGAAGTGTCATCGTCGGGTTCGTCGTCGTCCGAGGCAAAATGGTCGATGATGGAACTGAAATTGAACCGGTCGCCCATCTGGATGACACGCACACGAGGATGGGCCAACGTAATATGACGCACACTCAACTCGTTGAAAAGCAGCTTGCGGAGCTTGACAGAGACATCCAGGGTGTCGAACGAGAAAAACGACGTTTTGTCGTCGTCTTCATAGAGCGTCAGATTGTAGATGCGCACACGGCCGCCCAGGGCGTTGACACGAAGCTTGTCGACGTGTATTTGCCGTCCAACCAGTTCTTTGCCGTGACTGTTGACGTAACTTTTCGCCACCGGCGACACAAGTGCAAGGGCAATAAAGAGCAGCAAGACAATGCTGCACACAATTATCAGAGTGATTTTCAACCACTTTTTCATATCAGCTTAACTTATTTCCAATTTGCAAAAATAAGAAAAAAATATGGAATATGCACTCTTCGATAAGATTTAAAACACAAAAAAACAGAAATGCAACATTAAAGTACATTGTGAACCCCGCCGTCGTTCACCCAAAATAAGCGCATTTCACCCAAAACACCCCGTACCTCCTAAGGCATATGTACAGTATTTGTACAGTATATGTACAGTATTTGTACGCTTTGAAAGCGTACAAATACTGTACATATACTGTACAAATACTGTACATATGCCAGACTTTTTTTAGCAAAAGACTGAAAAAGAGCATCTTTTTCCGGACACAATACAATAAAAAACGGAAGGGCTCGTTTTTAGGAAAAACCAAACAGTGAAAAAATGAAAATACGCGAAGTAGTAGAGTTCTTGAACCAAAGGTTTCTGCCTGTATATCAAGAGTCTTACGACAATGCCGGATTTCTGGTCGGCGACCAGGACAAAGAAATTGCCGGTGTGCTGACCACCACCGACGTAACCGAGGCGGTTATAAATGAAGCCATCGCATTGGGTGCCAACCTTATAGTGAGCCACCACCCGCTGATTTTCGGCAGCATCAAACGGATGACCCCCGACGATGCAACGCAAAGGATGGTTATACGCCTGATAGAGAATGGCATAAGCGTATATACGGCACACACCAACCTCGACAATCTTGAAGACGGTGTAAACGGGATTCTGGCCGCCAAACTTGGACTGACCGACTGCCGCATACTGCGTCCTGTGGAGGGAGAGCTGCGCAAGCTGGTGACCTACGTGCCAACGGCCGATGCCGACCGTGTGCGCGAAGCTCTTTTTGCAGCTGGAGCCGGCGGCATAGGAGCCTACGACTCTTGCAGTTACAACAGCGACGGTTTCGGCACATTCCGCGCCGGTGAGGACTGTCACCCCTACTGCGGCACGATAGGCGAACTGCATCGCGAAGCAGAGACACGCATAGAAGTGATATATGAACGTCGTATTGAACGTCGCCTTGTCGAGCGACTGCTGCGCGCCCACCCCTACGAGGAGCCTGCCTACGACTGCATAGCTTTGGCCAACGCCCTGCCGACAGTTGGTGCTGGTATGGTCGGCCGCCTCCCACACCCTGTACCTGCCGCCGAATTCTTTGCTATGGTAAAAGAACGCCTGCACCTGCCTGTGGTCCGCACCTCGAAAGCAGCGACCGAATACAGGCAATTCAACATTGAAAAAGTAGCCTTGTGCGGTGGCTCGGGCAGTTTTCTGATTGGCGACGCCAAGGCCGCCGGTGCCGACACGTTCCTCACAGCAGACTTGAAATACCACGATTTCCAGAACGTTGGGGCAAGGATGATACTGGCCGACATAGGCCATTTTGAGAGCGAACAATTTGCAAAAGAAATTTTTTATGATGCAATATCAAAAAAATTTAGTAATTTCGCTTGCCGAATTTCCAGCGAAGACAAGGGCTTTATTTGCTATATATAATTAGCATATAATAAATTGCCCTGTTTTCAGGGTTTGTGCACCGACGAGAAAAACTAAAAAAATCAAATATAAAATGGCAAAAAAAGTCACAACGAAAAAAGAAACCGAGCAAGAAAAAGCAGTCCCCGAAATGACACGTATGCTTGATGTCGATGTCGCCGTCGAGAAACGTCTGATAGCCCTCTATACGCTGCAGACCGTTGATTCAGAAATCGACAAGATCAAGATTATCAGAGGCGAGCTGCCTCAGGCCATCCAAGACCTTGAGGACGAAATCGCAGGCCTCGAGACCCGCATTCAGAATTTCAACAACGAAATTGAGGCCACCAACCAGAAAATGGCTGCTGAAAAAAGCGAGATTGCAGAGCACAACGAGATGACCAAGAAATATCAGAAGCAGCAGGACAATGTGCGCAACAACCGTGAGTTTGAAGCCATCAACAAAGAAATCGAGTACACCGGCCTACAGATACAGCTCTGCGAGCGCCGTCTGAAAGAGGGCACCGCCCACATCAAGGAGCTGCAGCAGCACATAGCCGCTGCCGAACTGTTGCTTGAAAACCGTCGCAAAGACCTGCAGGTCAAGAAGGACGAACTCGACGACATCATCAAAGAGACCGAAAAAGACGAGGCAAGACTGCTTGAGAAATCGCACGAGCAGGAGCAGTTCATCGAGCCGCGCTACCTGACGGCCTACAAGCGCATTCGCGGAGCCGCCCGCAACGGACTGGCCGTAGTGACCATTGACCGCGACGCCTGCGGCGGTTGCTTCAGCAAGATACCTCCCCAGCGTCAGACCGAAATCAAGATGCACAAGAAAGTCATTGTCTGCGAGCACTGCGGACGCATCCTGGTCGACGACGACATTGCAGAGCGCTCGAAAGAAAACCTTGGAAAATAATTTGTATCGAACCCAAGGGTTCAGCAACAACATATAAACCAACAAAGAAATGATTCATCATATAACTCCCGAAAC
>JAEEMK010000098.1 GCA_016283175.1 Bacteroidales bacterium
GAGACGGACTATTCCTTGAAGATATTGATTTTGCATGGTTCGATAAGTTGAAGGAAATAATCGTGCCATACAGAAAAAAGAACTATTACATTGAGCTTCTCGGTTGGGGGAAGGACACTGTCGTGGAGAGGAAACCTCAGAAGAAAACCAAGAATGATGAATCTAAATAGAGGGTGACTTCTTTAGAGTAAGAAAAGCCCGACTCGGTATGTCCGTTTCGGGCTTTATTTATTCTATCCACAGCATTTAGCAAACATTCACTAATTGGCCTTTCCCCATTTTATTGGTTCGCAAACGCATATGGGTTTTACCAATATGTACTTAGTATTACAGCAACTGCGCAACCGGGAAAGTAATATTCATAGTAATGTAATTGACACACACACCTTTGAGCAACAAAGATATTTCGCCATTCAAGGTAAAATGCGTGTCTTTGCAAATTGAAAAACCGACGATAAAAAGCCCCTTTGTGCAATAGACAAAAGAAGCGTCTTCGAACCGAAGGCGCTTTTGCTGTTGGATATGATGTTTCATCGTCCTATCAGGAAGACGGTGTTGCGTTTGTGGAGGTCGATGTGCTGGCGCTGATGCCGCCATTGTGCTGCGGTGAGGGTGCGGATGGTTTGTGTTGGCAGGGTGATGTCGCAGGCGACGCAGATCATCGTGTCGTTGTGGCAGGTTTCGGCAAGGGATTGCAGCATCTGGTTGTTGCGGTAGGGTGCTTCGATGAAGATTTGTGTCTGTCCGTTGCGGAGTGCCGACTGCTCGAGCGAGCGAATGGCGGAGTTCCGCTGCTGTCGGTCGACGGGGAGGTAGCCGTGGAAGGCGAACTGTTGTCCGTTGAGGCCTGAAGCCATAAGTGCCAGCATCAGCGACGAGGGTCCCACGAGCGGCAGGATGGGTATGTTTTTGCTTTGTGCAAGCCGTGTGACGAGTGCGCCGGGGTCGGCGATGCAGGGTAGGCCTGCCTCGCTGAGCAGTCCTATGTCTTCGCCTCGTTCGGCGGCATCAAGATGGTGTGTTATTTCTTCGGGTGTGGTGTGCTCGTTGAGTGTGAAGAATGTGGTGTCGTCGATGGGGTGGATGTAGCCTGCGTGTTTGAGGAAGCGCCGTGCGGAGCGTAGCTCTTCGACGATGAAGGTGTGGCAGCTGTTGAGCAGTTGGAGGTTGTGGGACGGCAGGGAGATGTTGATGTCGTCGGCTCCGATGGGTACAGGGAAGAGGATGAGCATTTTGAGGGGGTTGAAAGGGTTAGAAGGGTTGGAAGGGTTTGTGGGGTGAATGGGCAGAATGGGTTGAATGGGTTTGGTGGTTATTTTTTTTGCTCTTGTGATTTGATGAGTTTTATGTTGGCAAGTTCGATGCTGGTGAAGGGTATTTCATCGATTTTGACGTCGGAGGGTTTGAACCAGCTTTGTTTTGCGAAGAACTCCTTGAGGTCGGGGTTGTTGAACTGGTAGCCGTGACGTGCGTAGATGGCGTTGCGCGCCAGAGCGAGTTCCTCTTTGCTCATCTGCTCGACTTCGCTCTTGGTGAGGAGTCGGCTGGAGGCGTCGATGAGGCGTATGTCGTTGTAGATGTTGCCGGTGCCGGTCTTGGTGACTTTGACCACGGGCAGCGAGGAGGCTTGCGGTTTGACGACTTCGTCTTTGGCTGGTTGTGCCTTGGGTTGCTCGGCAGGCTTCTGCTGTTCGGCGGTTTTGGGTTGCTCGGCCTTTGCGGGCTCGGCTTTGGGTTGCTGCTGTTCGGCAACGGTTTCCTGCAGGCTCTGCTCGTCAACGACGGTGGTGTTGGCGGCAAATTCGGTGTTGTCGCTGTCTTTCCAAGGTTTGGCGACGAGGAGGATGATGGTGGCGCAGACGGCCACGATGGCGGTGCATACGACGGCGGTGAGGTTGATGCGCGGCGGTTCTTGGTCTTCTATTTCTTCTTGCTCGAGGAGCGGAGCGGAGGGATGGTTGCTGTGTGGGTCGAGTGCCTCTACCATTGGTTTGGCGAAGACTTCTGCCTGTGGATTTTCTTTTTGCTCGTTTTCCTGCTCACGCTGGAGACGGTCGATTTCTTCAAGTTCTGTGATGTGGGACATAGGGTTGGAAGGGGTTGAAAGGTTGGAAGGGTTTGAAGGGTTTAAAAGGTTTAAAAGGTTTAAAAGGTTGAAAGGGTGATATAAACTCGTTTTTGTTTTTGTTTTTGTTTTTGTTTTGGTTTGGGTCTTTGTTTGGGTTTTTGTTTTTGTTATGGTCTTCGTTTTGGTTTTATTTTCTTATTACTTCGATGGGGCCGTTGTGCTGGATGAATCCGAACTCGCCTTGTGCATCGAAGCGGAAGAAGTAGGTGCCGTCGGGGCAGTCGCAGTCGTTGGGGTTCCAGTCGTCGTCGTGTGAGGTGATGTTGTCGCGCTTGTAGACGAGTCGTCCCCATCGGTTGTAGATTCGGAGGCGGTTGACGGGGTAGAGGTTGAATTCGACGAGGTTGACGACTTGCCAGAAGTCGTTGATTCCGTCGCCGTTGGGTGTTACGACGTTGGGGAACTGGAGGTAGATGTTGACGACGTTGACTGCCTGTGTGTTTGTGTCGGTGCAGATGAGGGTGTCGCCACGCAGGGTGATGAAGTAACGGTCGGCGATGAGCATCACGTCGTGTCCACCGACTTGGTTGTCGTCCTCGGGCCAGGCGTAGTGTGGGTTGATTTCAAGCGAGGAGTCGGCGGGGTTGCTGTTGTCGGCGCTTTGCGGGAAGAAGTACCAGAGGTAGGCGTTGCGTTCGTCGTCGGGCTGAGTGAGGTTGATGAAATCGGTGCCGGGTTCGACGTTGCTGGGCAGGGTTGGCTCCCAGGTGAAGTCGACGGCCGGCAGGGGCATTACCTGTACGGCGCTGATAAAGGTGGCGGTGTCTCTGCATCCGTCGGGGCTTATGGCTATGTGAAGGACGCTGTAGATGCCGCTGTCTTCGTAGATGTGGACGGCGTTGGCATCGGTGGAGGAGGCGCCGTCGCCGAACTGCCAAATGACGGAGGCTTGCGAGACGGAGCTGTCGCGTGTGTAGAGTGTCAGCGGCTGGCATCCGTAGAGCGACGAGTCGCTACGTGTCCAGTTGATGGTGTCGAGGCTGAGAATGCCGTCGGCACGGAACGTGGTGTCGTAGTAGATGACTTCGATATGGACGACGCTGTCGCAGGCGTTGACTGAAAGCAGGGAGTCGACGATGAGCTGAGGTGTGTATTCCTGTCCGCGGTAGCGGTAGGTTTGGTTGAGGCATATGTATTCGGTGCTTGCGTTGAGGTAGCGCGGATGGAAGACGAGGTGCTGCACTTCGACGCTGTCGCATCCGCTGACGCTTGTGTTGCTGTCGACGTAGGTGCCAGAGGATACATAGTAGTTGCCGGCAAAGAGGAATGTGTCGCCGATGCAGAGTGTGTCGCGGTGCTCGTTGAAGAAGGAGCTGTTGATGACGATGTTCATCGTCACGACGCTGTCGCACGAGTAGATGGAGAGCAGGCTGTCGGTATAGACGGTCGATGTCCAGAAGACGGTGTCGCGATAGTGGAAACCTCCGGAGGTGCAACCGTAGCGGTCGACGTTGGTGTCGTAGGAGCTGGCCACCTGCAGGTGGAGTCGGTAGATGCTGTCGCATCCGTAGATGGAGGTGAAAGCGTGGATGTAGTCGCCTTCGATAGAGTCGTTGAAGCCGTAGAAGGTGTAGGCGTTGCCGTCGCAGATGCCTCCCAGCAGGTTGGTGTCGAGGGTGGGGTGTACGGTGAGGAAGACGAAGGTTGTGACGATGCTGTCGGGCGAGTATTCGGTGCGCACGGTGTGCATACCTTGTGTTGTCAAGACTGTGTCGCGGATGGCGAAGGTGTCGCCGCCGCAGATTTCGGGGTAGAGGGTGTCGTAGGCGATGCAAGGGCTACGCATCAGTATGGTTTGCACGGTGTCGTCGGTGCAGGAACCGTTGGCGAGGGAGGCTGTCAGGGAGATGTTGAACTCGCGCGATGGGAACTGGTGTATGGGGTGTTTGTCGTAGCTCACCGTACCATCGCCGAAGTCCCAGACAAAACCGTCGCATTCCATAGAGGTCTGCTGTGTGCCCTCGGCGTCGAGCGAAACACAGCTGCGGTTGTAGAACTGCACCACGACGTCGCAGCCGTTGGTGTCGATGATTTCGTATTCGTAGTTGGCGAAGGGGAAGATGTCGCCCACGACGGCGGTTTTTTCGAAATAGCAGTTGCTGCCTGTGCTTCCGAGGAAGTGTGCGCGGCATTTGTAGATGCCGTTCTGCGCGCTTGAGAAGGTTCGTGCGGTCGAGAGGATGACGTTGGAGCTGTCGATGTTGTACCACTCGTAGCGGAAGCCTTCGGGTGCCGTGAAGGTGTTGGAATGGACGATGCCGCATTCGCTGGGGTGCACCTCTTTCTGGTTGCATTCAAGGATGAAGTAGGCGTAGCCGAAATGGCCCATCTCGTTGCAGTCGTAGGTGGTGAGCTTCATATTGATGCGTCGTCCGTGGAGTGGTGCGAGGTCGATGCCGATGGAGGTCCAGTCTTTCCAAAGGACGTCGCAGGTGTCGTAACGGAAGCTGTTCCATCCGAGTGCGTCGCTCGACACGAAGTCGGCTGCGTAGCAGTCGGGGTCAATCTCGTTGTTGTTCTCGTCCAGAAGGCTGATGCGGAACCGCGGCTGCATAGAGGGCGAGTGGTTGGGGTTTTCGAGGACGGCAGCATAGCGCAGCAGCAGGATTTCCGACTTGGTGGTGTCGACATCGTATTCGTAGACGATGCTTTCGGCTTCGCCTCCGATGTCCCAGTTGCCCAGTCGTACGGATTCGTAGTAGCCGGGTTTGACGCATCGCAGCTGTCCGCCTGTTCGCGGGTCGGTGGCGAGAGTGTCGTCGATCACCGTGTGTCGCGAGTTGATGTCGTCGGGGCCGTAGTCGACAAGACCTTTGTTCTCGTCGGGGTTGTTGAAACGTCCGTAATAGCCTGTTGCGAAGCAGGAGTAGATGTCGCCGAAGTCGACACATTTGTCGCCACCGGCGCAGAATTCGAACCAGGTGGTGTCGATGCAGGCGACGGAGTTGTTGGTGATGAAGACGTAGTAACGTTTGCCGTAGACGAGGTTGGAGAGGTGTGCCATCGGCTGTGTGGTGACGACAGAATCCATTTGGTTGCGTTCCCTGCCGTAGTAGCAGATCCATTGTGTGGCGCCGCTGTTGTCGTTCCAGGTGAGTCGGCAGGTGGTGTCGGTTTTGAGGTCGACTTTGATGTTGGAGACGGAATGGAAGGTGACGTGTAATTCCATACCGCTGCCCGTGACGGTGTCGCCGGCGGAGTTGTATTCCATATGCAGACGACCGCTGGGAACGTGGATGACCACATTGTCCTGACGGCCATAGGAGCCGAGCCATTCTCCGGTGATGTCGTCCCAAAGATAGATGTAGTCGTTTTCGCCGAAGTCGACGTTGCCGCGGAGTGTCATTGCGTTGCCGTTGGACGACTGCAGGTATATTTGGTGACGGTCGTTATAAAGATAGTCTTTTTGGGAGCCGCCGTCGAGGATGGTGTAGCATTCGTTGATGTCGAGGATGCGTACGGTGTCCTTGTTGTAGGGTGCGACGAAAATTGTTGTGTCGCAGGTTGTTATGAAGCAGTATTTGACGGGTTTGAGGCAGCTGAGGGTGTTGTCGTTGCTTGTCAGGTAGCACACATATTGGTGGTCGGGGAGAAGCCCTGTGAGGTTGACGCTCTTGGTGTTGAGCACGAGAGTGTCGAGTTCCTTTTCCGTTGGTCCATAAGCCAGCGTCCATTGTGTTGCGCTGGTGCTGTCGTCCCAGAGCAGCTTGGCCGATGTGCAGGTGACGTTCTGAGTGCGGACATTGTAGATTTTGTAGTTGAAGGTTACCTCGAAGTCGAATCCGGGGGCGAAGTCGGTTTGCGATGTTCCTGCGCGTTGCTGGAAGTTGACGTTTCCGTCGGGAGCGTAAAGCTTCAAGTAACCCGTGTTGCTGTACCACGAACCGGACTGACTTGTACTAATCCATAACGATGAGCTTCCCAGGTCGTAGTAGCCCTCGATGGTGATGCCTTGGTTGTTGACGGTGTGGATGTCGAAGTAGTTATCAGAGTTGTGGAAGATGTTTCCCAAGCCACCTTCGCTGAGGAAATGGTAGCATTGGTCAGGAGTAAGCGTGATGCTGTTTTGGTAGTAGAGCGAATATCGACCGGCGTAGTTAAGGAAGTGGTTTCTGTAGGGGTCGACAAAGACACCGGCATCGCAGGGCATAATGACACCGTAGATGTTCTCGAGTACGCATTCGGGGTTTTCAACGGTGTTGTATATGCTGTAGAAATATTGTCGGTTGCGCTCCAAGCCGGTCATAGTGTACTGCTTTGTCGACACGGTAACGGTAGTCATCGAGTCGATGTGAGTGCCGTAGCTGAAGTTCCATTGAGTGGCACTGGTGGTATCGAGCCAGGTTATGGTGACTGTTGAGTCGGTCATATTGAGAGTGTCGGGGTTGTAAACCCTTGAGGGGAAACGAATAATCATCCAAAAGCCTTTGTCTTGAAGTGCTTCGTTGGTGGTTATTTCGATTGTGAGGTCGTCGCCGGCGTTGACCCATTGTTCCCATCCCCACCAGAAACTTATCCTACCCCAGCCGCTGGGGGAGACGTAGAGCTGGTCGCTGTAATCGGAGTTGCCGACGTTGGCGCTTGCGCTGTAGTAGAAACCTTCCCCCGTAGTGCTACGCAGCACGAGCCGCGAGGTGTCGCTGGGCAGATAGTCGCCGCTGCCACCTGGGTCGTAGACGAAATAGCATTGTCCCGGAGTGATATAGACGGTGTCGTCGCCGTGTGGAGTCATCACGATGGAGTTGGAAGGGAGCGTGGTGAAGAATGTTGCCGGAGCTTCGCAGAGGCTTGTGGAGCCTGTGTAGATGCTCACCTGATAGTCGGTGTTTGGTATCAGGTTGTTCATTGTGAAATTGCGTTGAGTGGCCATTGTTGTGGTCATCATTCCTCCGACGGGGCCGTAGGAGACGCTCCACATCGAGGAGCCGCTGTTGTCGTTCCAGTTGACGGTGGCTGAGTTTGTTGTCACCCTTGTCAGTTTGACGTCGCTCACTTCACCCTGGCTTCGGTCGACTGTGAGGCAGAAACCGGGCCGCACATTGTGGCTGTTGCTGATGAAGCGGATGCGCAAATAGCCGTTGCTGCTTGTGAGGCGAATGCGGTCGTTGTTTGCAAAGCGGTTGTGCCAGGCATCATAGCTCCACCAGTAGTCGGTTTGATCGGCGTAGATCTGCATCTGCACATAGTCCTGGTTGTCGTAGGACTGTTCGTTGAACAAGGCTTCGTTGCCGCCCATCAGCCATTGTCCGTCGATGGTGAAGTCGCTGCCGTCGTTGCTGAGGATGACCAGCACCGAGGTGTCGTTGTTAAAATAGTTGTGGTTTTTTCCGCCGGCGTCCCAAATCTTGTAGCAGGTGTAAGGGCTGAGGATGAGAGTGTCGATGTCGCGATAGGGCATCAGCACATTGCCGTCGGGGAGTCCTTGAGTGATGAAGCCTTTGCGTTCGCTGAACGAGCAGGGGTATCCCGAGATGTTTCCGATTATCTGGTAGACATACTGTGAGCCGGGTTGTAGAGCCGACAGGGTTGCCTGTTTTGTGTTGACGGTAATGCTCTGCATAGCATCCTCGCTCAAGCCGTAGGTTACGGTCCATTGTGTGGCGTCGCTGTTGTCGTTCCAGGCGATGGTGGCTGCCGTAGTGCCTGTGGAGACGGTGTGAAGGTTGCTGATGGAATCGTCGACCTGCAGGACGTTGATGGCAAATCCTGTCGAGGTGCCTGTGACGTTGGTTTGGAACATTATGACGATCGAGTCGCCGACGCTTGTGACCTGAATGTCGTAGTTGCTTTGGCTGAATTCCACCTGTCGTTCGCCGTTGAAGACGAATATGCGGTCTTCGTCGGAGAGCATACAACGTCCTTCGATTCTGAAGCCTTTGTGGTTGGCTGTACGCAGCACGAGTCGCGAGAAGTCGGTGTTGAAATAGCCGCCATTTTTGCCTGCGTCGAGGATGGTATAGCACATACGCGGTTGCAAGGTGACGCTGGCGTTGCCTCGATAGGGCATAATGATGGTGTCGCTGTTGCCGGAGGTTGTGAATCCGTGTCGTGCTGCGACGTCGCAGTCGTTTCGTTTAATGTTGCCTAGAATGGTGTAGACGTATTGTCTGCCAGGTTCGAGTCCGTTGAGGGTTACGGAAGGGGTTGTTGTGCTGAGTTCGGTCCATTGTCCTTCTTCTTTGCAGTAGCGGAAAGTCCAGGCCGTTGCCGGCGAAGCGTCGGTCCAGCTGATGGTGGCGCTTGATGCCGTTATGGCCGAGACGGTGGGCACGAGATAGGAGCTGTTTTCGGGCAGGATGTCGTAGTGGAATCGTGAGCGTCCGCTGATGTTGGTTCTGACAAATCCCTTTGGGAACCATTCGTAAAGGGTGCGTTCCGTTGTGCGATCCCAATGGTAGTAATAATTGCCCCATCTGTTGTTGTCGGGTCGTAGACGTTCGGTGCTTACCTCGCCGTTGAGCGTTCTGAAACGTTGCTGTAGATAGATGCCGTGTCCGTCGTTGAGGTAGTATTCCGCAGAGCTGTAGGGGAGGTCGATGGAGGCTGTGTCGCCTGTAGGTCCGATGATGGAGTAGCATTTGTCTGGAGGTATAGTATCGACGTGCCAGTTGTTTGGGTGCATAAGAAGAAGCGTGGAGTCGCTTCGAGTGGCGAACCATCCGTATTCCCTGTGAGGACAGGCGACGATGTTGTTTACGATATAATAACGATAGTAGCGGTCGGGTTGCAGGTTGTTGAGCACGACCCAGTTGTTGTTGACGGTCAGGGAGGCGATGGAGTCGTCGTCGCAGCTGTAGAAAACCGTCCATTGAGAAGCGTCGTTGTTGTTGTCGTCCCATTGGAGTCGAACGCTGGTGGTGCTCAGCTGCGAGTATGTCAGGTTGTAGACGGTAGGCACCTGAACGATTTTGAGTTGAAATCCGTCGAAGGTGTTGTAGGCATTGGAGTGGAAATGCACCATAGCGCGGTTGTTCCACATACCCATTTCGCGAGTGCCGATGCCGCCCAATTGGTCGTAGCCGTACCAGTCGACGGTGTCGTAGTAGACGCGAACCCAGTCCTTGCCGTCGTCGTTGTGGCCGAGTTCGAATTCAGCCTCGATGTAGAAATACTGTTCGCCGACGATGAGTAGCCAGGAGTCCTCGTTGTTTTCGTATTTGCCTGTGCCGCCTGGGTCGAGGATTGTGTAGCATCCTGTTGGGGAGATGTAGAGAGTGTCGACACCTTGGTGAGGCATAGTGACCACATTTTGAGCGACGGCGCCATTGCCTATCGAGAGGTAGAAGAGGCAAAGCATTGCCGTGCAAAGATATTTTAGTTTGATAGTAGTTATATTCATATAATGTATGTTTTTATTATCTAATCAATAAAACGGAGCCTTTGCGCACCTGTTGCGTTTTTGGGGCGTCGCTGGTATAGAAGCGTGCAAGCCAGACGTAGGCACCCTGTGGGCAGGGTTGTCCGCGGTAGGTGCCGTCCCAGAAGCCGTCGTTGCCCTTGAAGGAACAGATCATTTCGCCCCATCGGTTGTAGATGAACACTTCCAAATCAATCAGGTTGCTGCCGACAATCTGGAATCTGTTGTTGCTTGGATGCGAGGGGTCGTTGTTGCCCATTTCGTCGGGTGTGAAAATATTAGGAGCGTAGAAGGTGCTGTTGAGGAAGAAGATGGTGCCTGTTGTCGAATCGATGCATCCGTCGGAGGAAGCGGCGACGAGGAGGACTTCGACGGAATCGAGAGGAATGGGGTAGGAGTAGGTCCACACCGCCCTGTTGTCGACAACGTCGGGGAGGTACCAAGTCCTTGTGACATTGCCGTTGCTGATGTCCTTCAGGACGATATTGTTGTAGTTTTCCATATTGACTTTCGTGGGGCTGATTTCCATCGCCGCTTTGGGTCGGCTGTTCAACCCCAGATGGATATGTGCCATACTGTCGGCGCCGTGTGTGGTGAAAAGGTGAGCGGTGAAGCTGCCTGTGTCGTAGGATGTGATGCCGTTCCATTGCAGGGGCAGGAACTCGGGACAGAGCATAGTGTCGACGCTGCTTGTCCGGTTGTGCCACACCGTCAGCGAGAAATCGACGATGCTGTCGCATCCGAGGTGGTTGAGGAGGTGGACGCTGCAGGAGAAGTGGCTGCTACGTTGGTTGAGGGTGTCGAGCGAAGCCTGCGTAAAGACTGTGTCGATGAAAGAGTAGGGCAGAGAGTTCTGCACTATGGTGTCGGAGACAGACGCGTAGCTGTCGGGGTGGACGGTAAGCACGATGGTGTGCCACCAGAGGCCGTCGTGATAGTCGTAGACACCGGGAGCGGTCAGCTGCATATCGAAGAAGGTATGCGTGTCGCCTTCGCAGATGGTGGCGAAAACGGTGTCGGGCGTGGGGCATACGGGTCCGACGATGATGGTGTCGGCAAGGGTGTCGATGCAGGCGCCGCTGTTAAGCCAGCAGTATAGTGTTACGATGTGTTCGCCGTGTGTGAAGAGGTGTGAGGGGTCGGTGTCGGAGGAGGAGGAGCCGTCGCCGAAGTCCCAGACAACATCGGAGATAGTCTCGCCGTTGGGCAGTTGGTGGTCGGGGTCGGTTGTGACGCGGCTGAGGTTGGTGAAGTTGATGCGCTGAAGGCAGTTGTCGGTGGTATCGGCGAACACATAGCTGAACCTGCTGTGAGGGAAACGGTAGCCGGCCTGACACCTCATCTCGAACGAGCAGGAGTTCGATGTGCTGCCTACGGGCGAGAGGAGACATCGGTAGTCGCCTGCGGTGTCGACAGTCAGCGTGGAGGTTGTCGAAAGAGTTGCCGTGGGGTTGGAGCTTTCGAACCACCGGTAGGCGAAGCCTTCGGGGACGTGGAAGGTGTTGTGCAGGGAGCTGCCGCACATCTCGGCGGTAATCTCCTTGTTGGCGCAACGGAGCACATAGTATGCGTATCCGAAATGGTTGCCCTGGTTGCAGTCGTAGGTTGTGAGTTCCACTTTGATGCGTTGTCCGTGGAGAGGGGCGAGATCGACGCCGATGGTAGTCCAATCCTTCCAAAGGACGTGGTTGTAGACGTTCCATCCGAGTGCTGTGTCGGATACGAAGTCGAAGAGGTAGCAGTTGTCGTCGATAGGCACATCGAATTCATCGACGATGTGCAACGTGAAGCGCGGCTGCTCGTCGGGTGTGTGGTCGGGGTTCTCGAGTACGGCTGCGTATTTGAGTATGAGGAGGTCGAAAACGGTTGTGTCGACGTCGTAGAGGTAGCTTATCGACTCCGATTCGGCGCCACCGAGCCAGTTGCCGAGCCTGACGGATGCTGTCTCGCCCGGCGGTATGCGCATCAGGGCGCCGCCCGTCCGCGGGTCGGGTTCGTTGATGTGGTTGACTGTGTGGCGCGATGTGGCGTTGCTGGGACCGTTGTCGACGCACCCCAGCCAGATGTGCGGATTGTCGTATGTGCCAGTCCAAGGCTGTACGAGGCAGGTGGTAAGGTCGGCAAAGTTGACGCATTGTCCGGGAACGCTTTCGCAGGGGGTTGTTATTGTCCAATGCTGCTGGCATTCCATTGTGTCGGTCTGTCCGGTGTTGTTGTAGATGACGATGTCGTACTGGTGTCCGCGTTGGAGGCCGTCGATGTGGACGTAGGGTGTGTCGCAGGGGTAGTCGATCGTTGTGTTGTTGCGGAAAAGGCGCAGGGTCCAATGTGTGCCGCCACCAAAGTCCTCCCAGCCGACATCGAGGCTGGTGTTGCTCTCGTTGTAGGTCGTTACGTTGCGGATGTCCATACTGTCCCAGAGACACAGGAGTGTTTCGAACTGTTGAACAGGCATCAGGAAGCAGATGGAGGCGGAGTCGGTGGAGACGGTGTTGTTGTAGATGCGGTAATAGTAGGTGGTGCCGTTGTCGAGTCCTGTCAGGCGGATGCAGTTGGTGTCGGTTTCGGCGAGCAGATCGAGGCTGTCGCGGTTTATGCCGTATCGCACCTTCCAATGCATCGGGTCACCGTCGGAAGTGCTGAGGTCGTTCCATCGAATGGTGACAGAATGGTTGAGTACCTGCACGAGTTCGACATCGGTGATGGAGCTTCCTGGGCAGTCGGAGTTGCCCATACCCATAGCGAGGCGCGAGAGGCACTCGTTGCCTGTATCGGCTGCGCCTGCGTTGTTGTAGATGCGGAAATAGTATTGGTTGTTTTCCAGATCGAGGTTGGTGAAAACGGCTCTTTGTTCGGTAACTTCGCGGTATTGGTCGAGATGGCGGTAGTCGGTTCCCCATTTGATGCGCCATTGGTCGGCGCTGCTGGTGTCGATCCAGCTCAGAGTGATGGTGTTGGTTCCGGAGACGACGCTGACGATGTTGCGGACTTCGGCCTCGAAGGTGTCGCAGGCGTAGACGTGAATGGCGAAGCCGTCGCGCGGAGTGTAGGTGTCGGAATGGAACGAGAGAAAGGCGTGACCGGAATAGCAGACGATGCGCTGGTTGGAATCGGTGCCGCTGTAGTTGGTGAGCTGTACGTTCTCGCCGTCGCTGTCGTAGATGCGGAGCCAGTCGGAGCCCTGCTGGATGTCGTAGTCGACGTTGACGATGAGATAGGACCGTTGAGACGAGACGAGATGGTGTCGAGCGTTGCAATTGGTGGGGTAGGGTCCTGTTCCGCCTGGGTCGAGGATGGTGTAGTGCACGCCGGGATAGATGGTGTCGACCTGAATGTCGCCGCTGGTGAGCTGCTGCATCGTTATGGTATCGTCGTCGGGCAGAATCTGGTCTTCGCCGTGATAGCCGTACTGGATGATGGGGATATTGATGGAGTCGGTGCCCTGTTTCACGATGACGTTGCCCGAGCGGTTCTCGCCTGTCTGGTTGCTGTCGACGTGGATGGCTATTGTCGCCGATGCTCCTGCGCCGGTACCGGAGGCGGGATTGACGGTGATCCATTGGCGGTTTGTGTAGGCAATCCACGATGCGCTGTTCAGATTGTTGGTGAAAATGGTTATTGTGTCGTCCGAACCGTTCTCATCGACGTTGAGGAAATTCTTGTTGCCGTAGAGCACTCCGTCGGGTTGGATGCCCACAATGGCCTGACATCCTGCCGAATACATAGGCAGAGGGCTGAGCGTGAAATAGCCGTCGCCAAAGCCGCCCCACCCCCAGTTGACGTGGACGCGGTCGAAAGCGTCGTAGCCGTCGACCACAAAGGCGTGTCCTCCGCTGCTTTGGTAGCCGGCAAAGATTATGGGCCGTCCGGCATAGAGATGGCTTTCGATGCTGTCGAGCCATTGCTCGGAGGTCATATCGTCCTCGTAGATGCAATGGAGCGATGGTCGGAAGCGGAAGTAGTCGCGCAACGCGTTTTCGGCTGAGGGGAATGATGGGTCGTTGTAGGCGGAGACATACGAGGAGCTGCCGTCGACACCGTAGCCCATTTCGACGGCCACACCGCAATGGTAGACCAGCTGTGCTTCGGCCCTTATTTCGGCGGCGCTGCTGTTGCCGTCGAGGGTATATGGCATATTGGCCCAGTCGTAGGCGGTGTTGCCGAAATTGGCACTCTGCAATCCGTAGAGCGGATGGGTGTAGCTGTGCGAACCGTAACCCGTCAGGGGTCGCTTCCAATAGGCCATCACCTGCCCCATAGCGGTGGCCACGCATCCGGTGACGACACGGTGTCCGGCGTTAGCATCGAAGGGGCAGGAATCGTTGTAGAGCGGCGACTGGTTCCATCGTGTCATCATCAGCGCGGGAATGCCACCGCCGGGGGCCATCGAAGGCGGCGTTCCGTCGCCGACTTCAAGCTGGAACCATTCGTCGGCAATTGTTGTCCGAACACCGTTGTCCGCATACCGTTGTCCATTTCGGGCACTTTGTTCGGCCACAACGGCCATATGCTCGCATCCAATCAGCCACGCCCGCATATTGTCGCCTATAGTTGAAAGCGAATGCTCGAAACTGTAGCCGACAATGGGGTGCATCCGGTCGCTGCCTGCAACGATGACAAAGCCGCCGTCGTTGGGCAGGTTGAAAATGTGCAACTTGTTGAATCCGAATTGAGAGGAGACGTACTCGAGCTTCGAGGGGTCGCCGGCAAAGGCGTTGTTGCCCTCGATGACACAGAACCCATAAGCCACACGGCGGGCTCTGTCGGCGTCGCACGTTTCTCCACGTGCATTGCTGGTTGTCAGCAAAGAAATCAGCGCCATAATAAAGGCACCAACAACGAATACTATATGTTTCATTATGCCCATCACGAAACTATAATAGCGTCAAAACGCTGATTGTGCGTTAATTATTAGTTGATTATTGTAGATGATTACATTTTCAAAAATACAAAAAAAATATAATCTGACAAAATTTGCCATTCATTTAGTTTTTTTTAACTTGCACAATGCAACCACTTCTCATTCACGGCCTATATGAAAAAGCGGTTAGCTTCTTGAAAAAAGCAATGAGAAACCGTTGGAACCCGCATACAGCGAATTCCACGAATCGATTTGTTGTTTTTTTAACAGTTGTTTTACAGGCAAAAACAGACTCTGTTCTGCCTCCGATGTTGCTGCTCACTGCAGCATAGTGCCTCTACAAGCCCTTATAATAGTAAAGGTAATATTTGGTCACTTGCTTTTCCAGAAAACTGTGGTCAAGTTGGTCGCTGACTTCGGCAATGGGCAGACACCGGCCGTCCTTGCACAGTACTTTGATTTCGTGGTCGTTGAAGTCGTACGAACGGTTGTGGAGTTCGCCTGTGCCGACGAGGTATTGCGCCATATGGCAGGATGTGTCGTCGGTTTTGCGCCGCAGGGCGTCGACTTCATCGGCGGGGAAGGGGCTGCTGCTGAATCGAATCGAAAGCAGCTGGCGGTTCAGAAGTCCGTTGGCGAGTGTGGCGAGGACCGGGTCGCCATCAACGTTTTCCTTGAGGCAGAGGTAAAGGTCGCTGTCGTCGAGTGCTGCGAAACGGTCGGCAATGTCGCGTTGCCCCCTTATGTCGCTTTCGGACAGCGCTTTGTCGCGGTTGAGGAAAAAAGCAAGTCCCGTCTTTGTATGGAAGGTGTCCGCCAGGTTTGTGGCGCGGCGGAAGAAGTTGTGGAGCATCATTTCGGCCGCAACAACGGTTTTGTGCATATATACCTGCCAGTACATCAAACGTCTGGAAATCAGGAATTGTTCGACGCTGTAGATGCCCTTTTCGTCGACAACCAGTTCGTCGTCCTTGACATTGAGCATATAGATGATGCGGTCGGTGCCGACGATGCCTTCGCGAACACCGGTGAAATAGCTGTCGCGACTGAGGTAGTCGAGTCGGTCCATATCCAACTGGCTGGATACGAGCTGGTGGAGGAAATGTTTGGGGTATGTGTTCCTGAAAATGGAAATGGCTGTGTCGAGCGCGCCATCGAATTGCTTGTTTATGTGCTCCATAAATATTTCGGTAAGTGTCTCGTGAGACACTTTGACAATGGTGCTCTCCAGAACGTGCGAACCTGGACCGTGTCCTATGTCGTGAAGCAGGATGGCGAGCTTCGCCCCAAGGCATTCGTTGTCGCTAATGTCGACACCTTTTGATTTCAACACCTCCAAGGCGCGGCACATAAGGTTGAGTGCTCCAAGACTGTGGCTGAAGCGTGTGTGGACAGCACCGGGATAGACAAGGTCGGCCATTCCCAATTGCTTGATGCGTCGCAGCCGTTGGAAATAGGGGTGGTCGATGACTCTCAATATCAATGGGTCGTCGATGCGTAGAAAGCCGTCGTATACAGGATCGTTTATGATTTTATGCTTGGTCATTTGATGTATGTTTTATTTTCTCAACACGTTAACCTTTAACTATTGATGACAAGAGTTGGTCTCTTGCCGAGGGATGTGCGATGGAAATTAGGGCTTTGGCTCTTTGCTGGAGATTGAGTCCGTAGAGGTTTACGGCTCCTTGTTCGGTGACGACCCATTGCACAAGCGTGCGTGGGGTGACAACACCCGAACCGAGTGTCAATGTGGGTACTATCTTGCTGATTCCCTTTGCTGTAATGGATGGCATAGCTATGATGGGTATGCCGCCGTCGCTGTAGGTGGCGCCGAGTATGAAATCGAGTTGTCCGCCGCTGCCGCTGAAGATGCGAGGCCCGATGGAGTCGGAACAGACCTGCCCGGTGAGGTCGATCTGAATGGCGGAATTGATGGCCACTACTTTGGGATTGGAGGCAATCACGGCTGGGTTGTTGGTGTAGCCGACATCCTTCATCAGCACGTCTGTGTTGTGGTCGACGAAATCGTACAGCTTTTGTGAACCTTTGAGGAACATCGCCACCAGCTTGCCCGGATCGGTGCGTTTGCAGCTGCCGTTGATGACACCCTTTTCAACAAGCGGTATTACGCTGTCGGAAAACATTTCGGAATGAATGCCCAGATTGCGGTGCTTTCCAAGCTGTGAGAGAACGGCTGTTGGTATGTTGCCTATGCCTGTCTGAAGTGTGGCGCCATCGGGGATGAGTTCGGCACAAAGGCGTCCAATGGCAATATCAGTTTCGTTGAGCGGCAATGGTGCCGCTTCGTTGAGCGGCTTGTCATATCGCACGAAGGCCGTTATCTTGGAAATATGTATGCGGCTGTCACCGTAAGTGTATGGTACATATTTGTTTACTTGAGCAATTACGCAGCGTGCTCTTTCTATGGCTTCGGGCATATAGTCGACCGACGTTCCGAGCGAGACATACCCTTCCTCGTCGGGTTCGCTGACCATCAGGAAGACAACGTCGCATCGCACAGCGCCGCACTTTATCATACGAGGCGTTTCGCTGAGCGAGCAGGGTATGTAGTCAGCCCTTCCCGACTGTGTTGCTTCGCGGACATTGCCCCCTACAAAGAAGGAATCAAGGTGGAAGATGCCGTTGTATTTTGGTAGAGTGTAATCGGCATAACCCTCTGTGTAAAAATGACTTATCGTTACATCTCGCAGCGGTTCCCCGTTCTCCGCTCTCCGCTCTCCGTTTTCACAGTTGGCACGATGCACCAGCGCCTCAATCAGATGCTCCGGTGCTCCGCTGACACACGGCCAGTGGATATGGTCGCCCGATTTGACGAGCAGAACTGCCTCTTCAGCCGAAATGTATTTCATATTGATAAGATGTTTTTATTCAACAATATCGGCCAGCAGGCCGGCGGCGTTGGCTACCAGTTCGGGGCAGGGCTTTTTGCCCATCTGCAGCAGGCGGCCACAGACGATGTCGCCGTTCTCCTCGCGGAATTTCTCAATCAGGGTGCGGACATCGGCTGTATGACCCGTCAGTCCACAGACCATCGCCATTCCGCTGACACAGCCGCACACCTCGCGCGTTCCGGCGAGGCCGCGACCGAAGGGAGCGGCAACATTGGCAGCATTCTCTTTGTTGATAGGCAATTTGTCGGCGTAAGCCATCACCACCGACTGGCAGCAGTTGCATCCCTGTTTGTGCAACGCACGTGCTTTATTATCTCGTTCTTCCTTTGTCATTGTCTTAATTGTTTTGAGATTTCCCAAATGGCAATGGCAGCGGCGCAACTGACATTGAGCGAGTGCTTTGTCCCCGACTGTGGTATCTCGAGGAAGCCGTCGCAGAGCTCCATCACCTCCTCCTGCACACCGTCTATCTCGTTGCCAAGAATTAGTGCCACAGGTTTATCTGTTGCGACGGCATCTTTACCAAGCTTCAAACTGTCGTGCGCCAGCTCCACAGCATATATGCGATAGCCTTTTTCTTTGAGCCATTTAATGCACTCCACGGTGTCTTCGTGGTAGCTCCACGCCACGCTCTCCTCGGCGCCGAGGGCCGTCTTATGTATCTCGCGGTGGGGTGGGGTAGCGGTGATGCCGCAGAGGGCTATATGCTCCACGCGGAAGGCATCGCTGGTGCGGAACACCGAGCCTATATTGTTCAGACTCCGCACATTGTCCAGCACCACTGTCAGCGGCAGTTTCTCGCTGGCGCGGAACTCCTCCACCGAAAGGCGGTGCATCTCGTCTGTCGTCAACTTATGCGTCATTTCTTTGATTCTTTTTCGTATTCAAGCAACTCGTCACGCCACCCCTGCCAATCCTCATACCATTCTGACGACTTCATCAGTTCACGGAACTTCTCAGGATGATGTTTCTCAATATCAACTGCCGTACTCCACAGAGTCTCGGTCACCCAACCGTCAGACCAGTCAAACCATTTCAGGTACTGCGCCATCATATCCAGTGTATCGGCAACGGCCATCTCGCCAGCAATCAGATACAGCGCATTGGGGCTCTCAACCTTATTTCCATCTTTTTCTATAAAAGCATAATGCTCTGTAGCCATAAAGATATGGAAGTCCACCTTGTTCTGAGGCATCAAAGCCTGAAGATGCTGAATTGATATTTCTTGGCCAGCAATGGCACTGTCTTGCAGATCGATGAGTTCTTTGAAATAAACAAGCTTCTCCTCTAACCTATCCCAGTTATCAAAGCACACCGCGCACGCCGCAGACTCTTCAATATTTTTCTGATGATTTCCATCAGTTGTGCAAGCCGCAGCCAGAAGCAATACTATAGCCCAAATCCATTTTTTCATAATTACCCTACGCTTCCTTCGAGAGATATCGACAAAAGTTTCTGCGCCTCAACAGCAAACTCCATAGGCAGTTTTTTAAGCACATCCTTGGCGTAGCCGTTGACTATTAGTCCCACAGCGCTCTCAGGACTGATGCCGCGCTGCTGACAGTAGAAAAGCTGATCCTCGCTAATCTTGCTTGTCGTTGCCTCGTGTTCCAGTATGGCGGTATGGTTGTCGGCCTTGATGTAGGGCCAGGTGTGAGCGCCGCATTGGTCGCCCAGCAACAGGCTGTCGCATTGCGAGAAGTTGCGTGCCCCGTCGGCACCGCGGTTTATCTGCACCAAGCCGCGGTAGCTGTTGTGGCTGCGGCCGGCGCTGATGCCCTTGCTCATAATTGTGCTGCGCGTGTTCTTGCCTATGTGAATCATCTTGGTGCCCGTGTCGGCCTGCTGGTAGTTGTTGGTGACAGCCACGCTGTAGAACTCGGCCGTCGAGTCGTCGCCCTGCAGTATGCAGCTCGGGTATTTCCAGGTCACCGCGCTGCCGGTTTCCACCTGCGTCCAGCTTATCTTCGAGTGGCTGCCCTTGCAGATGCCGCGTTTTGTGACGAAATTGTATATGCCGCCTTTGCCATCCTTGTCGCCGGGGTACCAGTTCTGGACAGTGCTGTATTTGACTTCGGCATCCTTCAGAGCCACTATCTCCACTATTGCGGCGTGCAGCTGGTTCTCGTCGCGCTGCGGTGCCGTACAGCCTTCCATATAGCTCACATATGCCCCTTCGTCGGCCACAATCAGCGTGCGCTCGAACTGGCCTGTGCCTTTGGCGTTGATGCGGAAATAGGAACTGAGTTCCACCGGACAGCGAACCCCTTTGGGTATGTAGCAGAACGAACCGTCGCTGAAAACGGCGCTGTTCAAGGCGGCGAAGAAATTGTCGCCGGCAGGTACCACGCTGCCCAGATATTTCTGCACAATGTCGGGGTGTTTCTGCACAGCCTCGCTGATGGGCATAAACAGTATGCCTTTCTCCTCCAGCATCTTCTGACTTGTGGTCTTCACGCTCACCGAGTCCATAATGGCATCGTAGGCCACGCCCGCCAACTGCTTCTGTTCGTTCAGAGGTATGCCAAGTTTGTTGAAGGTGTCGAGCAGCTCCGGATCCACTTCGTCGAGACTCTTCTTGGTCTCCTTTTGCTTCGGGGCGGCAAAATAGATGATGTCCTGATAGTTGGGAGTCTCATACTCAAGGTGTGCCCAGTCGGGCTCCTTCATCGACTGCCAGCGGCGGAACGCCTTCAGGCGGAAATCAAGCAGCCATTCGGGCTCGCCTTTCTTTTGTGAAATCAGACGCACAATGTCCTCGTCCAAACCCTTGCGGATGGTCTCGGTTTCAATATCCGTAGTGAAGCCCCATTTGTACTCTTCGTTGGTAACTTCTTGAATTATATCATTTTCTTTGTTTTCCATTGACTTGTAAGTATATATAACGCGAATGCAAAAATACGAAAAAAATCCGATACGGCAGAAGGCTTTTTACAAACATTGCGAAAAAAGTGATGATGGTATGCAAATTCGAAAAGTGTCAAAAAACAGCCTTTGTAATGCATTGAAAACCATATCTTCAAAGGCATATGTACAGTATTTGTACAGTATATGTACATATGCCAGGGGAAATAGGGGGGGACCGGGCTGCCACGCACAAGGCTTCTCCACGCGCTCCACAGGAGCTTGTGCCATATGCCAGGGAAAATAGGGGGTGGGATGAAGTGTGAACCGGGCTGCCACGCACACGTCCCATCCACGCGCTCCACTTGAGCTTGTGTCAAGTGCCTATGCCGGCAGGAACAGTATGAGTGAAAAATGTTTCAGAGAAAAGAGTCTTTCAGCCTCGGCGGTAATGGGGATGGTAGGTGCTGATGGTTTCGCGTAGGTACTGGTGCGAGAGGTGGGTGTAAATCTCTGTGGTATTGATTTTCTCGTGTCCCAGCATCTCCTGCACCGCGCGCAGGTCGGCGCCGTTGGTCACCAGCTCGGTGGCGAAACTATGCCGCAAACTGTGCGGCGAAATGTTTTTCTTTATGCCGGCAGCCGACACAGCAGCTTTGAGGAACATAAACACATAGTTGCGTGAAAGATGCGTTCCGAGTCGGTTGATGAAGACGAAGTTTTCTTCACCTGGGCGAATGCGTTGTTTGCTGCGGATGGTGTCGATGTACTGCAGGGTGAGGTGCAGCGCTGTGTGGTTGATGGGCACCCACCGCTGCTTGTCGCCCTTGCCTGTGACAAGCAGACACTCGTCGTCGGGATAGATGTTCGATAGATGCAGGTTCACGAGTTCCGACACACGGAGGCCGCAACCGTAGAGGACTTCGACAATCACGCGGTTGCGGGCTTGGTCGGGCTGGCTCAGGTCGAATGTGGCAATTATGGCGTCAATTTCCTCGTTTGTAAGCACATCGGGCAGATGCCGCGACGGACGCGGCATCTCCAGAAGCTCGGCGGGATTGTCCTTCAGTACATCTTCTATTACAAGCATACGGTAGAAGGTGCGCAATCCGCTGACGATGCGGCACTGTGTGGCCAGTGCCACCTGCAGGTCGTGGAGTTCGCCCACCAGCTGGCGTAGGTCGTCGAGTGTTATCTGGTCGGGGTTCTTGCCTGTCTCGACAGCGAATTGCGCCAGATGCGACACGTCGTTCAGATAGGCCGCTATGGAATTGTCCGACAGCTGTTTCTCGAGCTTCAGGTAAGTGCGGAAAGCATTGAGGGCGCGTCGCCATTCGGGGTCGGTTATGGATTGGACAAGGTTCATCGGTTAGTGCGTTTTGCGGAAGCTATTTGTCCTTTTTCTGTTTTTTGACCCATTTGATGAAGTCCCACAATGTCTCGTCGTCTTCCTTGCTTCGCTTTTTGGGCTTGGTTTTGAGGTCGATGCGTCCGTATCGTGCCATTCTGCCTTCGACGACATTTGTCTGGCGTTTGAAGTAGGGGGTGGCTTTGCCCGGATTGCGTTTCAAAGGCGACGGAAGCGTCACCGCCAGCTGTGCCGCCTCGTGGCGTGTCAAGGTTTTGGCAGAATGGCCGAAATAGTGCTGCGCGGCAGCCTCGCAGCCGTATATGCCGTCGCCAAACTCTATGATGTTCAGATAGACCTCCATAATGCGCTCCTTCCCCCAAATTTTCTCAATGGCAATGGTGTAGCCTGCTTCGAGAGCTTTGCGCAGATAGCTGCGCTTGTGTGGCAGGAAGGCGTTTTTGGCTGTCTGCATCGATATTGTGCTGCCGCCACGGATGCGGCGTCCGCGTTGGTTCTCGCGGTAGGTCTGCTTAAGTTGTCCTACATCGAAACCTTTGTGACGCATAAAGCGTCCGTCTTCGGAGGCGATGACCGCCGTCACAAGGTTGGGCGATATCTCTTCGATGCTCACATAGTCGCGTTCGAAGTTCACCTCGCGGTCTTTATCCTTGATTTGCTGGAAGAAGCGTTGCACCATAAGCGGTGTCAGCGGCGGGTTTATCAATTTGTAGACAAATATCAGCAATATGCCCAGAGCAACAAGTGCCAGGGCTGCCATCCAGACAATGCGCCACAGTTTCTGCCACCAGGAACGGTGTTTTTTCGCCGCTTGTTCATCCTGCAGTTCGACGGAATCTATATCTATTTCATTTTCCACGCGTTCATAACGGCAAATAAAAGCAAATATTTTGAAAAATTAAGAATAATTTTGCTGTGAATGAAAATATATGTATATTTGTAAACGCATTTTAGATAGGTAAATCTTTTTAATTTATTAAACAACAATACATTATGGCAAAAGTAGCTATTAACGGCTTCGGCCGAATCGGAAGAATGTCATTCCGTGCTATGTTGGCTCATCCCGAGCTTGAAATCGTGGCAATCAACGACCTGACCAGTGCTGACACTCTGGCTTATCTGTTTAAATATGACTCTGTTCACGACAACTTCGACGGTGAAGTGCACGCCGAGGGCGAATACCTTGTTGTCAACGGCAAGAAGGTCCGCATCTATGCCGAGCGCGACCCGCAGAACCTGCCTTGGGGCGAACTCGGTGTTGACATCGTTGTCGAGTCGACCGGTCTGTTCAAGAAACGCGAGCAGATGATGAAGCACATCAACGCTGGTGCCAAGAAGGTGATCCTCACCGTTCCCGCAGGCAAGGCCGACGACGTCGACGCCACCGTGGTTATGGGTGTCAACGACAGCGTCCTGACCAAGGATATGCAGCTCGTCAGCAACGCCAGCTGCACCACCAACTGTCTGGCTCCCGTCGCCAAGGTTCTGAACGACAAATTCGGTATCAAGCGTGGTTTGATGAACACTGTTCACAGCTATACCAACGACCAGAAGATCCTCGACCAGCCGCACAGCGACCTCCGTCGTGCCCGCGCTGCCGCCGTATCAATCATCCCCACCAGCAGCGGTGCTGCCAAGGCTGTGGGTCTGGTTATCCCCGAACTGAAAGGCAAACTGGACGGCTTTGCAATGCGCGTTCCGACTCCCGACGGTTCTGTCGTTGACCTGACTGCAGAACTGAACTGCAATGTCACCAAAGAGGAAATCAACGCCGCCGTCAAGGAAGCCGCTGAAGGCAAGATGAAAGGTGTTCTGCAGTATGTCGACGAGCCTATCGTCAGCATCGACATCATCGACAACACTCACAGCTCGATTTTCGACAGCCTGCTGACCCAGGTTATGGACGGCAACTTTGTGAAGATTGTCAGCTGGTACGACAACGAGAAGGGCTACAGCACCCGCGTCGGCGACCTCGCTGCCAAGCTGGCTACCCTGCTCTAAAACCAATAACGTTAACATTGACGTTAACATAAAGAGGGTGCCGTGTGGCACCCTCTTGTTTTTGAAAAAGATGTATATGAAGAAGATATTTATTTGCCTCATTCTTTTCGCCGCAGCCGTTTCCGTGTCGGGGTGCGGACACAAGAGTGTGTCATCTGACGGAAACAAGACATACAAATACACCGACGACTACGGCAGCGTGGTCGATGTGCCTGAACATCCGCAACGCATAGTATCGCTGTCGCCGGCGGTAACGGAGATAATGTTTGCCCTCGATGCCGACAGCCTGCTGGTGGGTCGCACCGAGTTCTGCCTCTATCCGCCCGAAGCGGCAACGATAGAGAATATCGGTGGTATAAGCAACCTGAATATAGAGAAAGTGCTGTCGGTCAACCCCGACCTTATCATCACGGGTTCGATGGTGCCACAGAAGGTGGTGGAGCAGTTCGCCAAGATGGGCGTGCCGCTGGTGTGCGTCATTGAGAAACAGAAGTTCTCGGGGCTTTTCGAAAACATTGGCAAGATTGGTCACCTAGCAGGATGCGACGGACAGGCCGACAGTTTGAACAAAAGACTGGAATCGCAACTTGCAGAAGTACATCCCGTTGCAGTCGACGCTGATGTAGAAAGACCGGATTGCTACTATGTCGTTGGCTTCGGAAGCGGTGGCAACTTCACCGCTGGAGGCAATACTTTCATCAACGACATCATTCGTATGGCCGGTGGCCGCAACATTGCAGAGAACAGCGAAGGCTGGACATTCAGTCTCGAGGCACTTGTTGATGCCGATCCCGACTTCATCTTGATTCGTGCCGAGGACAGCGCACGCTTCTGCAACACGTCGCCATACAACCAGCTCTCAGCTGTGCGAAAAGGTCGTTTGATCGCTCTCGAAGATGGCATCCTGGATCTTCAGGTGCCGCGCAACATCGAGCTTCTGCGGCGACTAAAGAGTCGATTCGAGACTCAATGATTATTGCCAATCCGGAAATTGTAGCCTATTGTAATACAAGGGCCAATGAAACTGGTGTTGTCCAAGGTGAAATAACCGAGGCCACCTCCAAAGTCAAAGTTCTTGTAACTCGGACCGACGGTCAGACGATGGGTGGGAAGACCTAAACCGTTAATGAACACAAGCCCCAGATGGTAGTCGAAGAAGGCGGTCCATTTAGTGTCCGAGACATAGGCTCTTACACCAAGCAGCATTATTGGGAAATTGCCTGTTTCGCCTTTGGGGTCCAATTCCAATCCAAAGCCGCCGGACAGTTGGAGGTTTGGGTTGATTTGATAGCCGAATTCGACTGCTGCAGCTCCATATAATTCAGGGCGCACAATGACTCCTTGCTCTCTTTCTTGAGCTTGAGAGAGTGTGGGGACTATCAATAACAATAGCGCCAGGACGACGCTAGTGCCTTTTATTTTGTTAAACATACTTGTACGTTTTTTAAATCCATTTGGTCAGATGGGCAATCATATTTTCTGCGCCGTCGAAAATCTGGCTGATATGGGTCCCGACCATATAGGCCGGTGTGGTGATGACACGCAAGCGCTCGTCGACGCAGATGTCCGTTGGACCGCACACTTGATGTTCTGCTCCCAAATGCATAGCAACATCCGATGCTGCGCACACATCGCCCAGAGTCAGTTTGACACCTTTTGGCCCTAGCACTTTGGCCAGCACCATCGGGGCTATACACATAGCTACAACGGGTTTGCCGGAGGCGTTGGTGTCAAGGATGGCCTTTTCGACTTCGGGCAGCACTTGCATATTGGCACCGTCGAAAGCGTAGGTCGACAGATTGCGTGCCGCACCCATTCCGCCAGGCAGAGCCAAAGCATCATAGTCGGCAGGGCAATACTCTGTCAAGGGTTTGATGTCGCCACGGGCAATGCGGGCAGCCTCGGCATAAAGGTCGCGAACCTCACCGGTTTCGCCGCTGTTGTCGAGATATGTCACGACATCAAAGTCAATGCAGGGAGCAAAGCATTGGTATTGCATATTGTGGCGGTCGATGGCAAGCAAAAGGCCAAGTGTTTCCTGCAATTCGCTGCCGTCGCGGTTGCCGCAACCCGAAAGGATGACTGCTATTTTTTTCATAAATGGTTGAAAAGGTTTAAAGGTTTAAAAGGGACGCTTACGCTGAAAAGGTTATAAGGGTTTAAAAGGGTCGCTAGGCTGAAAGGGTTGAAAAGGTTATAAGGGTTTAAAAGGGTCGCTACGCTGAAAGGGTTTGAGGGTTGGAAGGATTATGACTTTAACCCTTTTCAACTTTTTAACCCTTTATAACCTTTTAAACCCTTTAACCCCTATTTCTTTTTAATAAGCGATAATATCCAGAGCAGCAGGACAGCACCGATGATGGATGTGATGAGGGCGCCGATAAAAGTGCCACCCCAGCTGATGCCTATCCACGACAGCACGTTGCCGCCGATGAAGCCGCCGACGATTCCGACAATCAGGTTGACTATGAAACCAAATCCTGCGCCTTTCATTATTTTGCCGGCCAGAAAGCCTGCCAGTGCGCCAATAATAATACTGATAATTATACCCATAGTTAAATGTTTGTAGATAATAAAAAAGGGAGTTAAAGTGGACGATATAAATTTGTTTGTCCTGTTTTAACTCCCATTTTTACATCGGGTTATTACTTTCGATTAATTCTTGATTAATGATTACTTGCTTGCGTTGTATTCGTCAACCGACTCTTTGATGAGCTGGAAGGTGGCTTCGATGTCGTTGTCGAGACCCATCGAGAAGCGGATAAGGCCTTCGCTCATACCCATCTCTTTCTGGATGTCCTCGGGAACTTCGCTTGAAGTCGACTTGCCGCTGTTGCTGAACAAGGTCTTGAAATATCCCAAGCTGACGGCGAGATAGCCGACGCCCTTGCGCTGCATAATCTCCATAATCTTGCTGGCAGCCTCTGCGGTGCCCATATCGATGCTGATCATACCGCCAAAGCCGTAGCCTTCGTTCATCATCGAGCAGAACAGCTCGTAGTCGGGATGTTCAGGCAAGCCGGGGTAGTTGTATTTGAAACCAACCTCTTTGAAGCGTTTTGCCAGATACATAGCGTTCTCGCCGTGCTTCTTCATACGGATGTGAAGGGTGTGCAGGTTCTTGTTGATGGAGGCGCTGCGCATAGGATCCAGCACGGGACCGAGAAGCATACAGGTGCCGTTGTTGACGTCAATAAGGCTGTTGATATAGTCGGCGCTGCCGCAGATGGCACCGGCGACGCAGTCGTTGGTACCGTTGATGTACTTGGTCATCGAGTAAACGGTGATGTCGGCACCAAGACGGCAGGGGTTGAAAATCATAGGAGTGAAGGTGTTGTCGACGATGAGTTTTGCACCGGCGGCGTGTGCCATCTTGCTCAGCTCGGGGATGTTGGCGATGCGGAGCAGGGGGTTGTTCATCGTTTCGGTATAGACAACCTTGGTGTTGGGATGCTCGGCGAGGGCTTTCTTCACGGTGTCGAGGTTCTGCATATTCACAAAGGATGCGCTGACGTTGAATTTCTTCAGGTAGTTGGCCATAAAGGCGAAGGTGCCGCCATAGGTGGTCATAGAAGCCACGATGTGGTCGCCGGCGTTGACTTCGTGAAGCAGGGCGCTGGTGATGGCAGCAAGACCGGAACCGGTAACCCAAGCCATATCAGTACCTTCCATAGCGGCAAGACGCTGGCAGAGAGCAAGGTTGGAGGGGTTCCAATGGCGGCTGTAGAGGAAATAGCCCTCGGTTTCGCCGTGGAAGGTCTCGGTCATAAGATGAGCCTCGGGGAAAGTGAAGGTTGCACTGTCGCAGATTGCGGGGTTAACACCACGGTTGGCATCGCGTCCATCGATGCGCTGGATTGCTGTTGCAGGATCAAATTTTTGCATAATAAGTTATTTTACATTAATTTATTGCTAAATAATTTGTTCGTTTCCATCTCGAAAACAAAATGCAAATATACAAAAAAAAATGAATATGCCAATTTAATTGTTTAAAGTGGAACTAAAAAAGGTAGTTTAATTTACGAAGTATGAATATCGAATATGCTTAAAGACTCTGGGTCAACTCTGAGTCAACTCTGAGTCAACTCTGAGTCAACTCTGACTCAACTCTGGGTCAACTCTGAGTCAACTCTGAGTCAACTCTGACTCAACTCTGGGTCAACTCTGACTCAACTCTGGGTCAACTCTGAGTCAACTCTGACTCAACTCTGACTCCTTACGTTCTATTTTAAGCGACATTATAATAATGCTACTGACAAATTGTCAGTTTTTCCGTTTTGGCAAACTTTTTGATGTGACAATTTGTCAGAAAAGGAGTAAAAAACAATGAATCTGAACAATTTCACAATTAAAGCACAGGAGGCGGTGCAAAAAGCCGCCGAAATCGCAACAGCCCATCAGGCACCAAGCATCGACACGGTGCATCTTATGAAAGGTCTGCTCAGCGAGGACGAGAATGTGACGCCCTATCTGCTCAAGAAGATGGAGGTCAACGTCCCGCGACTGACGCAGGCTCTTGATGCACAGATGCAGTCGTTGCCGCGTGTCAGTGGCGGTAGCCAGTATGCCAGCAGCGACCTCAACAATGCCCTTGTCAAGGCGCAGCAGACGGCCACGGAGATGGGCGACGAGTTTGTCTCGGTAGAGCATCTGCTCATCGGCCTTCTCGCGGGACGCGACAACACAGCGCGCCTGCTGAAGGACGCCGGCGCCAGCGACAAGCAGCTGCGCGCGGCCATCGCCGACCTGCGCAAGGGCAGCAAGGTGGGCAGCCAGACGGCTGAAGATACCTTCAACGCCCTCAACAAGTACGCCAAGAACCTCAACCAGCTGGCGCAGAGCGGCAAGCTTGACCCCGTCATCGGCCGCGACGACGAGATTCGTCGTGTGCTGCAGATACTAAGCCGACGTACCAAGAACAACCCCATCCTTATCGGCGAGCCGGGTGTTGGCAAGACGGCAATAGCGGAAGGTCTTGCACATCGTATCGTCAGTGGCGACGTGCCCGAGAACCTGAAGAGCAAGACGCTCTATTCGCTTGATATGGGTGCTCTTATCGCTGGAGCTAAATACAAAGGCGAATTTGAGGAACGTTTGAAGAGTGTCATACGTGAAATAAACGAGGCCGACGGCGAAATCATTCTCTTCATTGACGAAATCCACACACTTGTCGGCGCTGGTGGCGGCGAGGGCGCTATGGATGCCGCCAACATCCTAAAACCAGCCCTTGCACGTGGAGAACTGCGTGCCATCGGCGCCACCACGTTGGCTGAATACCAGAAGTATTTCGAGAAGGACAAGGCTCTTGAACGACGATTCCAAAGCGTGCTTATCGACGAGCCCTCGGTGGCCGACACCATCAGCATACTGCGTGGCCTCAAGGAGCGCTACGAGGTGCACCACAAGGTACGTATCAAGGACGAAGCCATCATCGCTGCCGCCGAGCTCAGCAACCGTTACATAAGTGATCGTTTCCTGCCCGACAAGGCTATTGACCTTATCGACGAGGCTGCTGCCAAGCTGCGTATGGAGATTGATTCTGTGCCAGAAGAACTCGACGAGATTGAACGCAAGATACGCCAGCTCGAAATTGAACGCGAGGCCATAAGCCGCGAGAATGAACACTCTGCAGCTGTCAGTAGCGACGAACGTCAGGCCAACAGCGACAAGCTGCACCGCATAGGCAACGAAATTGGCGAGCTGTCGGAGCAGCGCAACCAGATGAAGGCGCGCTGGCAGAATGAGAAAAACATTGTCGAGGCCATTCAAGCCGAAGTCAAAAACATCGAAAGCTACAAGTTCGAGGCCGAACAGGCCGAACGCCAAGGCGACTACGGCAAGGTTGCCGAACTGCGATACGGACGCATCAAGGAGGCCGAGAAGCACGTCGATGACCTCAAACTTCAGCTGCGCACTATGCAAGCCGACAATGCAATGATCAACGAGGAGGTCGACAGCGAGCAGGTCGCCGAAGTGGTAAGCAAATGGACGGGCATACCCGTCACGCGTATGATGCAGAGCGAGCGCGAGAAGCTGCTGCACCTCGAAGAGGAACTGCACAAGCGTGTCGTGGGACAGGACGAGGCCATCGACACCATTGCCAACGCCATACGCCGTAACCGTACCGGCCTCAGCGACGGCAAGCGACCCATCGGAAGCTTCATCTTCCTCGGCACCACGGGTGTTGGAAAGACCGAACTGGCCAAGGCCTTGGCCGAAGTGCTGTTCGACGACGAGAATATGATGGTGCGTATCGATATGTCCGAGTATCAGGAACGCCACAGCGTCAGCCGACTCATCGGAGCGCCTCCGGGATATGTCGGATACGACGAGAGCGGCCAGCTTACCGAGGCTGTGCGACGCAAGCCATACAGCATCGTGCTCTTCGACGAGATCGAGAAAGCCCATCCCGATGTCTTCAACACGCTGCTACAGGTGCTCGAGGACGGCCGTCTGACCGACAACAAGGGGCGTATTGCCGACTTCAAGAACACCATAATCATTATGACTTCCAACATCGGCAGCAACATCATCCAAGAGCGTATGAGCGACGCAATGAACATCAACGACTACACCATCGAGAAAACCAAGGAAGAGGTCCTCGAACTGCTCAAGCAGAATATGCGTCCCGAGTTCCTCAACCGTATCGACGAAATCATTATGTTCCGTCCGCTCAGCAAGAACCAGATACGCGAAGTGGTGCGCATTCAGCTGGCCAATGTCGCCAAGATGCTCGAGAAGAACGAGATTCTCGTCAGCGCCACCGACGAGGCCGTCAACCTGTTGGCCGAGATAGGCTATGACCCGGCTATGGGCGCGCGTCCTGTCAAGCGCGTCATACAACGACGCATACTCAATGAACTGTCGCGCCAGATACTGGAGGAAAAGATCCACACAGGCGAGAACATCATCATCGACGTCATCGACGACCAGTTCGTCTTCTACAACGCCAGTATGAAGTGATTCTGTCCATTTTGTCATCGCGTTGCGACAAACAAAATGTGGCTGCGATTAATTGGAAAAAGCAATTCTAATAGGGCTGTCGAAAGCGTTTCGACAGCCTTTTTTTTTTCATACAAGCTGGCAAATTCCTGAAAACATCTTTTTGTCGATTGGGAATTATTGTGTATTTTTGCAAATTGAAATGAGCAATAATATGAGTACATCCCGCATTATCAAGATTTTTCTTGCCTCGAGCGAAGAAATGGAAATTGACCGTAATGCTTTCGGCAATCTGATCCGCCGTTTGGACAAGATTTACGAGCAGCGTGGCATACGCATCGAACTCTTCGAGTGGGAAGACTACGATGCCGCCTACAACGACCGCCGCAAGCAGGACGAATACAACGACCGTGTGCGCGCCAGCGATATGTTCCTCGCGCTGTTTCACACCAAGGCAGGGGAGTTCACCATCGAGGAGTTCGATGTGGCCACCGAGGAGTTCCGTCGCACAGGCATAAAACCCAAGAGCTACGTCTATATGCGCGACCTGCAGCCGGGCGAGGAGGAATCTGCCGAACTGACAGCCTTCAAGAAACGACTCTTCGAGGAAATGGGACACTATTGGAGCCGCTACAACAACCGCGACTCTATGCAGCTGCACTTCGTTATGCAGCTCCAGCTGGTCGAAAGCAGCCGCAGCGACGCCCTCAAGGTGGAGAACGGCGAGGTGAAGCTTGGCGATATGACCGTAGCGCGTATGGAAAACCTGCAGTTTGCCGCCGGCAACGAGGACTACCAGCGTATGAGCCATCGTCTGCAGGAGTTGCCGGCATTGATTGAAAAAGCCCGGCTTCGTACCGAAAAATACCCTGACGATGACGACCTGAAAGACGAGCTGCAAAAACTCCTCGACGAGCGCAACGCGCTGCAGGAGGAGCTCGACAAACAGCAGGAACTGTTGTTCGACACCGCCAAGCGCATTGCTCAGTTGCAGGGCGAGCTCATCACCGACCGTATGCGCCGTGCCATCGAGGCTTTCGACAGCGGCAATGTGCGCGAGGCCAACATCATCCTCGACGAGGCTGAAAAGGATGCCGAACACAACCTGAACGACTATAGGAAAAGCAAAGAAATCGCTGAGCACAAACGTCAGAATGTCATCAACTCCATTGAGGAGCTGCTGCTGAAGACCTCAACGCTGCTGGCCGATCTCTCCATCCCCATTGCGGAACGGATAGAGAAGGTGGCCGCAATATATGCGCAGGCCGACAACCTTGCTAAAGAGGTGGATTATGACGAGGAGAAATACGACAAGTTGCTCTACGATTATGGTGATTTCCTATACAAATACGGCCAGTACAACGACGCATTGGAAATCCGCCTCCGCGAAATGGTCCTCTCCGAAAAAATATTTGGCGCGGAGCATTCCGACACCGCCGCATCGTACAACAATATCGGAGTGGTATATCATAACAAGGGTGACTATGACAAGGCGCTGGAGTACTATTTCAAGGCTTTGGCGATATACGAGAAAGTCCTCGGCACAGAGCATCCCGACACCGCCACGTCGTACAACAACATCGGCTTGGTGTATGATGACAAGGGCGACTACGACAAGGCGCTGGAGTACTATCTAAAGGCTTTGGCAATATTCGAGAAAGTCCTCGGCACAGAGCATCCCTCCACCGCCACGTCGTATGACAACATCGGCTTGGTGTATGATGAAAAGGGCGACTACGACAAGGCGCTGGAGTACCATTTCAAGGCTTTGGCAATAAAAGAGAAAGTCTTCGGCACAGAGCATCCCTCCACCGCCACCTCGTACAACAACATCGGAGCGGTGTATGATGACAAGGGCGACTACGACAAGGCGCTGGAGTACCATCTCAAGGCTTTGGCGATAAAAGAGAAAGTCCTCGGCACAGAGCATCCCTCCACCGCTACATCGTACAACAGCATCGGAGGGATGTATATAAACAAAGGCGACTACGACAAAGCGCTGGAGTATTATCTCAAGGCTTTGGCGATATACGAGAAAGTCCTCGGCACAGAGCATCCCCACACCGCCGCATCGTACAACAACATCGGTTCACTCTACTATGAAATGAAGAAATACCCCGAGGCGTTGGAATATTTTGAGAAGGCTTTGAGGATTTTAAAGTCCAGATTAGAGGACGACCATCCCAATGTGCAAGTGGTACAAGAGTGGATAGTTGACACCAAAGCCGCAATGGGCGATACAGACGTCGGCAAAAAATCCTTCTGGCACAGGTTGATTGGCCGACATAAAATAAAGTAAACAAGTGTCCCGCCATCTGAATGGATGACGGGACACCAGTTTTTAGGAATTATAAACAGCAATTCGTGTTATTTCTCCTTCGGTGCGACGCACTTGTAGAAGAGGCCGGCGATGGCGGCTCCTACCAGCGGTGCAACGATGAAGAGCCACAGCTGGCTGCAGGCCGACCACGTTGCGCAGTCGCTGAAGATGGCCTGGCTGATGCTGCGGGCGGGGTTGACGCTGGTGTTGGTCAGCGGTATGCTGATGAGGTGTATCAGCGTCAGCGTGAGGCCGATGGCGAGGCCGGCGGCCTTGGTGTTGCTGCGCTCGTCGGTGGCGCCGAGGATGACCATCAGGAACACGAAGGTCAGAACAGCCTCGATGATGAATGCGCCAATCCAACCGACATTCATATATCCTTCACCTGCTGCGGCTTGGAACTCAGTACCGTAGCCGTTGGCGGCGAAGACACCTGTGCTGCTCATTCCGGTGGCCTTCCATACGGCCAGCAGTACGGCACCGGCGATGATGGCGCCGATGATCTGGGCAGCCCAGTAGCAGAGCATATCCTTGAAACTCATACGGCCGTTGACAAAGACGCCAAACGACACAGCGGGGTTGAGGTGTGCGCCGCTGATGTGGCCTATGCCGTAAGCCATAGCGATGACGGTGAGGCCGAAAGCGATAGCCACACCAAGAAAACCAACGTGTCCGAACAGCGCTGTTCCGCAACCGCCGAACACAAGCACGAAGGTGCCAAAACCTTCGGCAAGCATTTTGTTACACATTTTCATAATGTTACAGTTTTAGAGATTAATGGTTTTATGTGTTTTAACGAAATATTAAGTTAAATATTGCGGTGAAGTCTAAGTTTTTTGCAGATTTATTCTGTCAGCTTTCAGGCGTCGACGGATGACGTTTCCCTCTGCTTCGTGCAGCACGGCTTCGATAAATCGTGTTGAAAGACGCTTTTTTTTGACAGCATAGCTTTGGAAACCATAGTGTTGCGGTTGTTGGTGTTTCGTGGTGTTTCGTTTGGCTTTTTTATGTGTGAAAACGTTATTCTCAATATACAATCCCTGTCATATGTACAGTATTTGTACAGTATATGTACAGTATATGTACGCTTCAGAAGCGTACATATACTGTACATATACTGTACGAATACTGTACATATGACAGGGAAAACAGGGGGGGGGAGTTTTTACCGGGCTGCCACGCACAGGGCTCCTCCACGCGCTCCACAGGAGCTTGTGCCATATGACGGGGAAAACAGAGGGAGCTACGCTGTGCGACACAACACCTCTAACGCTAATTCTCATTGTGATGCGGCACCCCTCTCGAGAGGGGTGCCGCAACGCGGCGGGGTGTGTCGCACCGTACAACCGAGGCTTGTGCCATATATACAAAAAGTGCTTCGATTTTTCGAGGCACTTCATTGTGTTTTCTGCAGGTTTTTAGTAGGCTCGTGCGAAGATTACGCGGCGGTGGCTGGGCTTGCCGCTGTAGATGCATTTGCCCTCTTCCTCGACGGCGTCGTAGGGTATGCAGCGTATGGTGGCCTTGGTTTCCTCCTTGATGCGCTCTTCGGTCTCGGTGGTGCCGTCCCAGTGGCAAAGCAGGAATCCGTTCTTTTCGATTTCGCGCTTGAAGTCGTCCCAGGTATCGACCTTGCGGGTTTGGCTGAGGCGGAAGTCGAGGGCTTTCTGGTAGATGTTCTTTTGGATGATGTCCATCAGTTGCTCGATATGGTCGGCTATGCCTTCGATGGGCATAGTTACTTTTTCGAGGGTGTCGCGGCGGCATACCTCGCAGGTGCCGTTCTCGAGGTCGCGGGGGCCGACGGCGATGCGCACGGGCACACCCTTGAACTCGTATTCGGTGAATTTCCAGCCGGGCTTGTATTCGGGGCGGTTGTCGTATTTCACGCTGATGCCCTTGGCGCGCAGGGCGTCGATGACGGGCTGCACCTTGGTGTCGATTTCGCGCATCTGGTCGTCGTTTTTGCAGATGGGCACTATGGCCACCTGTATGGGTGCCAGCTTGGGAGGCAGTACGAGACCGTTGTCGTCGCTGTGGGTCATAATGAGGGCACCCATCAGGCGTGTGCTGACGCCCCACGATGTTGCCCAGACATATTCCAGCTTGTTCTCCTTGTTGAGGAACTGCACGTCGAAGGCCTTGGCGAAGTTCTGACCCAGGAAGTGGCTGGTGCCGGCCTGCAAAGCCTTGCCGTCCTGCATCATAGCCTCGATGCAGTAGGTGTCGAGAGCGCCTGCGAAGCGTTCGTTGGGCGACTTGACGCCTTTGACGACGGGCACAGCCATCCAGTTGTTGGCGAAGTCGGCATAGACGTCGAGCATACGACGTGCCTCGGCTTCGGCATCCTCACGTGTGGCGTGAGCCGTGTGGCCTTCCTGCCACAGGAACTCGGCGGTGCGGAGGAACATACGTGTGCGCATCTCCCAGCGCACCACGTTGGCCCACTGGTTGCAGAGGATAGGCAGGTCGCGGTAGGACTTGATCCAGTTCTTGTAGGTGCTCCAAATGATTGTCTCGGAGGTGGGGCGCACGATGAGCTCCTCTTCGAGGCGTGCTTCGGGGTCGACGACAACTCCGGTACCTTCTTCGTTGGTTTTCAGACGGTAGTGTGTCACTACGGCACATTCTTTGGCGAAGCCTTTGACGTGGTCGGCCTCGCGGCTGAGGAACGATTTGGGAATGAAGATGGGGAAATAGGCGTTGACGTGGCCTGTGTCCTTGAACATCTTGTCGAGGGCATCGTGCATCTTCTCCCAGATGGCGTAGCCGTAGGGTTTTATGACCATACATCCGCGCACTGCCGAGTTCTCGGCCAAGTCGGCGCGGACGACCAATTCATTATACCACTCCGAGAAATTCTCGGAACGTTTCACAAAATCTTTTGCCATTTATATCTCTGTTTATACTTTTTTATAAAAAATGACGTTATGTTTCAAGAAAAATGCGTACTTTTGCACACAATAATTCGGTTTGCAAAATTACTAAAATATTGTGAAATAGAACTAAAAATAGATAAACGTCAAACGTCAGAATATGATGAAAAGATTAAGTATTAGCATTTTATGCGTGTTATTTTTATTGTCGTTGAGCGCAGGAAAAGTCTGTGCCCAAACGTCGGACGAGGGCGAAAATTACTATTCCAATCCCCAAAAAGGGATAAAACCCACTGCTCCGAGCGTATATCGCGACACCGGTGTCGTCAGCAAAAGTGAAGACATAACGGTTGAACTTGTTGGCAGCGTCGACGACACTATAGTGCCTAAGGATACGACGAAAATCAAGCTTAAATCGATTTCCGAATACTCGCGTGCCGAGAATCCCTACTACTGGGGTCCTAACGTTTATTGGTCGTGGGATCCCTGGTACAGCCCGCGCTGGAACGGCTGGTATTATCCCGGCTGGGGCGGCAGCCACTGGATGCTGACCTACGGCTGGGGTTGTGGCCCCTATTGGAGCTTCGGCCTTGGTTGGAGCTGGGGATGGGGTTCGCCCTGGTGGTATTGGGATCCTTATTTCTATCCCGGATACTATTATGGTTATTATGGCTGGGGCGGCTATGCCTATGGCTGGAACCGCTATGACAGAGACGGCTATGCCTTTGGTCACGGCTATCTCGGCGGTGGCCGCGGTGCTGCAAAAGGTATCGCTCCGCGTGGCGGCAGCGTGACGCCCAATCCTGCACGTCCTGTGCGTAGAGGCGGTGTGGACCTTAACAACGGTGGCCGTGCCCCGAGGGGCAGCGTCAGCGGCACCGGCTCACGCGGAAGCATTGCTTCTGCATCAGGCAACGGACGTGGCACCACGTCGGTCAACACAGGCAGCGGACGCTACGCCAAACCCGCCAGCGTAGCCAGCAACCGTGCTGCACGCAGCGAGAACCGTGGCAGCTACGGCACACCGCGCACTTCAGACGGACGCGGCAGTTATGGCAACAGCCGCAGTAACAGTCGTTTTGAAACCAACCGTAATGGCAACCGTGGTAATTATGAAAGCGGCAGACGTACCAGTAGCCGTCAGAACGACTACAATTTCCGCCAGAGCAGCAGCCGTTCGACAAGCAGCAGCTTCAGAAGCGGCAGTTCGTCAAGCCGCGGTGGCAGTTTCAGCACTGGTTCGTCGAGTCGTAGCGGCGGCAGCTTCAGCGGCGGTTCGTCGAGCCGTGGTGGCAGCAGCGTGGGCAGAAGATGATTGTGAGGTTTGGAAATATCTGGATTTGAAAAAAACGATAAGATGAAGAAAACATATTTGATTATTGCCACGGCAGCAATACTAGCCTTCCCCGCTTCGGCCCAGAAGGCTGCAAGAACCGATGCCGAAAGAATATTGCAGAGCGAGAACAGTGGTGTGTGGTATGACGCCCCTGCCTCCAAGTCGAAGAAAGCCAAGAATGTCATTGTCATTATCGGCGATGGTATGGGCACAGCACAAGTATACGCCTCGATTGTCGCACAGAAAGGTGCTTCCAACTTTCTGCGTTTCCCCTTCTCTGGTTTTTCGCGTACCTATTCCAACAACAAATACACCACCGACAGCGGTGCTGGCGGCACAGCCATAGTGACAGGGTGCAAGACCGACAACCGCCACATCGGTGTTCTTGCCGACGGCACACCGGTCAAATCGATACTTTCGCTGGCGAAAGAGTGGGGGATGTCGGCAGGTTTTGTTGTTACCAGCAGTGTGCTTGACGCCACGCCCGCCAGCACATACGCCCACGCCAAAGACCGCAAGATGTACGACACCATTAGCCTTCATATGTCGCAGTGCGGCTTTGATGTGATGATTGGCGGCGGCATCTCCAATTTCCGTCCCGAGAACCGCAAAGACGGCCTCAACCCCATAGATACTTTGTTGAAGCGAGGCTATGAAGTCGCCTACAGCCTTGAGGATATGAAGAAGTCGAAGAGCAGCAAGCTCGTTACGTTTTTCTGCGAGAACTACTATGGTCCTGTGGCTCCCGGTCGCGACCCCGTGTTGACTGAGGGCACCAAGAAGGCATTGGATATGCTCAGCAAGAATCCCAAAGGCTTTGTGATGATGATAGAAGGTTCGCAGATTGACTGGGCCTGCCACAACAACGATGCACCGTATATGGAGGCCGAATTGGCCGACTTCGAGAAAATGCTCAAGACAGTTCTCGACTTTGCCGAGAAGGATGGCAACACGCTCGTCGTTGTTACCGCTGACCACGAGACCGGAGGTCTGGTGCTGATGGGCGGAAACATAGAGAAGGGCAAAAACGAATGCAAATACACCACTGACGGCCATTCGGGCGTGATGGTGCCTGTCTTCGCCTATGGTCCCGGCGCTGAAACATTTTCAGGAGTGCAGAACAATATCGACCTGATGCCTAAGATGCTGAAGGCATTGGGTAGGTCGCGCCAGTAGTGAGAGTCTTGATAACCAATCACAGGTCACAATTCAAAATACACCAATCACTAATTCATTACTATCAATGAGATTAAGGCATATTATAATTGCCGCTTGCTTTATGGCAGCGATAACGCCAAGGGCTGCGGCTCAGATAAAGCTGACACAGGATACTATGGCAACCCCCATTGTGGGATTCAGTTTCGGAACAATGTTTGCTTCCGACAAGATGTCGACAGACAACGGCGTATACGACCTTTACAAAGGACCATATCTCAACTACAGTCTTGAGGCTGGTTATAAATTCAAATCAAATTGGTTCGTTATGGCCGATGGAAGTCTGGTCTTCGGCAGGGAACTGAAAAATGCTGCCGACAGAATGCCTGCTGCGTTCAGTCACGACACCGTGCCGATAGTTATCGGCACCAACGGAACCGACGCCACAGCCTCGTGCTACAACCGCGCGCTGTCGTTGCGCGTGGGTGGCGGCAAAATCTTCACCTTGGGACACCGCAATCCCAATTCGGGCATTATGCTTATGATGAATGCCGGCATTATGCAGCAGAAGACTGTCTTTGTGATGAACGATGTCAACGCGCCACAGCTGCAGGGTGACTATGCACGCCTTTACGACCACAAGCGTCGTGGTTTCACGCTGACCGAGAGCGTCGGCTACTGGTTTATGAGCAGCAAGTCCAATTTTTTTAATTTCAAGGTTGCTTTTGAGGTGACACAGTTCTGGAACCATTCGGTGCGCGAATATGTCATCGACGAGGTTATGGATTTGCACGGCCCTGACAATACGAAATACTTTGACTTGCTCTATTCTGTCAAAATAACGTGGATGTTCCCTCTGAAGGGCAAAACGGCATACGACTATTATTTCTTCTAAAAGACAATCTTTATGCGGATACTGTACAGTCTTGCCATAGGAGTATACACTCTCGGAGTGCGTTGTGCGTCGCTGTTCAACAGTAAGGCGGCGCAGATGTGCAAGGGTTGGCACCGATGGGCAGAGACTTTCCCGAAAGAAAAACTGAACGGAGCCAGAATCGCGTGGTTCCACGCTTCGTCGCTGGGTGAGTTTGAACAGGCCCGTCCGGTGTTGGAAATGTTCCACGCCAGACATCCTGAATACAAAGTAGTGCTGACATTTTTCTCGCCGTCGGGGTACGAGGTGAGAAAGAACTACGACGGCGCAGATATTGTATGCTATCTTCCTCCGGACACGCGCCGCAATGCACGAAGGCTTATGCAGCTGATGCATCCCGACATAGTGTTCTTTGTGAAATATGATTTTTGGTTCAACTATTTGCAGGCATTAAAACGCCGTGGCACACCGACCTATCTGTTTTCGTCCATATTCCGTCCGAAGCAGTATTTCTTCCGTTGGTACGGTGGCTGGTTTGCCAAACAGTTGCAATGCTATCGCCATATCTTCGTACAAAACGACGAATCGATCAGGCTGTTGCGCAATGCCTGCATAAACCATTGCTCCATAGCCGGCGACACACGCTTCGACCGTGTCAGCGACATTGCGCGCCAGGCAAAGAGTTTTCCAGCCGTTGAACGTTTTGTGTCGGACAACCCGGTGCTGATGGCCGGAAGTTCGTGGGAACCCGATGAAGAGAATATTAAATCGTTCGTTGAACGATGGAACAAGCCCTTGAAGGTAATCCTCGCTCCGCATATGATAGGTGAAAGCCATCTGGAGCGTATAGAAGAAATGTTCAAGAAAGAGAACTGTGTAAGATATTCGCAGCTCGACGTCGCCGATGCCGACAATGCGCTATTCCAACGCAAGGTTATGATAATAGACAACATCGGTATGCTTTCGTCGCTGTACCGATATGCTACAGTATCATACATAGGCGGTGGTTTCGGCAAAGGCATACATAACACCCTTGAGGCAGCGGTGTTCGGATGCCCCGTGTGTTTCGGCCCCAATCACAGCAAGTTCCAGGAGGCACTTGAGCTTCTTCAATGCGGAGGCGCAAAAACATACAGGTCGGCTGACGAACTGAGCGAGATACTGTCGAAGTGGTTTTGTGATGCCGAAAGCCGCGAGGCTGCGTCGAAGGCCTGTACGGAATATATGCAAAGCCATAGGGGCGCAACGGAAACAATAATCGAAAAAACAGAGACGCGATGAAAACAGGTGTCGGGACAAAGTGCGTATCCATACTTATATCGGCATTGATGCTGTCGCTGATGTTTGCATCCTGTGCCAGTTTGGATAAGTTTGTCCAACCCGACGAACGTGTGCTAGACAAGAACCAATATGAGATCACTATGGCAGACGGCAGCAAGCCGTCGAAGGAGATTCTTGATGCTTTGAGCAATATGAAGAAATTCGCCAAGCAGAAACCCAATTCGCATCTGCTTGGCGTTGGCCCTCGCTTTTCGATGCGGATATATTGCCTGTCAAACCCCGACAAGACCAACTTCTGGCACAACTATCTGCGTCGCAAAGGAAAAGCTCCTGTCATATACGAAGAAGATGCTGCCGTGCACACCTGCCAGCAACTTGGCGGATTGTTGGAGTCTAAAGGCTGTTTCAATTCGTCGGTGACGTTCGACACTGTTCATAAAGGGAAATATGACGTCGATGTTATCTACCACATCAGGCCGGCGACACGCTATCGCATCGACGATGTGGCCTTCAAGGCTGAAACTCCGGAAGTCAACCAACTGCTGAAGGACTGGAGCAATGAATGCCTGCTGAAAGTCGGTGAATACTACGACCAAGACAAGATGGATGAGGAAAGGACCCAGGTGGTTGAACGGCTGCGCAATGAAGGATACTACTATGCCAATGCCGACTTGGTGTCGTATTTGGTGGACACAGCTTTTGAAGACCACAAATTGACGATACGGATGAATGTCCGCAATCCGCGCATTGTCAACGCCAACCGAGGCCTGGTTTCTACACCGTTGCAGAAATACCGTATTGATGACATATATGTTTATCCCAATACTTCGGCGTCTAACAGCGGGCTTGTCAGTGCCTATGACACGCTGACGCTGCCGATGCATTTCCGCAATCTTACCACCAACTATCATTATCTTTACAACCAGCCGATGACGTTGAAGCCCAAAGTCATCAGCCGTTCTATGTTTTTGTTCCACAATCAACGATTTAGACCTCGCAACATTGACCGCACATATAATTCTTTGTTAAGCCTCCGCAATTTCAAGTATATCAATATCGAGTTTGTTGAGTCGCCAAACAGTTGCGACACCAACAGGTTGCTCAACGCCAAAGTGCGTCTTTTGACAGCCAAGCGGCAGCGGCTTACGGCATCCATTGAACTCAACAATTCATCGCCATTTGGAGAAAACGACAATGGATTGCTTGGCGGTAATTTTGGCCTCGAGACGAAACTGGGGTACCAGAATAAGAACTTTCTGGGCGGCGCCGAACAGTTCAAGGCTGAATGGTCGTTGCTTGTGGAGTTGCCAAAACTGATACTTAAGAACAGAGACAGCGAAAATATTCGCAACAATGTCAGCAATTTCGAGAACGGGCTCAATTTGTCGCTCGACATACCGACGTTCCTTTTCCCATTCACAAGAGACATCCTGTGGCAACGTATGCGTCCCCATACTGTCTTTACTCTTGGTGCCAACTATCAGCTGCACAGTTATTTCGAACGCCTGCTGGGCAATGTCGGTTTCGGCTACAGCTGGAGCCATAACAATCACGCACATCAGTTGCTGCCGCTCGAGTTGACTTATGTACGCTTCTTCAACATCGACAGTTCTTTCCGTCGCAGGATGGAGAGCATCAGTGATGCTCGCGTCAAATATCAGTACAGCGACCACTTCATTATGAATGCACGCTACGACTACGTATACAACACACAGCAATACGGAGTGCGCAGCAATTTCAACTACCTGCACCTGTCGGTAGAAAGTGCCGGAAACCTGTTGAGCGGTATTGCCAATATGGTGGGAGGACATAAAGACGAGAATGGCATCAGCGAAATATTCGGTGTCCCGTTCTCGCAATATATCAGAGTAAACACGGAATTCAAACGGTATTTTTATTTTGGGCGTAAAAGCACCTTCGTTGCACGTGCTATGGCCGGTATAGGAATGCCTTACGGCAACTCGAAGGCAATGCCTTACGAGAAGAGTTTCTTCGGAGGCGGTCCTACAACCATCCGTGCCTGGCATCTGCGTTACCTCGGCCCTGGCAATTTCCAGTCGTCAGACGACAACATACTTGAGCGAATAGGCGATATTCAGCTGGTTGTGAACCTCGAATACCGATTCCCGATTGCATACATCTTTGAAGGTGCCCTTTTTGCCGACTTTGGCAATGTGTGGCTTGCCAACGAATCGCAGGAATTCCCCAACGGTCAGATAAGATTTGCCGACTTGGCACAAAGCATTGCAACAGGCATAGGTTTTGGCTTGCGCGCCAACATATCGATTCTCACCTTGCGTTGCGACCTTGCCATACCGCTTTACGACCCTGGTGTGCCAGAAGAAAAACGCTGGTGCCCGCCGCATTGGAAAATATCGCAGATTACTGCCAACTTTGGAATCGATTATCCTTTCTGAATAATTTGTTGAAACAATACTATAATTAATGTATACATTAGAAGAAATACAAAAGAAAGTAAGCCAGTACTTCGCCGATGAGGACTTCGGCAGCCGTCTCGGCGGACTTTACGAGCCAATTGGCTATGCCCTTTCGCAGGGTGGCAAACGCATACGTCCAGTGATGCTGCTGGCTGCTGTCGACCTTTTTGGCGGCGACATAGAACAGGCACGCTATGCAGCAATCGGCATCGAAACGTTCCACAATTTCACGTTGCTTCACGACGACTTGATGGATCGTTCGCCTGTGCGTCGTGGAAAACCGACGGTATACCGCAAATGGGATGAAAATACTGCAATCCTTTCGGGCGACGCTATGCACATTCTTGCTTGGCAGTACTTCTTGAAACAGCCGAACAAGAATCTCCTTGAAATACTGCAGACTTTTGGCAAAACCTGCCTGCAGATACACGAAGGACAGCAATATGATATGAATTTCGAGCACCGTGACGATGTAACCATCGACGAGTATATGGAGATGATAAGGCTTAAAACAGCAGTTCTTTTGGGTGGAGCATTGAAAATAGGAGCCTTGTATGCCGATGCCAAACCGCGCGATGTCGAGGAACTGTACAACTTCGGTATCGATACTGGGCTCGCATTCCAACTGCGCGACGATTTGCTCGATGCCTACGGCAATACTGCCACTTTTGGCAAAGAGACAGGTACCGACATCAAGGATAACAAGAAAACATACCTGCTTCTCACTGCTCTGAAAAAAGGCGACGACAAACAGACAGCAACACTTAAAGCCCTTTTCAGCAGCACGCCTGATAATCCCGCCTCTAAGATCAAGGAAGTCCTGGATATTTATTCCCAACTTGATATCCGCAGCGAGGTCGAGGCACGCATTGCAGAGCTGCACGAGAAAGCTATGCATCATCTCGACGCCGTTTCGTGTCCTGCAAGTGCCAAAGAGCCTTTGCACAAGCTTGCCTGTTCGTTGCTCGACCGCAATGTGTAATATATAGAAAAAAGAGTTTTATGCATTGTCTTGTAAAATAATGTGTTATGCAAGTGAGACGTGCGTAAAATGAAAAAAAAACGAAAAAATCTTTTGCAGTTGTAAACTTATTGCTAAATTTGCAAACATATTGTGAATTGCGAAAATTGAACTAACTAATTAATAATTAACACAATCTAAATCAAAATGAAAAAAGTAATTGCATTAATGTCAGTAATTGGATTATTGGCATTCACCAATCTCAACAATGTTATGGCTCAGGACGCCGTCACCGATGAAGCCGTCCAAACCGAACAAGTTACCGACGACAGCGCAACAGTCGCTGATGAAGCTGTTGCCGAGCCCGTAGAAGCCGTTGCGGACGAAGAGGAAGAAGCAAAATCCTTCCACGAAGTGCTGAAAGAGAAATATATCCAGGGTGGTGCTGGCTGGATGACCCCTGTGCTCCTCTGCCTTATCCTCGGTATGGCACTCGTTATCGAGCGTATCATTTATCTGAATATGGCCACCACCAATGTCGACGCTCTGCTCGGCGGCATTGAGGACAATGTCAAGAAGGGTGACTACAATGCAGCAAAGGAACTCTGCCGCAATACCCGTGGCCCCGTTGCCAGCATCTTCTACCAAGGTCTTGACCGCGTAGACGAAGGTCTTGAAAATGTTGAGAAGTCGCTCACTTCCTATGGTGGAGTTCAGATGGCTCGCCTCGAGGCAAACCTTACCTGGATTGCTCTGTTTATCGCTCTTGCTCCTTCGTTCGGATTCCTCGGTACCGTTATCGGTATGGTTCAGGCATTCGACGATATCGAGAAAGCTGGTGACATCAGCCCGACCGTCGTTGCCCACGGTATGAAGATGGCCCTTTTGACCACTGTGTTCGGTCTTATTGTCGCTATCATTCTTCAGATTTTCTACAACTATCTGCTCACCAAAATTGAAAGCCTCGTTTCTCAGATGGAGGATGGTACCATAACCTTTATGGATATCCTTATCAAGAACAAGAAATAATAGTGCAAGGATAGTATAACAATTTTATTAACCCTTTAATCCTTAACTATTATGCAAGAAAAAACGAGAAAAATAATTATGTGGTGCAGTCTCGCAGTAGCTGTCATCGTATCCGTTCTCGCCATCCTTTTTGCTGCTAACCAAACCACTTTTGGTTGGGCATTTGACGTGGCCTTCTGGGTACTGATTTGCTATGTGGCACTGAGCCTTATTATCTGGGTCATCTATGGCATTATAAGCCTTAAGGATAAACCCAAAAAGACTGCAATTTTTGCAGGAGCAATTGTCGTAGTACTTGTAGCTTCCATTCTTCTGGCTCTTGGTGACACAATGCCTCAGGATATGCTGCTTCGTTACGATGCTACCGAAAAGACCGCCAAACTCATCGCCATTGCTTGCTACCTTACTTACTTCACCGTAGGCGGTGCACTGGTTATGCTGCTTTGGTCTGTTATTTCTAAATCATTTAAAAAGTAAGTATCACTATGAGCAAGAAATCAACTCCTGGCTTGAATACAAGCTCGATGTCCGATATCTCGTTCCTGTTGTTGGCCTTCTTCCTGATGGTCTCCAACATCAACACAGATATGGGTATCGCCCGGCGTTTGCCGCCACCGCTGCCGCCGGACTTCACACCGCCAGAAGTTCGTGAACGTAACATCTTCCAGGTTAAGATCAACCGCAACGACCGTATCCTCTTCAACAAGGAGGTCGGCGACATCAGCCTGCTGAAGGAACGTGCCAAAGAGTTCTTGGGCAACCCCCAGGATCTGCCGAACCTTCCGCAGAAAGAAATGGTCAACATTCCGTTGCTGGGTACCTATCCCGTGTCGAAAGGTGTTATCTCGCTGCAGAACGACCGTGGTACTTCGTACGACACCTACTTCCGTGTTCAGAACGAACTCACCGCCGCCATCAACGAGATGCGTGACGAACTATCTCGCCAGAAATTCAGTAGACCATACAAAGACTTGGATCAGGAACACAAGGACGCTATAGACAAAGCTATACCCGTTGCCATTTCCGAAGCCGAGCCTAAAAATACAGGAGGAACAAAATAATGGCAAGATTCAAACAAAAAAATGACAAAGGTACACCGGCTCTCAATATGGGCTCGATGTCGGACATTATCTTTATGCTCCTGTTCTTCTTTATGGTTATCACCACTATGCGTGAAAGTTCACTCTTCGTGAAAATCACGCCGCCGAAAGGCTCCGAGGTGACCAAACTTGAGAAGAAAAGCTTGGTAAGCTACATCAACATCGGTGTTCCACAAGACGCTTATGCTACAAAATATGGTAGTGAGCCGCGTATACAGCTCAACGACCAGATCGCTGACGTTTCCGACATTCGTCAGTTTGTCGAACTCGAAAAGAATCAGCGCACCGAAGAGGACAGCAAATTGCTAACCTTCGCCATCAAGGCCGACGGAAAGGTCAAGATGGGTATGATCAGCGACGTCAAACAGGAACTCCGTGCGGCAAGTGCACTTAAAATCTTCTACAACGCCTCAAAAGAGGTCAGGAAGTAACTCTCTATTATCCGAAATGAAAAAGGCTGCTGCGTTTTGCAGCAGCTTTTTTTTATTAATAAAATCACAATGTTCCGTTGCAAACAGTTCACCATCGACGACAATGGCGCCACAATGAAGGTAGGCACCGATGCTGTGCTTTTGGGCGCTATGGCCACACCTAAGGCCATCCCTGCCCGTATTCTTGACATCGGCACAGGTTGCGGCATCCTGGCGCTGATGATGGCGCAACGTTTCGGCAACGCCTCCGTCGACGCCATCGACATAGATGCAGCAACCATAACTGTCGCCCAATCCAACTTCAGGCGTTCGCCCTGGAGCAACAGACTTCAAGCCCGAAACTTTTCCCTGCAGCAATTCGCGGAGCGAAACGCGGAACATCCTTCAAAGCGCTACGACTTGATTGTCAGCAATCCGCCATATTTCACCAACTCGCTCCGCAATGAAGACCCACGTCGGCGGCTGGCACGCCACGACGACAACCTTACCCTCGAAACATTGTTCCAAGAGGCGTCAAAACTAATGGTACCGTCAGGCACAATGGCCGTCATCCTTCCTGCCGATGCTGCTGGCCGTGCCGCTTCTGCAGCAGAAATGTATGGCTTGCGCCCCCAAACGCAGACAGACATATGCAACCATCTGGGTGATGCCCCCAAACGCAGCGTCTTGCATTTCCTCTTTGACGAAAGCGCTTCAGAATATGATATACAAAAAAAAGTTTTCGCTATGCGAAAATTTGACAATGGCTATACTTCTGAATATCAATCTCTGACATCGCCATTTCTGCTTTAGCCAAAAATTTTTTTTTCTTTTTTGTAAAAAAAGTGCCGGAATTGTTACTCATATCTATGAGAACAGTTTCAACGACTGGTTCTCTTCCGGTTTGCAGTGTAAAACGCAGACCTGCACGGCATCCGGAATTGAGTCATAGATAGGTCTGCAAAACAAAAATAAATAATACTATGAAAAAAGTTTTTTTGGCATTCGGCATTCTAGCAGTTTTGGTAGCCTTCAGCTCGTGCAGCAAGACCTGTACCTGCAAACAATCAATCGGTGGTCAGGTTATGAACACGACAACAATGGAAACCAAAGGTAAATGCTCGGATTTGAACTTTACACAGACAACTATGGGAATGACACAGAAAACTGAATGCGAGAACGAATAGTATCGCTGCCTACCTTGTGACTATGAAGAAGAGAAAGCTGCTGCATACTTTGCGGCAGCTTTTTTTTATCTCATCAGAATCACTGTTCCGGTTTTGTGCTGTTTGTAGCGTGGGCTTGTACGGCTGGTGTGGCCTATGAGGTAAACGAATGCACCCTGTGTGCAGGATGTGCTTTTTTATTCTGAAGGATTAGCCTTCGGCACCGAACTCCATCAGGTAGGCTTTGATGAACTCGTCGATTTTTCCGTCCATCACGCCCGTCACATCGCCCGTCTGGTAGTTGGTGCGGTGGTCCTTCACGCGGCGGTCGTCCATCACATAGCTGCGTATCTGGCTGCCCCACTCGATTTTTTTCTGCGAAGCTTTGATTTTGGCCTGTTCCTCCATACGGTGCTTCATCTCGCGGTCGTAGAGTTGCGAGCGCAGCAGTCGCAGTGCGTTCTCTTTGTTCTTTGGCTGGTCGCGTGTCTCCGTGTTTTCAATCAGTATCTCCTCCTCCTCGCCGGTGTAGGGGTCTTTGTATTGGTAGCGCAGACGCACACCGCTCTCCACCTTGTTGACGTTCTGTCCGCCGGCACCGCCGCTGCGGAAGGTGTCCCAGCTCAGGCGCGAGTTGTCGACCACCACCTCAATGGTGTCGTCCACTAAAGGCGTCACGCTGACCGAGGCAAAGCTGGTCATACGCTTGCCCTGGGCGTTGAAAGGGCTTACACGCACCAAACGGTGCACACCCGTCTCGCTTTTCAGGTATCCGTAGGCAAATTCGCCTTCAATCTGCATCGTGCAGCTCTTTATGCCCGCTCCGTCGCCGTCAAGCGAGTTGCTTATGGCAACCTTGTACCCTGAGCGCTCGGCATAGCGTATGTACATTCGCATCAGCATCTCCGCCCAGTCTTGTGCCTCGACACCGCCAGCACCGGCATTGATGCTCAGCACCGCGTCGAAACGGTCGCTCTCACCGCGCAGCATATTCTTGAATTCCAATTCTTCTACAAGCTTGGTCGTCGTCTCAAGCTGTTTCGTCATTTCCTCTTCCGTGGCGTCGCCGGCATCGAAGAACTCACCCATAACCAGCATATCGTCGCAACTGTCGCTTACAGCCTTATATGCTGTTGTCCAGGTCTTTTTGCTCTTTATTTCGAGCATCACCTTCTTGGCCTCTTTGGGGTCGTTCCAAAAGTCGGCGGCTTCGGTTTTCTTCTCCTGCTCGGCTATGGCTGCCAGCAGATTGTCGATGTCGAGTACGCGTTTCAGGGTCTCTTTGCGTTGTTCCAGGTCTTTTATTGTCTCAGGGATCGTCATTATGGAGGGTTTGAGGTTTTAAAGGTTGGAAAGGTTTAAAAGTTCTATCGTTTTAAGGTTAAATGTTAAAAAGTTTCTATGCACAGTGTGTTCTGTCCAAAGTCAAGGTTGAAGTCAGAGTTAAATTTTGAATATGTTGATTAGCAGTATGTTTATGTCGGTTGCAAGTCTGTAGTCGGTGGCGTAGTTGTAGTCAAGGCGTTCGCAGTCGGGGTTCTTCACCTGCGGCATACGGTCACGGGTGCGGAACACCCCTTTGCGTATTTCCGGCAGCGGCTTCTCCGTTCTCCGTTCTTCGTTCTCCGCTCTCCGTTCTTCGTTCTCCGTTTGGCGGCTGTATCCCACCCAGCTTTTCTTGCCCACCAGCACCGACACACAGTCGGCAAAGTAGCGGCGCTTGCGCTTCTGAGGCCAGAAAAGGATAGGGGAGAGGACGAGTAGCAGCAACGCCGCGACGATGTCAAACAGCCGTTTCGTGCGACGGTTGGTAGCGTTGCTTATGTTGCCGAAGTCGGGCGAGTAAAGCTCCTCCGGGCTGTTGGTATAGTTGCTGCCAATCAGCACGTTCATATCCTTCGGAGCTATGCGGAAACTGATGCCCTTGCCTCGCAGACGCTCCGTGATGCTGAGTATTGCGCTGACCGATATGTCCTTTGAACAGAAAATGATTTCGTCGACATTGCTCCCCGCGTCCATAAGGTCATCAATCTCCTTTGTCGCATCCGACAGGTCGGCAATCCCCTGTGGCGAAAGGCTCTTGACATATTTCGACTCTATGCCGAGGGTGTCGAACAGCTCGTTGGCGACGCGGTCATACTCGCTCTGGTTGCCGACAATCAGGCGGCTTTTGCCGCTGTCGGGGCGCAGCTTGTAGCCCTCCACGTTCAGCAGGCTCAAAAGCATACGTATGACGATGGCCGACACAATGCTCCACACCGAGCCGAGCAGCACGATGGCTCGCGAGAACCTCAGCTCCTCGCTCATCAGCGAGTAGAACACCAGCAGGCACAATGCCCCTATGCCCATACCCTGCACAATGCGGCCTATGCGCAGCGGTTTGTCGTAACCACCCGTAAGCCACGAAGCAAGCAGCAGAATAAGTACATACAGCGGCAGTATTGTCCACGTGTAGAAAGCAGGGTAATAGTTCACATTCTCGGCCCAGTAGCTGGCCCAAATGCTCTTAATGGCCAGAAAGCCTGCAAACGAAGCAGCGAAGTCAAGTGCCGGAACGGCCAGTCGGCCTACCAGCCGTTTGCCGAAATCCAGCGACGCCCTCAGCCATATGGCGCACTGAATCAACAGAGTGTAAAACCTTGCACCGTTGCCGCTGAAGTATTTGCGGGCAAAGATGGCCATCGCATTGTAGAAAGTGTAAACATAGTTCATCGACGACTTCTTCGTGCTCTCGCCCTTGTAGTGCAGTATGCGTGTCGTCGGCAGGTAATAATTCTTGTAGCCAGCCAGCTTTATGCGCCACGAAAAGTCTATGTCCTCGCCATACATAAAGTAGCTCTCGTCCAGCAAACCAGTCTTTTCCAAAGCCTCGCGGCTAATCATAAGGAACGCGCCCGGCAGCACATCCACCTCGTTCACCGTGTCGTCGTCCAAGTGCCCCATATAGTAGGCCCCCACCTTCCTGTTGTGGGGAAACAGCTTGATGAGGCCGCTTATCTTGTAAAACGACGTTGCCGGCGACGGGAAGCCGCGCTTGCTCTCCTTCAGGAAGCGTCCTTCGCCGTCAATCATCTTCACGCTCAGTCCTCCGCAGTCCTTGTGGCCCTCAAAGAAATCAATGCACACGCGGAACGTGTCCCTTTGCACCAGCGTGTCCGGATTCAGCAGCAATATATAGTGCCCCCGTTCCCCGTCCTGCGTAGCCCATCCCCTCTCGGAGAGGGGTATAAGCTCCAGTGGAGCGCGTAGAGCCGATTTGTGCGTGGCAATCAAAGGAAGGGTGGGGTGTGTCGCACCGTTTTGCTCTCCGTCCTCCGCATTCCGCTTGCAGGCTTGAAGCCTGCGCTCCTCCGTTCTCCGCTCTCTGTTCAAAATCTCTCTGATCGCCTGGTTGTTGGCCTTCGCAAATCCCGGGTTGTCGTCGTTGGCAATCAAGTGCACCTCCGGAAAGCGTTCGCGAACCATCTGCACCGAGCCGTCCGTCGAGTTGTTGTCCACCACCCATACGTCGGTGTCAATGCCCTCTGCAGCGGCAAAGACCGACTGAAGGCACTGCTCAAGGAAGTACTTCACATTATAGTTGACTATGACGACCGATAGGCGCATCTCTTTGTTTATCAGTTTTTAGGTGGCAAAAACAACCCTGTTTGCCATAGGGCTTTAAATTTGCAAAATTACGAAAAAAAACTGACACCTATGGTTTAAAGGTTAAACTTTGCTTTTTTCTTAAGCACCAGTGTTGCATTTTCAATTTGAACTTAGTTTTGTCGAAACTCTCATCATTAAAAGCGCAAAAATCTGCATTGTTAGGTCGTTGAAACACAGTGCGGAAAAGGTTACCGGTGTGCCACTATGTTTCACTGCTCACTCTCAAGATACATAAGGTTTTTTTCGATATACATTCCCTGGCATATGTACAGTATTTGTACAGTATATGTACAGTATATGTACGCTTCTAAAGCGTACATATACTGTACATATAC
>JAEEMK010000099.1 GCA_016283175.1 Bacteroidales bacterium
TCAGGCGTCTCTATCCAGCTGCAGTTGTATAGGATGCGCTGGGTTAGAATTGCAAGAATGGCAGCAGACACATAGTTGAACCAGAACTTGCCGATGTAGTCACCCAGTGTGCCTTTGGTGCTCTTCGCTGCCTCGTCGCTTGTTACCCAGTTGAGAAGGTTCTTGTGGCTGAACCACATACGGTAGCAGGCTCGAACGGCGGCGTCGGTATACATCCACGCCTCTTTGGGCAATAGGGCAAACTGCACCAGTGAACGATAGACAACAACTTTGAAGCCGCGCATCAGGGTCATATAGTATTTGTAGCGGCGACCGAAACTGGGCACTTTGGTGATTTGTCCAAAGATGAAGAAGACAATGGGACTGGCTACAACGAGCAGTGCGACAAGTACATACCACGCTGCGCTGATGTGGGCCGATGCGGGAATTGACAACGCATAGCCGGCAAAGATAATTACCAGCACGGCAAGGCTGAGCATCGAGCGACGCAGGTTGTCGAATATCTTCCAGCGACCGATGGTGTTCACTTGGTTCTTCACTTTCTCGCCGCGTTCGTTACGGACGGTATTGCGCAGCCAACCAATGATTTGCCAGTCGCCGCGCGTCCAGCGATGGTGGCGTTTGGCATCGTCGATATAGTTCGACGGGTTGTCGTCGAACAGTTCAAGGTCGTTGATGAGGCCGCATCGGATATGGCAGCCTTCTATCAAGTCGTGACTCAAAATCAGATTTTCAGGGAATGTGCCTTTCAATACCTGCTGGAAGATTCGTAGGTCGTAAATGCCTTTACCACAAAAACTTCCTTCGTTGAAAATATCCTGATACAGTTCGAAACTGGCTGTTGTATATACGTCAAGACCGCCCAAGCCTGCAAAAAGCTGGGCATAGCGGCTCTTGTTGGTGACTTCCACATCGACGTTCACACGTGGCTGCATAATGCCGTAGCCGCTATCGACACGGTGACCGTCTTTCGACAATTTGGCCCTGTTCAGCGGGTGGGCCATTGCACCTATCAACTTTTGGGCGGAATAGAGAACCAACTCGGTGTCAGTGTCCAGCGTAATGACAAACTGGATGTCGGGCACAGCCAGCTGTTGCCACTGGCTGATAGTCTCGAAACGGAAGCGTTTTGCTCTATCGGCTTCGCTGGTGTTGCCTAACAATAAGTCGTTGAAATGCAGTATGGCACCGCGCTTTCGCTCATAGCCCAGCCAAGTCTGCTCGCCCTCGCTCCAGGCGCGGCGGCGATAGACGAAATTGAATATCGGTGCACCGTATTTCTCATTCAACTCTTTGATTTTCTGACGTCCGGCCTCGGCAACTTCGTCGTCCCACGGTGCGTCGGCTTCGCTATACGAAGCGGCATCGCCAACCAAGGTGTAGAAAAGGTTCTGTGGACGGCTCTCCAGTCGCTGACCATCGCTGGCGCGATTAATGTTCGAAAGGTAATATATCTCAAGTTGATCGAGTAATTCAATTGTCTTCTGCTTGTTTTTCAATATGGTAGGCATAATTACCATAGTGGCATACTCCTTTGGAATCAAACCGTCTTTAAATTTGATTTTGAAGGTGTTTTGTGGTTTGTGAATCCTGTATAACAACTGATTGAAGATGTCGATAACTATCTGGCTCATAGGGATCCACATAAGCAGGGCAACCAAAACGAAGCCCAAGTTGAACCCCTTGGCGGCCAGCCAGCCAAAGGCCAGTGCCGGCAGCAGCGACGCAAATACAACTATCCAAACATACCAGTGTGCACGACTGTTCCAGCGTTTCGGCGGGAAGAGCTGCCAGCCGACGTGCTTCACAGCGGCATCGCTGTCGGCCACAAGTTTCTTCACATAGTCATACTCTTTCAGTTTTTTGCGGCGGCATTCGCGAACGATTTTCGATCTATAGTCCTCCTTCGTCTTGTCGTACATCTCGTCATACATTGCGGCTTTTTCGCGCTTCAGCATTTTCTCCGAAAAACTAACGCCGTCAACCAGTTCTGCCATAGGTAGTTTGGTCATCTTCTTCAGCGAGTTGAAGATGTTCATCATAGTCAGGTTTTGACGCGCAGCCTCGTCGATATGTTCTGCGTCAACGCGACTTTTGTCGGTGGGGGAGTAGTGGTAGGCGTTTTGACTCTCCAGTTCGTTGCAAAGAGCCGCCAAGTCTTGTATAAGTATGGTTTTGATCAATGGAAGCAAAGCATAAACTTCCGGATATGAGAGATAGTCTTTCTGATTGACTTGAACTTGGGTAAGATATCTGAAAAGCAGTGGCTTGTCAATCTGGTAGTGGTTCTTCTTCATAAATCCGTGCAACACGTTCCATATAGTCTGTAGACGGCGACGGTCAATACGCAGCTTGCCTTTCTCTATTTCGCGCAAATCCACCTTAAGCACTTTCTCCTGCTCGCTGATCATATAGTAATTGTCAAGAATCCACTCGTTGGTACTACCTACCAGGTGTTCGCTTTTGGTCTCCTCAACCAATAGCATATAATAATGAGTGATTTCCTTGACGCTCTGTGAAAATATCTTGTATGTACTCTTCATCGTTTAGGGATTTGAATAAATATGCAAAATTACATTATTTTTATTATATGACAAAATTTAATTTATATTTATAATAAAAATATTGTTTGTCAATCAAATAACAATTTCTGTAGTCCTTTTTTTGCCCAAAGTTGTAAATTGGTGATTTAAATGTTAATTTTTTGATTTTTCTGATAAATATTTTTAACATTTATAATTAATTGATTATCAACATCTATAAAAGCACGTTTCTATTTTAGAACGCCATTATGTACGTTTTGTGACTTTGTAAGACTTTGATTAACTTCCTATTAAACTTTACTAAAGTAATCTTTGAATAAACTTTGATAAAACTTTGGGTAAACTTTGGTAGGTATTTGGTACTTCGAAATCAGGGAGTTGGTAGATGGCATTTTTAGGCAAAAAACGTGTCTGAAATGTTAAATTTTAACATTTGGATAATTATTAATCGACTGACAATATTCTTCGATATAATGCGTTTGTTTGGTTGCTTTAAATGAAGATAATGATGGATTTGAATGTTTTTTTCAATTCTTTTCTTTTAATCACCGGCGAGATGAGTCCCTATTTGCTGCTCGGTTTTCTCATTGCCGGTGTACTTCACGTTTTTGTGCCAAAACGTTTCTATGCCAAGTATCTGTCGCGCGAAAACAGGTTTTCGGTACTCTATGCAGCTTTGCTTGGTATTCCGTTGCCGCTATGCTCGTGCGGGGTAATCCCAACTGCCATAGGTCTTAAGAATGAGCGTGCTTCGAAAGGGGCAGTGGCGTCGTTTCTTATCGCTACACCTCAAACGGGTATTGATTCAATTCTTGCCACATTTTCGTTGATGGGCCTCGGATTTGCCATTGTGCGTCCCGTTGCGGCTTTGGTTACTGGTGTGTGTGGAGGCCTGCTTGTAAACCGTTTGGTTCACGACCAAGAGGACGATGTGCCGGTGTCGTCGGCTTGCCGGTTGGAAAGCGGCAGTCGCCTGTGGCGTGTGTTTAGATATGCTTATTTTGAGATGATTCAGGACATAGGCCTGCGCCTTATCATTGGTTTGCTGATAGCGGCGTTTATCAATGTTGCCATACCCGATGAGTTTTTCTTGTCTTTTGGTCGTCAGCCCTTACTGCAGATGCTTGTGATTCTGGCTGTTGCTGTGCCAATGTATATATGTTCGACGGGTAGCATTCCTGTCGCCGCAGCGTTGATGATGAAAGGTCTTTCGCCGGGAGCGGCACTTGTGATGCTTATGGCCGGACCTGCGGTCAATGTGGCCTCGATACTTGTTGTCCGCAAGTCGCTTGGCCGTCGCTTCACCTGGGTGTATTTGATTACAATTATTGGATTTTCAATTCTTTTTGGCTTGATTGTCAACGCGGTTGGCATTGGTGCAGATCTTGTTGTCCCTGCAGCAGATACCGGATGTTGTGGAACTCCGACACATCACCTTTCTTTATTCCGCATAATTTGTTCTGCATTTTTAGTTTTATTTATTATAATTGCATTGAGTATGAAGTTTTTAAGTAGATTCAAGAAGCAGGCCGCTGTGTCTGGAACTGCTGTCTATTCTGTCGAAGGTATGCACTGCAATCATTGCAAGGCAGCTGTCGAGCAGGCTGTTGGAGGTTTGAAAGGTGTTGAGACCGCCGAGGTTAATCTAGGCGCCAAGACGGTAACTGTTACCGGTACAGCCACTGCCGACGATGTGCGCAAAGCTGTTGAGAAAGCTGGCTTTGAGTTCAAGGGTTGACGTCAACGTTCTCAAAGTATTTTTCGAACAGAGATCGTAGATCGTTTTCGTTGGATAAGATTTGTCGCAGTTCGGCAAGCTTGGCTGCATTTTCAGATTCGGGCAGCCATAGTTTCAGGTAGCCGCCTTCGGCATATTTTTCGTGCAGGTGCTCCAATGTCCTGTGCCAGTGGGACTCTTTGTCAAGCTCAGGATAGTGGCTGAGACCGTATTGGACGGTGCGTTTGATGATTTTCAGCGGCTCTATGTCGCGGTCGGCTTCGGCGACAATCCGGCCGTAGATGCTGCGCGGCTCGGATTTCGACGAGGCACGATGGTCTTCTATCGCCTCGGCCATAAACTTAAAGTCGTTTTCGCTGAACCATTTGCGTAGGTTTATATCGTTTTTCAATATTTCTCCTGAAACGATGTGATGTCGCTCGCGTCCTTCGCAAAGGCCGAGGTCGTGATAGGCGGCGATTGTATATACTTTGTTGATGTCAATGTCATAATGTTGTGCGAGTTGGAGACTGTTGCGGATTACAGTTTCGGCGTGGTCGCGTTTGTGGGCTTCGTCAAACGATGTGTAGCGCGGCAAGATGCTTTTGTCAATGTAGCTTTTCATTGGTTCGCAAAGTAGTCCTGTGGATAGCATCTGGTATGCAAGTCGAGGCGAGCCGTCGGCAAGATGGATTATGCCTTTGTATTTGAAACCGTGCTTGACAATAAGGTGTTTCATTGCGGCATTGTCTTCGTGTGTGTCAATGCGTAAAGAGGTAATTTGGCTGCGGCACCAGTCAATTGAGGCTTTGAATATTCCGTGCCTGTCTGCGGCTTTGGCCATACGGTGGATTGTGCCGTAGGGATGCGAATCGTCAGCCCATCCTTCACCATCAATATTATTGTATGTCGGGTCGCGACCTATGATGAAGGCAAAGGTTCCAGCAATGTCGCCATTGTCGGTTACAATGAAACTGTGTTTTTTGCGTATATCGTTGTATATTAATTCTTCCGAGGGGTATCCGTTAATCCATTGGTTTTGGTTGCCATTGGCTCTCATCAGCTGGCGGGAATTGTTGAGCATACTCATTATTTGCTCAATGTCGCTCTCTTTAGAATGACGTATTTTGATGGCACACATATTAGAATTTTTCTATAAAACAGACATATCATTTTTTTATTTTGCTATTCAATAAAAATAGTGTAATTTTGCATTTCTATTTTTTTTGTAAATACAGCGCTATGAAAGGTAATGAATTGAAGCCCCGCATAGGTATATTCGGCCGTCGTAACTATGGTAAAAGCTCGCTAATCAACTATTTGACGGGTCAGAATATTGCCATTGTCTCTGATACTCCGGGAGCAACCACTGACCCTGTGCGAAAAACAATGGAGTTGGGAGGTGTCGGTCCTGTGGTTTGGATTGATACCGCAGGGCTCGACGATGAGGGCGATTTGGGACATTTGCGTGTTGAAAAAACGTTGGCGGAACTGCAACAGGTGGATTTGGCCATTGTTTTGGTTGCTGAAAATCGAGTTGATTCAATTGAACGTCAGGTCCTTGATACTTGTCATAAGCGTAATATTCCATTTCTTGTCGTTTACTCTCTTTCTGATCGTGTCGCTCCAGAAAAAGGTTTTCTCGATGCCGTTGAGGAAGAGTTCGGACAACGCCCGTTCGTGTTGAGTGTTTTTGACCTTTCGTTGCGCGATTCGCTGCTGGCACTTATTCGTGATGCGCTGCCGGAATCGGCATACTGCTACCGATCGTTACTGGGTGATGTTATTTGCTCTGGTGATCGCGTGGTTATGGTTACACCAATAGACTCATCGGCGCCGGAAGGACGAATGATATTGCCTCAAGTTCAAGTTCTGCGTGACATCTTGGACAATGATGCGATTGCAATTGTCTGCAAGGAGACGGAACTGCAGCAGACGCTTGAATCGTTGTCTGTACCACCTAGAGTTGTGGTAACTGACAGTCAGGTGTTTGGGCTAGTTTCAAAACTTGTCCCCGATGATGTTTTCTTGACTTCATTCAGTGTTGTTCTGGCTCGCGCCAAGGGCCTTTTTGATGAATACGTACAGGGTACACCGACTATTGACAGGCTCTGCGATGGCGACAGGGTGCTGATGCTGGAATCCTGTACTCATAATGTCACTTGCGAAGATATCGGTCGCGTCAAGTTGCCACGACTGATATCTGCTCATACTGGGAAAAATATTGTTTTTGATGTTGTTGCTGGCCTCTCGGCTTTGGAACGCCCTGTAACCGACTATGCGCTCGTTATCCAATGTGGTGGCTGTGTAGTGACGCCCAAACAGCTTGCGTCTCGTTTGGCTCCTGCAATCGATGCTGGCATTCCGGTTTCAAACTATGGTCTGGCTTTGGCTTATATTAATGGCATTTTTGAACGCTCTATGCGTATATTTAATAATTGAATATATTTATTATTATGTTTGATATAAACTCCACTACGAATCTTTCACTAATTGTAGCCATTGCGCAAAACAATGCTATTGGTAGGGATAATGACCTGCTGTGGCATATTTCTGACGATCTTAAACGTTTCAAGGCGCTAACCTCCGGTCACACGGTCATTATGGGGCGCAACACGTGGAACTCGCTGCCGCGTAGACCTCTGCCCAAACGCCGTAATATCGTCCTGACTCACGATACTGTATTTTGCGATGAGGGCGCTGAAGTAGCGCATTCAATTTCGCAGGTGATCGATATGGTGCGCGACGAGGACGAGGCTTTCATAATCGGAGGTGCTGCCATCTATAGACAGTTCCTGCCTTTTGTAAGTCGTATGTATGTCACGTGGGTGTGGCAAGACTTTCACGCTGACGTATTCTTCCCCGTGATTGACTTGTCGGTCTTCAATAAAATCAATGAAAGCGAACGTTATTTAGATGACGAATCAGGGTTGACATACAGCTACTGTGAATATGAGCGCAGACCTGTTGATAATAAATCTGTTTTTAAGGCGAAAATGTGATTAGTCCACTGTTATTCAATAAGATATTGCGTAATAATGTATTTTTGCTTTTTTTAAACGAATTTTCGATTATCTGAGAACATTTCGTCCGCTTTTTTCTATGTTTTTTTCGGTTTTTCAAAAAAAAAGTTTTTTAATAACAAATTGAAAAACAATTTCAAAAGAATTTTCTTTCGAAAAAAGTGAAAAAAAATTTTGGCGGAATGGAAAACGGTTGTATCTTTGCACTCGCTTTCGCCCTCGGAAGGGGGATGTTGAAAAAGGAAGCGCAAGGACATTGAAAAGGATGAAACAAGAGATAGCGTGTGTCCGGAATCCCGCTGCGGAGGCAGGGGGGGAGGA
>JAEEMK010000100.1 GCA_016283175.1 Bacteroidales bacterium
CCAGCGACCGAAATCTAAATTTCCTAACAGAATGTTCGAGCCAGAGCCATACACCGTGTCGTATGGCTGGAATGTGTTGGTGTCGGCAGCATTGGTCATAACGCCTATCTCTACAGGGATGCTGTCAGATACAGAATACCTGAATTGAATATGTATCAACGACAACGGCACATCGAACAAAGGCAACACAGCATAACTTTTCAAGTTGCTGTTGGTCGACTGAATGGCATAATTGTTAACCGTTGCATTGTGCAATGTCCAACAGCTGTCAACATTCGTCGCTGTTGTATAGACATCGTAAGGCAGCGAAACAACGCAGTTTTGGGCATTGGCAGAGGCAAAAAGCCCCGCAGCCAGAATCAGGAAAGAAAAAACTTTTTTCATATATACAATTTTTCAAATTTAACTACATACTATATGTAACAATCCATCTTGTTTTTTTACACAAGGATGGGAAAAAAAATCGTCGGCATCGTCCAAATAATGACCTATGCCACCTATAACCATCTACAAGTCAGCAGAATCAGCAGAATCAGCAGAAACAAAAATTATTTTCCAGTTCTGATGAATTCGAGCGCACGTTCCAGCTGGTTGTCGTGACCGTTCAGCAGGGCATTGTAGTCGAAAAGGCACTCTATGTCGGGATGCACTCCCTCCCCTTCAAGCGACTGGTAGTTCTTGTCAACAACGTCGAAGTTGCTGGTGTATACATAGTAGCCATAGCGGCCATAGTCACCGAAAACACCGCTGTAGAGCATATCGTGGCCGCCGCTGATCAGCGGGCAGGTAGCTCCATAGGTGCGTTCGCCAATAACCGTTCCGTTGGGCATCGACTGCACCATCAAGGCTGTTATTTCGGAACAGCTGACAGAGTTGACGTCGGTCAGCACTATCACCTTCTTGTCGCCCCACAGATGGTTGTCCGGACAGCGTATGATGAATGGTGTCCAGGCGCTGTAATCCAAACGTCCAAGCCCCTCCTTGGTACGCGAATAGCCGAGGTCGACATCCGAGGCCGAAAGGCTTGCCACTACGGGTTTCAGGTCGGCAAGTTGCCCACCGCCGTTGCCGCGCACATCTATGATGACGGCTTCAACATTGTCGTTGCCAGCCCAGCCGTTGGTGACACCGTCGACAATGCCGGTGCCGTAGAACGACCGCAGCGGCGCAAGCTCGGCAGCGGGAAGGTAGTTCACCACCGATGTGACCTGGAACGAGCGGAATCGCAGATAGGCTATCTTCTTACTGCCGTTACCGGGGAAAAGGGCGAAATGGCACGGAAACGAGTTGCCACCGGACTTGTAGTTGCTGACGCCTTCCATTGTCGACAGAAGCGCCACCTGCTGGTCAAAGGGGGTGTAGTGGTAGTAGTCGCGGAAGGGCACCTCCTCCCACGCCGGGTCGGCATAGACGGCGTTGCCGGTCTTCAGGTTTTTGACCTGCACATACATATGATGGTCAAGCAATCCACGCACCATTGTCTGATAGGCATCGGTAAGCTCGTTATCGGTAGCTCCGCCCGTTTTGTCGAAATTCTCAAAGACAGGCAGCATCTTTTCGTACACGGCATCCCAGTCGACGGTGTCGTGATCCCAGAACAGGTACCCTTGGTCAATGCCTGTCCACACGGTCTTGAACTGGTCGGCATAGGTATAGCAATAGTGACGGTCGGGGTCGACAACCTCGACAGCCTCCTTGCGGCAGGAAACAAAGGCTAGCGCAACGGCAAAAACAAAAGCTATTCTCTTCATAACGGATACGTTGTTAAGCATTAAAACCAATAGGAAAGACCCACCTGCATTGTCCTCGTGGTGTTGTAGCGAGGATTGAGGTTGACCATATAATTCTTCTGTATGTCGGTAAGGCCGTAGTACCAGCGCATCTCCGCACTAATGTCCAGTTTTTTGAACAACGCACATCGCATAGCGGCACCGAAAACAAGACCGGCATCGAAGCGGTTGTCGCGCACTTCGTCAAACGTATAGTCGGCATCGAAATAGGTGTCTTCCTCGCTATGGGTAGTGAGGTAGGTCACCGACAGGCTCTGCCCGCTGCGATGCCCCGAAAGCCAATAGCCGGCATAACCGCCGAAGAAACCGCACACTCGGAAGGTGCGACCCATCGACACAACGGCAGTAACTGGAACCGAAAGATAGTTGTTGACCGACTCGGTATAGACAAACGGCAGATAGCGGTTGTCGCGATCCATTCGGTAGTTCTTCTGCACAAAGGCCACGTCGGCACGAAGCGACAGCCATCCTTTGGCGTGCCAGCTGGCGCTGACACCAGCGGTTTTGCCACCCATATCGGTGTATTTCATATCGCTGGCATAAAGCACATCGATAACGTGGTGGTTCTTGTCAACGCCACCGAAAAGGCCAACGCTCCATCGGGAAATGGGATTGGCAGGAAAAACGGTATTGCCAAAAGTGCCATCGTTGACGGGTGGCTTGTACGTTGTGTCGGTCTGCGCATATGCCGTCAGCACCGCAAACACCAAAAGACACAAACTAATGCGTTTCTTCATATCAAAGGCTTTTCTGGAGACAACCTAAAAAAGGGGAACGCGGAGTGGTGCATTCCCCTTTCTTAACGTTCTGTGTTTTATTTCAACTTATTTTTTAGCTGCCTTACGTGCGGGTTTGGCTGCGGCTTTGGCCTTCGGAGCGGCTTTGGCCTTCGGAGCAGCCTTGGCTTTCGGAGTGGCTTTGGCTTTCGGAGCAGCCTTGGCCTTCGGAGCGGCTTTGGCAACAACTTTCACGGCCTTGGGTGCAACATAGGGGTTGTCCTCGTTGCTGACAAAAGGATAGCTGTAGTTGCTGGCGGGGTCGAAGGTCTCCTTGATGGCCTGCGGCGAGGTCCAGCGGATAAGGTTCAGATAGGAACCAGCCTTGTCGTTGGTACCGCTGGCGCGGGCACCGCCGAAGGGCTGCTGACCCACAACGGCACCGGTCGGCTTGTCGTTGTAGTAGATGTTGCCGGCAGCATATTTCAGAATGTCGGCACCTGTACGCAGGGCTTTGCGGTCGGTGGCGAAAATAGCTCCGGTGAGTGCATAGGGCGATGTCTCGTCGCAGAGATGCAGCGTCTTCTCATAGTCTTTGTCGTCGTAGACATAGATGGTGATGATAGGTCCAAAGATTTCCTCGCACATCGACTTGTAGTCGGGCTTCTTGGCCAGAATGACCGTCGGCTGGATGAACCAACCCACGCTCTTGTCGCCGGTGCCGCCAAAGACGATTTCGGCATCTTTGCTCTTCTTGGCGTGGTCGATGTAGCGCATACAGTTGTCAAACGAAGCCTCGTCGATAACAGCATTCACAAAGGCCGAAAAGTCGCGGACGTCGCCAACCTTGATTTCCTTCAGCATATCGCCGACAATCTTCTTGACTTCAGGCCACAGCGACTTGGGAACATAGGCACGGCTTGCTGCAGAGCACTTCTGACCCTGGAACTCGAAAGCACCACGGACGATGGCCGTAGCAACCTGTGCTGCATTGGCGCTTTGATGTGCAAAGATGAAATCCTTGCCGCCTGTTTCGCCAACAATCTTCGGATAGGTGCGGTAGTTGGCGATGTTGTCGCCGATGCTCTTCCAGAAACCGTTGAAAGTCTTCGTGCCTCCGGTGAAGTGAACACCCGAAAGGTTTTCGTTGGCGAAGGCGACTTTGCCGATAAGGGCGCCGCTGCCGGGCAGGAAATTGACAACGCCGTCGGGAAGACCGGCCTCTTTGTAGATTTCCATAAGGATGTAGTTGCTCAGCATTGCCGTCGTCGAAGGCTTCCAGATGCAGGTGTTGCCCATCAGAACAGGACTCAAACATAGGTTGGAAGCAATCGAAGTGAAATTGAACGGCGTGATGGCAAAGACAAATCCTTCCATCGGACGATAGGTCATATAGTTGAGCGTACCCTTGTCGCTGCAGGGCTGGTCGCTGTATATCTGGCTTGCATAGAATGCATTGTAGCGCAGGAAGTCTACCAATTCGCACGCCGAGTCGATTTCGGCCTGCATAGTGGTCTTGCCCTGGCCAAGCATTGTGGCGGCGTTGATTTTCCAACGGTATTTACCACTTATAAGGGTGGCAATTTTCAGCATCACACTCGCGCGTTCGATCCACGGCGTGTTGGCCCATTCCTCGTGAGCTTTCATAGCGGCGTCGATGGCCATCTTCACCTCTTTCTCACCGACCTTGTAGTATTTGGCAAGGACGTGCTTGTTCTCCGTCGGCATCACAATCGTGCCGGTGTCTTTGGTTTTCACTTTTTTACCACCGATAATGGGGCAAATCTCATACTCCATTTTGTAGAGCTCGTTGAGGGCTTCACGGATTTTTTTGCGTTCGGGGCTACCTGGAGCATAGCCAAGTACTGGCTCGTTTTCAGGCTTGGGGAAAGAAAAAAGTGTGTTGTTCATTTTTAATAATATTTTAAATATTAACTTGTTTTTCAATAAAATATTGGCATATTACGTTTTAACGGCCAAATAAATCAGATGCAAAAATACTTTTATTTTCCTAATATTCAAAAAAAATGTAACTTTGCCGACAGCCAAAGAAATCAACAATTCTGCTTATCGAATTGAAAAACAAAATATAAAACAGCATAAAAAAAGTTTACGATTATGAAGAAATTTGGAATAATTATGATGTTTGTGGCTATGTTAGGTGCCACATCGTGCAGTTCTCTCGCTTCTGCTACCGACGCCACGGCTGCCGCAGCAGGTGCAACGTGCGGAAAAGCGCTGCTTGCCCTCAACAACAGCAAAAAGGCTGGCACTCTTTCAATCACAAATCCTACCGACCTGAGCAATATGCTTATCGTCATCACCTCGTACAACGGTTTGAAAGCCAACAAGGAAAACGGCGTATACAAGAAATCGTTCGCTGCCGGTATGGTAACTGGCGGCAACGGCATCATCACTCCCTCGATGGCCACAAACCTGACCAACAGTTTGCTCAACGCCTCTGGCCTTGACGGCATAAATGCCGGCAACATCGCCCAAAAGGCTCAAACCATAGGCACAATAATGCAGTTGCTCGGGGCGCTGAAATAGCGGAACAAACAACAACCAAAAGCAAACAAGGCGGAAAGCATTTATTTGTTTTCCGCCTTTCTGTTTATTGGCGTGGAAATGACTTGCCAATGTTGCGCAGCCATTGTGAATACTTGATGCGACTCAAGGCGCTGTGCTTTGCGAAACGGCGGAAAGAAGGCTCGTCTGACGATGCAAGGGCTTCGAGTTGGGCCTTGCGTTCGTCGTCGAGATGGCTGGCAACAGGAGCCTGCAGATTGTATGGGCATACCGACTGGCAGATGTCGCATCCAAAAGCATATCCGCGTGTGTCAAGTTCTTCGGGCAGGGTCTCGTCGCGGTTCTCAATAGTGTTGTACGATGTGCAGCGACGAGCGTCGAGCATCGTGGCGCCTGTTTTTGAAACAATTATTGCGCTGTTCGGGCATACATTAACACAACGACGGCAGTCGCCGCATCCGTCACCCTCGCGGGGCTCATCGTAGTGGTCCACTTCGGCGGTTGCGACTATCTCGCCAAGGTAACAGTAAGAGCCCAAGAGCGGATGGACAAAAAGGGTGTTGCGTCCTATCCATCCAAGACCGGCACGAACCGCCCAATGGCGGTCGCTGATGGGAGCGGTGTCGACAAAGGGACGTGCGTCGAAATCGGGATAGCGCTCGCGGATTTTTGCGATGAGACGATACATCAAACGTTTCATCAACTCGTGATAGTCCTCGCCGTAGGCATACTGGGCAATTCTGGCCGACGATTCCATCTGACGGTCGGGCTTGTAGGCATAAACCAGCGAGATTACCGACCGCGCACCTTCAACCAGCAAACGAGGATCGCGACGCATAGCTGCGTTGCGCTCCATATAGTGCATATCGGCCTGATAGCCAAGATCGAGCCACTCGCCGAGCGGATATTCCCCGTCGGTCAAGGATTCGGCCCGAGCGATACCGCAGTCGGAGAACCCGACAGCAGCAGCTAATTCCTTGAGGTATTGACTATCAATCGTCAACTTTGTTTTTCTTGCTTCCAGAATAGAGTTCAAACTTGAGCAAGCGACAATCAAGCGAGCCGTTGAAGAGCTGAATCTTGCGCGACGGATGGAGGCCTATATGCTTCATAGCCTCAAAGTCGGAAGTGATAAGCCACACCTCGCAGTTTTCGCCATAAAGGTTCTTGAAAGTGTTGCCAAGCTTTTCGTAGAGGGCGTTGAGGTCTTCGACCTTGATACGCTCGCCATAGGGTGGATTGGTAACTATGAGCGTCTTGCCTTCTGGCGGCTCCTGGTTTTCGAACGAACCGTGATAGAGCATTACATCCTTGTGCAACTTGGCATATTGAAGGTTCTGTTCCGCCTGCTGCAGCACACTCATATCTATATCGTTACCCCATATCTCGCATTCAAAGTCCCCCGAACCGATTTTGCGATCCTCGGCCTCTTTGACGCTCTTCCACTCGCCAATATTGAAGTCGCTCCAGCGCTTGAAGGCAAAATTCTCGTGACGATAGTATTGTGCGGGGATATTGTTGGCAAGCATAGCAGCCTCTATCAGCAACGTGCCACTACCGCACATAGGATCGTAGAAGTTGCAGTCGCACTTCCATCCAGCCAGTTTTATCATACCGGCGGCAAGGACCTCGTTGATTGGCGCAACGCCAACACCCATACGGTAGCCACGCTTGTGGAGCGAATCGCCCGACGAGTTGAGAAGCAGAGTCACCTTGTTGTCAACGATGTGCAGATTGAGTTTGAAATCGGCATTCTCGGTGTCAATATTGGGACGGTGGTTGAACAGGCGACGCAGACGGTCGACAATGGCATCCTTGGTCTTAAGGGCCGCATAATACGAGTGTGTGAATATTTCACCCGATGTCGTAGAATCAATCATAAATGTGCCGTCGACATCGATGATTTTCTCCCATTTGATTTTGTAAACATTGTCGTAGAGTTCCTGGTCGTCGTTGGCTTCAAACTCGGCGAAAGGCTTGAGAATGGCCAGCGCTGTACGGCAAGTATAGTTTGCGCGGTATAGAACACGCATATCACCCACAAAAGAGACGGCACGAGTGATAGGCTCCACCTCCTTTGCGCCGCAAGCACGAAGCTCGTCGGCCAATATTTCCTCAAGACCGTGCATCGTTTTTGCTATCATTCTGAATTCAGCGCGTTTCTGGTTCTCCGTCTGAATTGTTTTGCCGTTTGACTTCTGAATAATCATAGTTTGATATGTTAAATTATTATTTTACTGTTTTTTTGGTATGAATCCACTCTTAAGTTTTGCCACTCCCGAAGGGCTGTGGAAGATAGCCGACCCACGAGGCTGGCGACCATCGGGGTTGTCGGTGCTGAGCGTATAGTGCGGATGCTCTTTCAGGCGACGCTGATGCTCTTTCTTGCGGTTGCGAGGCTGCTTGTATCCAACCTCACGGCTGTCGGCAATGGCTATGTTGACGGCATAGCCGGAAAGAATGACAACACAGTTGGCATAGATCCAAAGCATCAGAATGAGCAGCGTACCGATAGAACCATACAAGATATTGTAGTTGTTGAAATTATTGATGTAAATCTGAAATGCCCACGACAATCCGAAGATGAGAAGCGTGGAAAGAATGGAGCCGATGGACAGGAAATTGATGCGCTGTTTCTTGACAGGCGCAAGATAATACAAAAGACTGAGTGTCAACAGGGTCAGAAACACCAGCAAGAGCCAGCGTCCAAGGCTGAATGCGAAGAGGCTCAACTTTGTCTCGGCCATAAAGTTGCGGCTTATCATAAACTGGATAAAGAACTTATAGCCGATAAGCAGCGACAAAATAGCTACCACAAGCACGTAGAGTATTACCACCAGCAACAGGCACAGCAGGTAGCGATGCACGATGGAGCGCCACTCGATGCTGTGGCTTACGGAGTTGAACGACTGCAGCAAACCGTGGATGCCGTTGGCAGCAAGAATTATGGAGCCGATAAAACCGATTGAGAGCAAACTGCTGTGCTTGTGTCCCATAACGTCGGTAATGGTAGACGCAACGCGCTCGAAGACTCCGGCAGGAAGAATGAGTGCCAGCTGGTTGAGTAGTTCAGCTTGCAAGCCTTCGATGGGCAGATATGGTATCAACGTGAAGAAGAAGATGAGCAGAGGCGGCAAAGCCATCAGGAAAGAGAACGCAAGTGCTTTGGCACTCTGCCACAAATCGCGGTTGGAAAAATGCCCAAGAATCTGTACCAAAGGAACACCGGCGCATCCTGGCAGCACCAGTTTGTTGGCAAACGGAATAACACGCAAGGACCAGAAGCGCAACAACGCCTCATAGCGACGGTAAAGCCATACGCCCAAACGGCTGTTCTTCAGTTTTTCGTAGAGCTTTTCCATTATTCCTGCGTCAGTTCTTCACAAGGCTTAAATCGAGACTCTTGATATGGTGGGTCAAAGCACCAACAGAGATGAAATCGACACCTGTTTCAGCATATGAACGCAAAGTCTGGTCGGTGATGCCGCCACTTGCTTCGGTTTCATAGCGTCCGTCGATGCGCTTGACAGCTTCGCGCAAAGTGGGTATGTCGAAATTGTCGAGCATTATGCGGTCGACACCACCGTGAGCGAGCACACGCTCCAACTCGTCGAGGTTTCGCACCTCGATTTCAATCTTGAGATTTTTGCCTTTATCCTTAAGATATTGGCGAGTACGGTCAATGGCTGCCTCGATGCCGCCGGCAAAGTCGATATGATTGTCTTTCAGCATAATCATATCGTATAGGCCAATACGATGGTTTGTGCCACCGCCGCAAGCGACAGCATATTTCTCAAGAAGTCGCATATTTGGCGTCGTCTTGCGAGTGTCAAGCAAACGGGTATGGAGTCCATCAAGCATAGCAACCATACGATGTGTTTCGGTGGCTATGCCGCTAAGTCTTTGCATAAAATTAAGGGCGGTGCGCTCTGCGGTAAGGATACTGCCGGAAGCGCCTTCGACCAACATAACGACATCTCCTTTAAATATCTCATCACCATCCTTTTTTAGCAACGTGACTTTAAGCTTGGAGTCCACCAAATGGAACACACGTTCGCCAACCTCTGCACCGCAGAGTATACCATCTTGTTTGGCAACCATTTTGGCTGTGCCTTGAGCTGTGGCCGGGATGCAAGCCAACGTCGAGTGGTCGCCGTCGCCAACATCTTCTCGCAAGGCCATAACTATCAATTCGGTTAAATTAGGTATGTCGGTCATAATCAGATTTGAAAATTTATTATTATTTGATAAATTTGCAAGTCAAAGTCCACTAAATAATTTGCAAAAATACGAATATTTTTGGGATTGCAATAAAAAATTATCATTATAACATTATATTTTCGTATTTTTGCACAAAAATACAAAGGCGGAATTCTTCCGCAACACACTAGCAATATGAATGTTAGCATAATAAATATAGGTGACGAATTGCTTATTGGACAGGTAGTCAACACCAATGCCTCTACGATGGCAAAAATGCTTGTCGCCACAGGAATGGACGTAAGGGAAACAGCGGTAATCGCCGACGACCGCGACGCTATACTCAACACCCTGACACGCTGTCTGAAAGCAAGTGATGCCGTACTGATTACCGGCGGACTTGGACCAACGAAGGACGATGTGACTAAAAAAGTGCTTTGCGAGTTCTTTGGAAGCAAACTCGTTGAAAACCAAGAAGCTCTCGAAAACGTAAAACGCATCTTCGCCGCCAGAGGCTACGAGTTGACACCCATCAACCGCCAACAGGCTTGGGTGCCGGAATGCTGCACAATGATAAACAACATCTTGGGCACAGCACCCTGTATGTGGTTCGAGCGCGAAGGCAAGGTTGTCGTATCTATGCCCGGTGTGCCGTTCGAGATGGAGAACCTGATGACCACAGAAATCATCAAGCGCCTGCAGAAACACTTTGCCACCGGCCGAATCATAAACAAAAACATTCTTGTTCAAGGCATAGGCGAAAGTTTCCTGAGCGACCTAATCGAGCAATGGGAACTGGCATTGCCGAAAACCATTCGCCTCGCATACCTGCCACAAGCTGGTATGGTCAAACTGCGCCTTACAGAGCGCATAAGCGAATCACAACCTTCGGCAATCAACGACCAGTTGCCAGGTCTTTACGCCCTCGCAGGACAATACATCGTTGGCGAGGACTGTGAGACATTGCCTGAACTGGCACACAAATTAATGACATCGCGCGGTTGTACACTTTCCACAGCAGAAAGCTGCACCGGAGGCACCATAGCATCACGGCTGACAGCTTTCAGCGGTGCCTCGGCGTATTTCAAAGGCGGCATTGTGGCATACAGCAACGAGGTGAAAGAGAACATACTGGGCGTAAGGAGCGAGACCCTCGCCTCCTATGGTGCCGTAAGTGAAGAGACAGTACACGAGATGGTTGAAGGTGTACGCCAACACCTCAAAACCGACTATGCCATTGCAACAACAGGCATTGCAGGTCCCACCGGCGGCACTCCTGACAAACCTGTCGGAACAGTATGGATTGCTGTTGCCGGACCAAACGGCATCGAGACACGCCTCAAGAAATTCGGCGACGACCGCCTCCGCACCGTCGACCGCACTTGCAACGAAGCTTTCTCAATGCTTATCAAACTTTTGTATAAAAATATTAACCAATAAAAACAAGATAATGAAAAAAGTTTTCACAATCATCGCCTGCTCAATGGCTCTTCTCTTTACAGGCAAAGCAAACGCCCAAACAAGTGTTAACTTGGGCTTCACACCCACAACCATCAGTACGTCGAATGGCAACTTCCACGACACCATCGCACTCAACGGCATCTCCATCGGAATCAACCAGAACCTGTCCATCAGCGGCGACCTCTACGTGTCCGTCGGTCTGCAGGGCCGCTACAGTTTCGCTAAAAAAGAGCGTACCCTCGACCTTGGCATTCTTGGTTCGGCAACAGCTACTGTAGAATACAGCCAGTTGGCCATCGACATTCCCGTATTGCTCAACTATAGCTTCAACCTCGGCAAAGACCTGCGCATCACTCCGTTTGTAGGTCCTACCATCACTTTTGCACTTTCCGGCAAAACCGCTTCGAGTGGCAATGCAAGTGTACTCAATCTTCTCAACCTCAACACCGATGGCGAGGACGACTGGTATGACGAAGGTAGCAACAACTCGCGTTTCGACATTGGTGCCACCGTTGGCGCAGCCCTTACTTTCAGCCAGTTCCGCGTTTATGGCGGCTATAACCTCGGTCTGCTCAACCTCAGCACCGCCGACAACACCACCCGCAAGTCGGCAGGCTTCTTCCTCGGTCTCGGCTACAAGCTCTAAAAAAAACAGTAGACAGTATACTTTAAACGGAGAGCAGTTTGTGCTCTCCGTTTTATTTATTTTATGTATCTTTGCACTCCGAAACAAACACTCATTTTATGCCCAAAGCATTACTAACCATCATCTTTCTCATCATCAGCAACGTCTTTATGACCTTTGCCTGGTACGGCAACCTCAAGCTGACCGAGATGAAAATCAACACCAGCTGGCCGCTGATACTCATCATTCTCACCTCGTGGGGCGTGGCCTTCTTCGAATACAGCTTTATGATTCCTGCCAACCGCATAGGCAGCCAGATCAACGGCGGTCCCTTCTCGCTGATGCAGCTCAAGATACTGGCCGAGTGCATCTCGCTGACCGTCTTCACCATCATCGTGGCCACCGTCTTCAAGAGCGAGCCCATCCGTTGGAACCACCTTGTCAGTTTCGGATTCATCATCCTCGCTGTCATATTCGCCTTCTGGAAAACAAAATGATGTATAACGCGAATTACCACGAATTAACCATTAATTAAAAATCACTATGAATTTAACAAGGCATAAAGAACTTGTATACTCCATTATTGGTGCTGCAATGGAAGTTCATCGCGTATTGGGAGGCGGATTACTTGAACCCATCTACAATGAAGCCCTATATTGGGAACTTAAAGAGCGAGGACTTAACTGCGAACGTGAGAAGCAGCTGCCCTGCTACTACAAAACCCACAAATTAGAGAAGCACTATCAAATGGATTTAGTAGTCGACGATGTAATCGTCGAGATTAAGTCTGTGAGCGAAATAATATCAGCCCATCGTGAGCAGCTCTTCAACTACCTAAGGCTGACTGAGATGCCTATTGGACTTCTCATTAACTTTGGGCAGACAAGTCTTCAAGGAGAACGCTATGCCTATTTCAAAGATGACAATGAATGCGTGCTTCTGGATCGCAATATGGATTTTGTTTATTAATGGATAATTATATGGAAATTCGTGTTTCAAAAATAAAATTAAGCGTATTAATGTTGTTGTCTCTGCTTTTTGCAGCGTGCACAACACACAAAGAGCAGCGCATAGAGTTGACCGACTGGCAGTTTGAACACAACGGGCAGTGGTATCCCGCTACGGTGCCGGGATTCATCCATACCGACCTGATGGCCAACGGCATCATTCCCGATCCCTTCTACGGCACCAACGAGGACTCGGTCCGCTGGGTTGGCGACAGCGTTTGGATATATCAAACCACTATTCCCAAAATGCAACTTCCCGAGGGTAACACAATCTGGTTGGTGTTCGAAGGACTGGCTGGTCAAGCAATCATCCTTGTCAACCACGAACTCTTTGAAGTAGCGGACAATATGTTCTGCCAATACGAGTTTCCTATCACTCGGAGCCTAATGGATATGAATGATAGTGTACTCAGCATAATAATCGAATTTTGGCCAGTAACACCTTATAAATACAGTCAAATGGACGAAGAGGCTTGCGAAGTTCTTCCAAGCGACTCGGCCAAAGAGTCCGAATACGGCATACCTCTCCCCGACCGACGCGCATTTACACGCATAGCTCCCTACCAGCAAGGCTGGGACTGGGGTCCCAAATTGCCCACCTGTGGCATTTGGAAGCCGGTATACATCACCAACAAAAAACCAAAGTCACCAAAGAAAGTCAACCGCGAACTGGACTACCGCGACAATCTCGCCAAGGTCTACCTTGCTGACCGATTAGACAGCATTGGCAAGGCTTTTGCATTTCGCAACGGTGTCAACGGATCAAAAGACTTTGACGAAGTTGTCTTTATGAAAGGTGCCAACTGGATACCTGCACACTCATTCCCTGTTATGACTCCCAAGTTGGCCGCCCGTTACCGCTATCTGCTCTGCTCCGCCAAAGAGGCCAACTTCAATATGATTCGCGTTTGGGGCGGCGGCATCTACGAACACGACTACTTCTTCGACCTCTGCGACTCGCTGGGTCTGATGGTATGGATGGACTTCAATTTCAGCACGATGCTATATCCCGACAACCCAGAAATGCTGGAAAGCATCCGTGAGGAAGCAATACAAAATGTCGCACGCATTATGAAGCACCCCTGCGTAGTGATGTGGTGCGGCAACAACGAGGTCAAAAACGGCTGGGAAGACTGGGGCTGGCAGGATGTATACCACTGGACACCCGAGCAGCGCGCCAGACTAGAACACAGCATCGACACTATCTTTGACGACATCTACACCGATCGAGGACCCGGCATCCTGGCACAAGCCGTGCGCGACTACGACTGGCAAGGACGGCGCTACATTTCCACCTCGCCACTATTTGGCTGGGGCCA
>JAEEMK010000101.1 GCA_016283175.1 Bacteroidales bacterium
GCACACCAACGGCATCCTCGAAGCCATCCACAACCAGCTTGGCAACGACGTCGAGGTCATCTGGGTTGAAAGCGACCCCTCGACCACCAATCCCGCTGAAATCACAGGCAGCGGCTCAACCCAGGGCGACTGGACCAACGGTGGCAGCGTGCCCTATCCCATCATCAACGACGAAGGCTTCAACGCACTGATTGGCAACAACAACATCTCCGGCTATCCCACCGTCGTTTTCGTATCGCCCAACGGCTACTGGTGCGACCTCTACGGCAACGAGGACTGGCAGTTCGGCCCCTATGACTCTACCGAGGCCGTTACTAAGGTAAGCGCCCTGCTCAACGCCTATCCGCAGGCAGGTGTGGTTCCCACCATCGACATCGTAGGTCCCACCACCGTCATCAACGGCAACACTGTGACCTTCGAAGCCAGCATTGTCAGCGTTGACGAGGTTACCAACATCACCTGGACCGCCAACGGCGCAACCGTCACCAGCGGCAACACCAACACTCTCACCACCAGCTGGACCACCGACGGCGACTATACCGTCGAACTCAGCGTGACCAACACCACCGGAACCACCACCAAGACCATCAACGTTCACGTTATGAGCTGGAACTGGGGCAACACTATGAGCTACGGTGTCAACTTCAACGACAACACCGCCAGCGCCGGCTTCCGTATGAACAGCGGTTCGACCAGCACCTGGGGCGTTATGTTCCCCGCACAGTTTATGGCCAACCGCCAGTATCTGAAGAGCGTTTCGTTCTATGCTATCGGAACTATGAAATACACCCTCGACGTCTATCAGGGTGGCGACAATACTCCCGAGACCAAGATCTACAGCCGCGCCGTCAATGGACAAGGCGAAGGCTGGCAGACAATGAACTGCAGCGGCGCCGTGGCTCTCGACCCGACCAAGAACCTCTGGATCAGCCTCACCGCTCCTCACGCAGCCGGCTACGTTATGAGCCTCTATTTGAACGATGCAGGTAGCGGTTATGTCTATAGCGGCGACCCCAACGGTTGCTGGGCAAAGAGCAGCCAGGGCTGGAGCACTATGGCCGATATGGGCTATGAAGTGACCTGGGCTCTCAAAGCCACCACAGGCAGCGAGCCCAACGCCGGCATCAACAGCATCAACGGTGTCGAAATCAACCTCTATCCCAACCCGACCACCGGTATCGTCAACATTGACGCCGAGGGTATCGAGAGCGTTGAGGTCATCGACCTGAGCGGCCGCACCGTGATGAGCGCCAACGGCAACACTATGGACATCAGCGCCCTCAACAACGGCGTATACACCGTCCGCATCAACACCGTCAACGGCACCAGCATCCAGAAGATTGTCAAGAAATAACAATCAACTATATGCCGTTAAAAACGATATAACCAAATCGCTTTTTGACGAATAAAACAGAGAGGGCCGCTGCGATTGCAGCGGCCCTCTCTGTTTTGTTAAAGATGCTGCCTGACGGCAACACCCAAATTCTTGAAGTAAAACCTTCGGAACATCGACTGGCCGTAGACGGCTCTGTACTGGCGACGGAAACGCAGATACTTCCAGCTGCGGCGCACGACGCGCACCACAGCACGACGGTGACGCTCGGGACAGTGCATATAGATTCTCTCGAAATCGTCGTCGTCGAGGCCTTTCCTGGCAAGACGCTCCTCGCCGCAACGAAGATGCAAACCAAACAGCTTGTTGCAATAATGAGTCATCAGGTCGGCAAAGATGTCGACGTCGGTGCCTGATTTCAGTTGGGCAAAAGCTTCGAAGTCGAAGCCGTCGGAACCCAGCAGCAGGCTCCAGTCAAGCAGCGTGCGGAGCCGCACCGGATTGTGGAAGAACACGGCGTGATGCTCACAATGCTTGGCAAGAAAGAACGCCGACTGCACGGTCTGTAGCGTAAGCATTTTTCCGAAACACACCACATCAGACGAGACATTTGCATCGTTCTCCAAAACCAGAGGCTTTGTTTCCCAAACAATATCGTCGTTGTGATAGAGCAGATAACTGTGGCACTCGAACGTTGTCTTGGCGTATGAAAAGGCTATATGGCGCGGATCCTTGCGGTCGACGGCTATGCCAAGACTCTCCATCAGAGCGCCGATGCGTTCGGTGTCGGCACCGGTGTACAGGTCGTTGTCGCCACATTCGCGATGCAACGGCTCAGGATAGAGACAAGCCAACGATGACCCCTTTACAACCACCGTAGGCAGCCGAAGCCTTTCAGCAACGAGGTTGGCAAAACTGCCTAACGCCTCCTCGCGGCGACGGTTGTCACTTTCGATGGCATTGGCAAGCGTAAGAAAATGGAACAACACGCTGCGCGGCGGACGTGCTTCGTGCGGCAGTTTGAGCACGGCATCGTACGCCAGTGCCGTCACAGCCTGCCGTCGCGTAGCGTCGAACAAATTCCGCCATTCCTCTTCTGTGGTCGGAAGAACAGCCGGCAACGCGCCGCCAAAAAGGCCATAGCGCAGCAGCGAAACAAGACAGCTCATCTCTTTGGTCTCAATGTTCGGCATAGGCAAGCAAACAATCGGTAGACAGGCATAGGGCAGCGATGCACAGGACCGACAACAGACATAGTGCGTTCCAAATCGGTCCACGGGCATCCCTTAACAGCCATAACACGCAGATAGACGTAGCGCATACGCACGTAGAACTGCGGCACAGCACTGTCGGTATGCCTGTCGGCATAGTCTTTCAGAAAGGTGAAAAAGAGGCAGATATCGGTGGTAAAAAGAGCGCTGCGCCGCACCGACCAGGCTCCGGCCGTCAGCGACGGATGGTAGGTGCGACGACGGTAGAAGCGATAGGTGTCGTTGCAAAGGCAGCCCGACGCTGCTTCGACAACACGCAAACTGAACACGGTGTCTTCGAGCAACGACATTTCCTCGGGGTAGCGCAACTCGGTGTGTTCCGCCAGCCAGCTGCGGCGGATGATATTGGTGGTATGGTCGGCAATGCTGCCGTGCGGACGGACAAGCATTATTGGATTGTACCTACGTGTCGCCGACGCATCGGGACGACAAGGTTGTGCAACCTCGTCGGGACTGTTCTGAGCGACAATGTCGCCAATGTGGAAAAAAGAAACATCGGCAGGCATAGCCTTCAAATCGTCAATCAATGCTCCGATACCTTCGGTGTCGACAGCATCGTCGGCATCGACAAACCATAAAAACTCGCCGATGGCATTGTCGATACCTGTGTTGCGTGCCGCTGCAGCGCCACGGTGTTCAATCCGGACAATGCGTAGACCTTCGGCCGTCATAGCCAAAGGCTGTAGCGAGCCATCGTCAACGGCCACTATTTCAGCCACGCCACCGGAAAGCAGCGGACGCAGCGAAGCAACACATTCCGCAAATGCGGAGGCATTGTTGTAGACAGGTACGATGAACGATAACAGCATTGGAAGCGGAAAACAGAGAACGGAAAACGGAGAACAGGCTAACGCATAAAATCGTTCTCCGTTCTCCGTTTTCAGTTCTCCGTTAAAAATTATTTCTTTTCAGGTATAGCCTCAAGAGCAGCGACAAGATAGTCGAAGAACTTCTTGCAGCTGGGTATGTTGGCGCGCTCGTCGGGGCTGTGGGGGCTCTGCAGCGTCGGGCCGAAGGAGATCATCTCCATATCGGGATACTTGCCGCCCAGCAGGCCGCACTCCAAACCGGCGTGGATGGCCATAATGGCAGGTTCCTTCTTGTAGAGCTTCTTGTAGGTCTGCTTCATAGTCTTGAGCAGGGTGCTCTGCATATTGGGTTTCCAGCCCGGATAGGCGCCGCTCAGCTGGCACTTGCCGCCAGCCAGCTCGGCGAGGCAGACGAGACGCTCGGCAAGGGCATCCTTGGCAGTGTCGACACTGGAACGCAACAGAGCGTAGACGACGAACTTCTTGCTAGCGGTAGTCTTGGTGATGGCCAGGTTCAGCGAAGTTTCGACGAGGCCTTCCATATCCTTGCTCATACGTATGACACCGTTGGGGGCCACCATCATCAGGTTGATGATTTTCTGGGTGCCCTCTTCGTCGATGACGGTGGGGTTCATACGCACTTTCTCATATTTCATAAAGAAGTCAGGCTCGACGGCGGCGAGTTCTTTCTTCACCCAACCGGCAACCTTGTCGAACTCCTTGAGGATGCAGCCCTCGTGCTCCTTGGGCATAGCGACGACAGCCTCGGCGTCGCGCGGGATGGCGTTGCGCATATTGCCGCCTTCGATGCTGATGAGACGTATGCCGCACTCTGCAACCCAGCGCAGATGACGGAACAGGAGCTTGTTGGCATTGGCACGGCCGGTGTTGATTTCCATACCGGAGTGACCGCCCTTGAGGCCGCCGATGGTGAGCTTGTAGGCGACCATACCCTTGGGAGCCTTCTCGGTGGCATAGGGGATGCTGATGGCAGCGTCGATACCGCCGGCGCAACCCACATAGAGTTCGCCCTCGGTCTCGCTGTCGAGGTTGAGCAGGAAGTCGCCCTTCAGTTCGCCAGCTTTCAGGCCGAAGGCACCGGTCATACCGGTTTCCTCGTCGGTGGTGATGAGAGCCTCGAGAGGACCGTGCTTGATGGTCTTCGACTCGAAGACGGCCATAATAGCGGCCACGCCCATACCGTCGTCGGCACCGAGGGTGGTGTCGCAAGCGTATACCCAGTCTTCAACAATCTTGGTCTCGATGGGGTCTTTCAGGAAGTCGTGCTTCTTGCCGGCACGTGCCTGAGGCACCATATCCATATGAGCCTGCAGAACAACGGGACGGCGTTTTTCCATACCCTTGGTAGCAGGTTTGGTCATAATGACGTTGCCGACCTTGTCAACACGGCAGTCGATTTTTTTGCTTTTTGCCCATTTAACTAAGAAGTCGCGGACAGCATCCTCGTGCTTCGAGGGACGCGGGCAGCGCGTAAGGGAGTAGAAATTGCTCCACAGCGCTTTCGGTTCAAGATCTTTGATTGTCATAGTATTATATCATTTAATAGTTATACTTCATTTCAAATGAGGGTACAAAATTACATTTTTTATTTGGAACAGCAAAATTTTTTTTTAAAAGAGTCGTTAGAAAAGATATGACACACTGCCCCAAATGCCCACGGAAATGCAAAGCCAAGCCAGGTTTCTGCAACAGCGATTCGGAACATCCCGAGATTGCCGCTGTGTATGCACATACAGGTGAGGAACCGCCCATTTCAGGCAAAAAAGGTATCAGCAATATTTTCTTTGCACATTGCAACCTGCAGTGTGTCTATTGCCAGAACCACAGCATTTCGCGCGCAGAAGTCGATCCCACGATGATTACGCTGCACAGCGTCGATGAGATTGTCGATGCCACGGCACAGAGCCTGAAAAAGACAGAAAACATTGTTGGACTGGTCAGCGCCACCCAGTATAGCGACCTCGTCATACCTATCGTGGAAGGGCTGCACAAGAAAGGACTGTACCCTACAATAGTGTACAACACCAACGGATATGAGAGTGTCGACGTGCTGCGACAGATTGCCGACTACGTTGACATCTATCTGCCCGACTTCAAATACAGCGACCACGTCTTGGCACGGAGTTATTCCAACGCTGCCGACTATCCCGATGTCGCCGCAGCAGCCTTGAAAGAAATGTACAACCAAAAAGGGTCATCACTACCAACAGACAACGACGGGTTGGCATTCCGCGGCCTCGTTGTGCGCCACCTTGTTCTGCCCGGACAGGTCGACAACTCGATACGCTGTCTTGAATGGTTGGCCGACAACCTGTCGCCCAACATATACGTTTCGTTGATGGCGCAATACTATCCTCCCGAAGGCATCAAGCTGCCCGACCAGTTGGCACGACGTCTCAAGGCAGAGGAATACGAGCAGGTAGTCGACGCATTCTATAGTCTCGGTTTTCATCGCGGTTGGGTGCAGGAGCTCGATGCATCCGAATGCTATAGACCCCATTTCGGCACAACAACAACATTCGGAAACAAACAATAACATCATTCAAAACCCATAATTAAAATGGCTCGCCAGGAAAGACTAAAGTTCGACTACGAAGAGTATTTCAATGAAAAACTTGAATACACCGCAGTACTGATGTGGAACACCCACCATCAGGCATTCACTTTTGCCTTCTACCTCAACCAGCTCTACAACCTAAACCTTGAGCGGCGCGACGACATAGAGTCGGGCGACGGTGCCACACTGTGCCCGCTGTACAGCTGCCAATCGGACAACAACCAGATAGCCTTTTTTCTAGTTGACAGGCCTGCCACAACATCAATGCAGAGTGAATATTTCGACAAAATAATGCTCATTGTGGGTGCCGACGCATTCGAAATAGCACAAAACATATACAACGAGACATCGCAAAGCGGCGAGAAACTGCCAGCATCACCAGAACACGAGGAGATACTGAATTCCTTTGTAGAAACAGGCATTTTTGAATGTGCTATGTTTGATTTTTCCGACCCTGACAGACCAGAGACAACATATTTCCCCACGACAAACAGCAACGCAGCGTTGCAGAAGAAACGTTCACGTTTTATGAAAGAGCAGCGTGAAACAGTAACAGACATAATCCTTGCCCTCGAATCGCTATTGCCCGAATACGACTCAGAATGACAGCTATTTCTCGTTGAGGCGTAGAAATATTTTTTTCACAGATTAATTTTTTTGTTTACCTTTGCATTTCAACAATGAAAGGCCAAAGGGTCTACATTATTAACCAATCTACTTAAAAACAAGCAATTGTAACACAAATTCAACATTCTATGGACGAACCAAAAGAAATGCAGAACGAGACTATGGATGCACTCAATCCGCAACCCGAAAACGAGGCAATCCTGTCCGAGCAGACACCCGAAACGCTGGCAGAATCACCTGCTGAAACCATCCCTGCCGAAGCCCCCAAACAGGAAGCTGAAAGCACTGACATCCAGCCCAATGCCACAAATGAGCATTCAGGAGAAAACATCGAAACAGCAGAATCCGAAGAGGCGGAAATCGAGGAAGAACCTGTCGTGGACTATAACAGCCACAGCCGTGAAGAGTTGGTAGAAGCCCTCAAAGAGCTGCTGCAGACCGACGACATCACCAAGATCAAAAACCGTGTAGGCGCTATCAAACTACGCTTCGCCGAAGCCGACAAAGAGGCCAAAAAAGCCGCTTTCGACAAATTCATCGAAGATGGCGGCAACAAAGACGAATACGAAGGCGGCGATGACGCAGTGGCCGAAGCCTACCGCAAAACATACAGCATCTATCGCGAACGCAGACAGAAACACATCGACGAGATCGAAGCCGCAAAGAAACACAACCTCGAACTCAAACAACAGATACTCGAAGAACTGCGCAAACTCATCGACGACGAGTCTGAGAGCCTTAAGCACTCCTACGATGAGTTCAACGCCATTCAGGATCGCTGGAAAGCCATCGGCGACGTACCACGCGCAGAAATGAACGGACTGTGGCAAAGCTACCACTTCCTTGTCGAGCAGTTCTTCAACAAAGTCAAAATCAACAAAGAGCTGATGCTCCTTGACCAGAAAAAGAACCTCGAAAGCAAGACCCTGCTCTGCGAGAAAGCCGAAGAGCTCATCGTAGAGCCTTCCATCGCCAAAGCTGCCAAAGAGTTGCAGAGCCTGCGTGAGCAGTGGCGCGAGATAGGCCCCGTACCTGTGGAACAGAACGACGAGATTTGGGCTCGTTTCCGCAACGCCGCCAGCCAGATCGACGAACGCCGTCGCGAATACTACGAGCAACGTCGCGAAGAGATGGAGAAAAACCTGCTTGCCAAACAAGCACTGGTCGAAAAAGCGCAGGAACTGACCGCAGAGACACCCACCACAACAAAGCAGTGGAACGACATCTCCGCACAACTCGACGAGTTGCTGAAGGTGTGGAAGAGCATAGGTCCCGTGCCTCGCGAGCAGAACGAAGAAATATGGAATACCTTCAAAGGCAGCATCGACCGCTTCTACGCTGGAAAGAAACAGTATTTCGACAGCGTAAAGGACGAACAGAGCGAGAACTACAACAAGAAGATGGAACTCTGCCTGCAGGCCGAAGCCATTGCTCAGCGCGACGACTGGAAAAAGGCCACCGAAGAGCTGCTCAAGCTGCAGGACGAGTGGAAACACATAGGCCCCGTCAGCCGCAAGGTAAGCGAGAAGATATGGCAGCGCTTCCGCGGTGCCTGCGACGAATTCTTCAAACGCAAGTCTGATTATTTCACCACATTGCGCGGCTCGGAGCAGGAAAACCTGCAGAAGAAAGAAGCCATCCTTGCCGAGCTCAAAGCCTTCGCCTTCGGCGACGACAAGGATGAGAACCTCACCGCCATCAAAGACTTCCAGCGTCGCTGGATGGAGGTAGGATTTGTACCCATCGCCGACAAGCAGCGCCTTCAGAAAGAGTTCCGCGAGACCATCAACGCTATGTTCGAGAAACTGAAAATCACCGCACGTGAGGCAGAGCTCAGCTCGTTCCGCGAAACCCTCCACAGCACCAAAGGCAGTCGCCAAATCAGCGACAAGCGCGAGCAGTTGCTCGAACAGATACAGAAGCTGCGCGGCGACCTGAACCTGTGGGAGAACAACCTCGGATTCCTTGCCAGCTCGAAACAGGCCGACCTGCTGAAAGAAGAGTTTGAAAAGAAGATGCAGGGTGCCCGCCAGGAGATAGCCCTGCTCGAAGCCAAGCTAAAAATCCTCGACAGCGAAGAGAAAGCCGCTGCAGAAAGCAAGGCCGAAAAGCCCACCGAGGAGAAGGCAGAATAACAGCATTGCCGCACAGCGGTAAACATAAAGAGGCGCGCCCCTGCGGGGCGCGCCTCTATTCTCAAAAGTCAGTGCGTGTAAATATACCGAATTTCACGGTTCCACTTTTTTTCGTATTTTTGCAAACTGTTTAATAAATATGGAAACGATGAAATTGTTCAAGAATATTTTGATTTACAGCATACTGCTAATTTTTGCCACAACCTCGTGTCATCGCAGCGAGGGGCAAAAAAGCGGCAAGGGCATCGATATTCTGCGCTATGAGCAAGTACTGTTCGACACGCCGACAGACAAACTGCCCAACGCGATGCTGGACTTCCAGACGAAGTTCAACAGCCCGCTGCTGAACATATACCCAGACGACGCACAGTTTATGGCACAGGTCACCGGCTTTGTCAGCGACAACACCGTTCGCGACATATACAACATCACTCAACGTCACTACCGCGACCTACGATGGCTTGAAAAAGAGCTGGATGCTGCGCTGCAGAAAGCCCAGGCTCTCGACGCCGGCATCGATATCAACAAGTTCGCCACTTTCGTTTCCGGATATTTCGACTACAGCCAGCGCATCCTCGCCGACCGCAACAGCAAGAGCCTTATTGTCAGCATCGACCAATACGCTGTCAGCGATATGGAGAAATACAGCTTTTTCGGACTGCCGCTATACATCGTGGAGCTGAGCGACAGCATCTTTCTGGCATCGGACATTATGGCCGAGATTGCCCGCCAGTATATCACCGTGCCCGACGAAAAGGAAATCACGATGCTCGACCTGATGGTGTCGGAAGGCAAGGTGCTCTATTTCCTCGACCAAGTGATGCCCAAGAAAGACGACCGCCTGAAGATACGCTACAGCGAGGAACAAATGGACTGGATGCGCGAGAACGAGGGGCGCATATGGGCCTATTTCATTCAGAACGAGCTGCTCTACGAAAAGGACTACAACCGCTACCACAACTTTGTCGACGAGGCTCCGAAGACAAATGCCTTTAAGGATTCGTCGCCAAGAACGACGCAGTATATCGGCTGGCAGATTGTCCGCAAGTATATGGAAAACAGCAAATCGACACTGAAAGATCTGTTTGCCAACACCAACTCGCAGGAAATACTGACAGTGTCGAAATACAAACCTTGAAAAGGAAATAAAAACTGAAGATAAAGCGGACAAAAGATATTAGCATATCAACTCACAAACGTTTCAACTATATCAACAAATGTCACAGAAAAAAGGATGGTTCAATCCCAGAAATGTATACGGGTACCTGATTGTCAAAATATTGATTGCTCTGGTTATGCTGACGCTAACCCAGGTGATGTACTATGCTCTGAACAGCAGCCACTTTCAAATAAACGGTTTGAATGAATGGATGGGCATTGTGTGGGGCTTTCTGCGGTTCTCGATGGCCACAGTGACGCTGGTCCTGCTTCCGTTCATCGCAATGAACCTCATACCTTCCAACATCCGTTGGAAAGGCTGGTACCGTGCAACGAGCAACATCCTTTACCTTGTGCCAGTACTTGTGGTTGTCGTTGTGAACCAAATCGATGTAGCATATTTCCAGTTCACCTACCGCCGTATGAGCAGCGAGATGTTCGCCTATATGGGTGTCGGCGGCGATATGGGCAACCTGATACCCAAGTTCCTGGTAGACTATTGGCCCGTCAGTGTAAGCGGCGTAGCCATCATTGCACTGTTGCTGCTGTGCTCGCACAAGACCGTCTTCCCCACCCTTAACGAGTATGGCATCAACCGCCGCAACGACTGGATAGGACTTGGTGCCGGACTACTGCTGACATTCTTCTTTGTACGCGGCGGTGCCCAAAGGCATTTCATCGCCCTCAACGACTCGGCACGCTACTGCCAGATGAAAAACACCCCTATGGTGCTCAATTCGCCCTACAACATTGTCCGCACACTGGGCGTCGCCGACCTTGAAGAGCTCAACTATATGAGCGACGAAGAAGCAAAGACTCTGTTCGACCCCGAATTCAGACCCCTTGCCGCCGACGGCAGGTTAGCAAAAAAGGCATACGGCGACTTCCGTGCCGGCGCCGGACAGATAGCCTACACAGGCAGCGACAGCCTGACCTACTACAGGGGCAAGAATATTGTAATCATCATTTTGGAGAGCTTCTCTCAAGAATATATGGGATGCTACAACGAAGGCATTATGGAAAGCTTCACCCCGTTCCTCGACTCGCTGGCAACGCAGAGCCTGCTTTTTCAGGGACGCTCGAACGGCAAGAAATCGATTGAGTCGATTCCATCGGTGATGGCATCGTTGCCGACGCTGATGGACCGTCCGGTGCTGATGTCGCAATTCAAAGGCAACGACATCGTCGGACTGCCAATGCTGCTGAAGAAGCACGGATACAACACTGCCTTCTTCCACGGCGCCTACAACGGTTCGATGGGCTTTGACGCTTTCTGCAAAAAGATTGGCTTCGACGCCTATTACGGCCGCAACGAATATGGCAACGAAGCACACTACGACGGCACTTGGGGCATCTTCGACGAGCATTTCCTACAGTATATGGCCCTGCAGTTGACACGCACACCCGAGCCATTCTTTGCCGGCGTGTTCACCATCTCGTCGCACCACCCCTACACCATCCCCAAGGAATATAAAGGCACTTTCAAACAGGGCATCCACCCCATACTGGAATGCGTCAACTACAGTGATATGGCACTGCGCAAATTCTTTGCCACCGCTTCAACACAGCCCTGGTACGAAAACACGCTCTTCATCATTATGGCCGACCATCCGGCACAGGCACTGTCGGCCCAGTTCAGCGACTATGGTCCCTGGTATCGCATCCCGATGATTATCTTCGACCCGCAACACCCTGTCGGACAACGCAGCAACCGCATTGTTCAGCAAAGCGACATTATGCCTACGCTGATAGACTATCTGGGCTACGACGACCGATGCATCTGCTTTGGCAACAGCATCTTCCAACAGCCCGACGGATGGCAGGTGGCATACGGATGCGGCTATCACCAGTTGGTGACCAACGAAGGGGTAGCACTGCTCGAAGAAACCCCGAGCCGCACCTTCGAAGACAACGGCAACGGTAAGCTTAAAATGCTGGAAGCCATCCTTCAGCAATACTCCAAACGTATGATCAACAACCAACTGAAAACCGAAACAGAATAAATATGAAACGAAACCTTCTTTTTATCGTCAATCCCATTTCGGGCATCGGCAAGCAGAAGAAGATTGAAGAACTGCTTGACAAAAGCATCGACAAAAGTCTGATAGACTATACTGTGCGTTACACCGAGCGCATCCATCACGGCAAAGACTTGGCACGTGAAGCCGTCGACGAGGGTTGCTTCGACGCCATTGTCGCCGTGGGTGGCGATGGCAGCGTCAACGACGTTGTGTCGGGTATGGCGGACAGCGGTATGACACTGGGCATCATACCTTGCGGAAGTGGCAACGGTTTGGCACGCAACCTGAAAATACCACTCACTCCGACCAACGCCATCGAGGTGCTGAACCATTTCAAAGTCGAAGAAATCGACACAATACATCTCAACGACCGCATCATCACAAGCATCGCCGGCATTGGATTTGACGCCCGCGTGGCTCGACGGATGAAACTTGCAAAAGCCCGTGGGCTGCAAGCCTACGCGAAGATTGTTCTCACCGACTACCCGACCTATAAGGAACACACGTTCCACCTCAACATCGACGGAAACGAAATAGAACGCAAAGCTTGGTTCATCAGCTTTGCCAACTCCAACCAATTTGGCTACAACACAGCCATCGCACCGTTGGCCAAACTCGACGACGGCCTGATAGACGTATGCATCGTCGACCGCATACCGCTACTGCACCTGCCTTTGACAGCGCCCCTACTCTACCTCAACCACTTCGAACTGTCGCAGCACGTCGAATTCTTCAAAGCCCACGAGGTCACGGTGTACAACAACGACGAGAAATGGGTCAACATTGACGGGGAAGGCGAACGCATAGGCAAAGAGCTTCACTTCTTCAACGTACGCAAATCACTTAAAGTGCTGGTGCCGTAGTTTTAACCTTAACTTTAACCATAACTTTAACCTTAACTTTAACCGGCTGCCGCATTCCCTTATCAACAAATCAACACCTCAACAAATAAACACCTCAACACCTTCAACAACCTATGTCGAAAAAGAACAAAATAGGTGTGGTTTACTCCACCAATCCCGACTTCAACTATGAGTATGAGGACGACGAGCCTTTGCAGGAGACTCTGCCACCCCAGCAGCAGAAACTCCACGTCACCCTTGACCGCAAGCAACGTGGCGGCAAACAGGTGACACTGGTTACAGGCTTTGTCGGTACCGACGACGACCTTGCCGCACTGGGCAAGATGCTAAAAACCAAATGCGGCGTAGGCGGCAACACCAAAGACGGCGAAATCCTCATCCAGGGCGACCACTGCGAGAAGGTCAAAACCCTGCTGATTGCCGAAGGTTACAAAGTGAAATAGGAAATACTAATACTTCGTCTTCACGGCCTTGTGGCGGCCGCCTTTATAGAAATGCTTCTTCCAGTAACTGTTTTCCAGCGAACTGATGGTCACACCGTTGGACGTGGACGAATGCACAAATAGGTCTTCTTTAAGATAGATACCCACGTGCGACACCTTACCGTTCGAGTTGGTGAAAAAGACTATATCGCCTTCACGCAACGCATTGCGGCCTACCATTTTATCCATATCCTTCTGTATGTCGTTTGCAGTTCGATGCAGCGTGGCACCATATACTGACTTGAAAATATTACCCACAAAACAGGAGCAGTCGACACCCGTAGTGGTGCACCCGCCATAGAGATAGGGTGTGCCGTGCCACGCGTCGATGGCAGCATACAAATCCCTGTTGTCCTTGTCATTGAGTTCCATTCCGAATCCACCCGTATGGGTACCGCCATTAGGATGCTGCGAGGTGGTGCGACGGTACTGAGCAGGTTTTTCCTTGACATATTCGTCAGCATACAGTTGGCCGACAATATATTCTTCGTCAGAAAGATCAGTATTGAGAAACTTCTTTATTGCATTGCACGACGACATAGTCGATGCAAGCACTATAGCCACGAAAAATTGTAATACAGTTTTTTTCATATTATCATTTCCACCTTTTAACCTTCAAACAATAAGACTTTCACTCCTTGTCTTCAATGACAACAATGAACACATCCTCATTCTTGCGCTTCATATAGTAATTCTCACGTCCATAACGCTCTATGGTGTCAAGATTGTACATAAGCCGCACAGCCTGCAAACTGTCCTGATGGATGCCCTGCTTCATCGTGTCGATGGTATACTCCAGTTCGGCAACATCTTTGTGCAATGAACGGATTACAAGCAGATTGTTCTCGTCGAGCACGAGAATAATCAGGAAGAAAACAAATACTACTATAAAGTATTTGTTTTTAATGATTTTCCACAGCAATGTATCCTTGAATTTCTTCATATTCTTATTGTTTGCTTTTTCCTATAAATAAACCGCTGCAACAAAAAGATCAGCTCTTGACTTTCAGCTTCTGGCCCACCCTGATAACATCGTTCTTCAGCCCATTCATTTGCTTTAGCTTCTGCGGTGTAGTGCCATAGCGTTTAGCTATTGTCGAAAGATTTTCGCCTTTCTTGACAGTGTGATATACTGGTTGTTTTGGCTTCGCCACAGGTTTTTGAGCCGCCACTCTGGCAGTTGTCGTGTCGCTTGCAACGGCAGCGCTGTCGGACGTCGCAACACTGTCAGCCACAATTGAATCAGACGAATCCTGACTGCTCACAGTAGCCGGCAGATATATTTTCAGCTTAGTTCCGACTTTAAGTGTGCTTTTGCGTCCCTTGCCATTCCAACGACGCAGGTTTGACGCAGAGACACCATATTTGTTTGCAATGGAATTGAATGTCTCGCCCTTTCTGACTTTATGGTAAACAATTGTGCCGGAATTAAGAGAAATTACCGAATTCTTCGTTATGGTGTCTTTCGACTCCTTACAGATGGTGTCCTCATACTTCAAAAACAACGATGCCTTGTTTGCAGGAAGACTCAGAGCGTAAGTGCGCGACGATGCCGGCACAACGTTGGTGCGGAACTGAGGATTGAGTTGGCGCAGCTGCTCGCGGGGAATGCCCGTGAACTTCTCAACAACACCAAGATGCACATCGCGATGCAAATGTACCGTATCGATGCGGATAGGTATTTCGTATCGTCCGGCGACAAGACCGTGCTCGTGATAGTAATTCATTATGTATGTGGCAGCTATGTATTTTGGGATATAACCTCTTGTCTCGCGCGGCAGATAGGGATATATCTCCCAAAAGGTGCGCTTACCACCCGAGCGCGCCATAGCCTTGTTGACATTGCCGGGACCGCAGTTGTAGGCTGCCATTGCCATCTGCCAGTCGCCATACATATCATAAAGTGTACGCAAGTAGCGAGCCGCTGCGACAGTAGACTTGTAAGGGTCGCGACGTTCATCGACCAGCGAGCTTATTTCCAAATCATAATGCTTGCCCGTTCCATAAATGAACTGCCATAGACCGGCAGCTCCAGCACGTGATGTAGCCTGAGGGTTCAGAGCCGATTCGACAATGGTAAGATACTTCAACTCCTCCGGCACCTTGTAATGGTCGAGCGTTACTTCAAATATAGGAAAATAATATTCTGACAACGAAAGCATTGCATCCAGACGATGACTCATTATGCGCACATACACCTTGATATAGGCGCGCACCTCGGAATTGTAAGTCAGAGGTACAACAGTATGCAGTTTTTGCAGACGATGCACCAGCACCGAATCAGGAATATTGTCAAAATCGTCATAGAGCATCGTAGCCCTGCGGTTCATATGTCGTGATGCCGAACTGCGGAACTGCTGCATATAAAAATTATTGAGCAGACTGTCGTAGTTTGCAGCGTCAATAGTCATATAATAACTGGTATCAACCTTGTTTTCAGGCTGCTGTGCCCTTACACATAAAGGCACGACCGACAAGCTAAAAACAAAAAAAAGAAAAAGAATATGTCGCTTCAAAATAACTGGCATAGCATAAAATTTAACATATTAACTAAAAAACACGGATAATATTGCCTCAAATTACCAAAAAAATCGAATTTGAAGCACAAAAGCACAAAACACTATGAATTAAGCACTTAACAAAAGCACTTCAAGTCCTATATAGGAAAAAAGCCGTCATATGTACAGTATTTGTACAGTATATGTACAGTATATGTACGCTTCTGAAGCGTACATATACTGTACAAATACTGTACAAATACTGTACATATGACAGTGCAGGCAGAGTACAAAAACAGTCCAAAAACACAGACAGCATCTCGCTTCCAATGGTTTTTTGTCAGTTTTTAGCTTCAAGCGCCAACAACAGAATCAACGTAGGTGGCATCTTTTCAACGCTGTAAAAGCGGACAAAAAATATGTTGCAAGAAAAAAAATGACAGTTTTTTTTCATCTTGCATAAATCTGATATTCAAGCAGCAAACAATAGTTATCAACACTTTTTTTCATAAAATATGTTTTTCACACTCAAAAACGGACTCCAATTCGAAAAAAATTCTTAATTTTGCACATTATTTAATCTGAAAAAATTTGTAAAATATATGAGTACTAAAAGATTCACCCTAGTTATCAATCCTGGCGCAACATCTACAAAAGCAGCCATTTACGAAGGAGAGACCGAGGTCTTTACCGAAAACCTCAGCCACCCCATCGAGGAAATACAAAAGTTCAAAGAGGTCGCCGACCAGTTCGACTACCGCAAAGGAGCTATCCTTGATATGCTGAAACGCCACAATGTAGGCACCGACGAAATAGCCATCGTTATGGGCCGCGGTGGTCTGACCCGCCCCTGCGAGTCGGGCACCTATGAGGTCAACGACTTGATGAAGCAGGAATGCCACGACGGTATACAGGGCAAACACGCCTGCAACCTTGGAGCACTCATTGCCGACAGCATTTCCAGAGAAATCGGTTTGGCTCACGCCTATATTGCCGACCCCGGCATCGTTGACGAGCGTCCCGAAATGGCCAAAATCAGCGGCCATCCCGTTTTTGACCTTGACCCGAGCCGCGAAGGCGTCATCTGGCACTGTCTGAACCAGAAGATGACTGCCAAGCTTTACGCTCGCGAACTGGGCAAACACTATGAGGATTTGAACCTTATCATCGCTCATATGGGTGGCGGTGTCAGCGTTGGCATCCACAATCACGGCAAGGTGGTCGAGGTGAACCGCGCCCTCTGCGGTCTTGGCGCTTTCTCGCCGACCCGTTGCGGCAGCATCAACGCCAGCAAGCTGATCGAAGTTGCCTGCAGCGGCAAGTACACCGAATCCGACCTCAAGAAGATGATCACCGCCGAGGGCGGTTTCGTAGCCTATCTTGGAACCAACGATGCCTATGAGGTTGAGAAGAAAGCCTTGGCCGGCGACGAGAAATGCAAACTTCTGGTCGACGCATTCTGCTATCAGGTATCGCTCGAAATCAGCCGCCTGGCTGCTGTGGTTTGCGGCAAAGTCGATGCCATTCTCCTCACTGGCGGCATAGCATACAGCAAGCCCTGGATGGCTGAAATCACAAAACGCATCGAATGGATTGCCCCCGTCAAGATATACAAGGGCGAGAACGAAATGCTGGCACTTGCAATGTGCGGCAAGGAAGTCCTGGACGGTGTAAAAGCCAAAATATACAAATAAAACTGTCTGACAACAATAACTCGAATGTTGAGTGTCTTTACTCCAAGGGCACTCAACATTCAACATATAAAGATATACAATGAAAAGAATAATCTTGACACTCTGCGCCCTGTGCTGCACAGCAGCCGTCGTTGCCCAAACGCCCGAGGTAACCATAAAACGAGGCAAAGCCCAAATGGACGAAGCTTATTATTATCAGCTGAAACAGAAAGCCGATGCATATAGTCAGATGGAAGAGCAGAACGCAAAGCTGCAGCAGGCCCTTGAAAATGCCAATTCCGAACTGAAAAAGAAACAGGCACCACAAATCAAGACCTTCAACGACTCGGCATCCTATGCCATTGGCAAGGACATTGCCACCAACTGGCAGCAGCAAAATCTTGGAATCAACCTCGAAGTTGTAGCGCAGTCACTTATTGATATGGCTCACGGTAAAAACAGATGGGACCGCAAAACAATGAGCCCGATACTGCAACGTTTCCAGCAACAGTTCGAACAGCGCCAGCAGCAAAAGCACAAAGAAATGATGGCTTCGCTTGACAAGAACAAAGAGGAAGGCGCCAAATTCCTCAAAGAAAATGCCAACAACAAATCGGTATACACCACAAAAAGCGGCCTCCAGTATCGCAAACTGAAAGAAGGCAACGGCAAACACCCCACTGCCAACAGTACCGTGAAAGTCCACTATACCGGCAAACTTATTGACGGCAAAGTTTTCGACAGCAGCGTTGAACGCGGTGAACCTATGGAGTTCCCCGTCGGAGCCGTCATTCCAGGATGGACTGAAGGTCTGCAGCTTATGGACGAAGGTTCAAAGTATATTCTTTATATACCATACAATCTGGCCTATGGCGAGAATCCCGCTGGCGAAATTCCGCCAGGATCTACACTCATCTTTGAGGTTGAACTTATTGAGATTGTAAAATAAACACACCAGTGTCGAACACTCTGGGCACATTTTTCAGGCTTACCACTTTCGGCGAGTCGCACGGCAAAGCCATCGGTGGAGTCGTGGACGGCTGTCCATCGGGCATTGCCTTTGACGAGACGTTTATTGCCGATGAAATGCTGCAGCGCCACATAGGCAATGGCACCACAGCACGTCGGGAGCCGGACAGAGTGGAAATCATTTCGGGTGTCTACAAAGGACAAACCCTCGGCACACCTATCGCATTCATTATTAAGAATTGCGACACACACAGCGAAGACTACGACGAGCTTGCCGACTATTTCCGGCCCGGCCACGCCGACTACACCACCGTGATGCGATATGGCATCCGCGACCCTCGTGGCGGTGGACGCGCTTCGGGACGCGAAACGGCGATATGGGTTGCAGCAGGTGCCATTGCCAAAATGGTTCTGAAGACGAGGAATATATCCGTCAAGGCAACTGTTGCCAAGACTGCCACGCCTCCAGACAGTGACAGTTGCGGCGGCATTGTCGAATGCATTATTGACGGAGTGCCTGCCGGCATAGGAAACCCCGTTTTCGAAAAACTGAACGCACGTCTTGCCGCAGCAATGATGAGCATACCGTCTGCCATAGGCTTTGAAATGGGAGCAGGATTCGCCGCGACGCAAATGACTGGCAGCCAGTACAGAGACAACTGGAAATCCGACTTTACAACCCAAACGAATCACTGTGGCGGCATACAAGGAGGCATCAGCAACGGTATGCCCATAATGTTCCGAGTTGCATTCCATCCCGTTGTAACAATCCAACAACCGACAAATTGCATTAATAGCAACGGCATCATCCGCACAATAACACCACAGGGGCGCCACGACAGCAACCACATACCTCGCACGGCTGTGGTGGTCGAAGCGATGGCAGCCATCACTATAGCCGATTTCACCTGCAGAACAAACAGTTAAAGAATAATGAAACATAGATTTATCATAATATTAGCCCTTGCCACCTTGTTTGCAACAGGATGCAATAGCGACAAGAAAAGTGGAACAATGACCTTCAACATTGAGGGAACATTTGCCAATGCAGCAGACAAAATGCTATACATAGAAGAAATGACGCCCGACAACGGACCGCATTTTGTGGACTCCATAAAATGTGACAAGGACGGCCATTTCAGCTATAAAGGCACTATGGGCTATCAGACCTTCTTTAACTTGCACAGCAGTGAATATGATTACATAGTGCTTTTGCCTAACGACGGAGAGAAAATCAACATCAACGGCGACGCCAACGACCTCGGCACAACATATATGGTTGAAGGCTCACCCGAGTCGCGCCTTATGTGGCAGATACAGAGCTACATCAACGATGCCAACCGCACCATCGCCGACATAGCGCAAAAAGACAGACAGAACCGCGAAACGCTGAGCGAAACGGAATATGAAAATGCCCACAGAATCACCGACTCAATCTTTATTGCGGAACACAAACTTGTCAGCGTGATGTTCTTGAACTTCATCGAAGACAATAGCGGCTCGCTCAGCACTCTATATGCTGTCGACGCCCCGTTCAACCACACTGGCCGTGTTTTCTATGCCGAGTCAGATTTCGAGGTTTTCGAAACTGTGCTCGAAGGTCTTATGAGACAAATACCTGACAATCCGCACACACAATACTATCAGACACGTGTGGAGCGTGCCCGCAGCGCACGTATGATGGCTCAACAGCAGCAACAGGCCGGACAGGAGTTTATTGTGGAATAAAGGTTAACGTTTAAAGGTTAAAGACTGAAAGATGAGGCAGAAGACCTATTTCGTCACCGACGCACACCTGGGCAGCGGAGCAGATACAAGGCAACGCGAACTTGACCTTGTTCGCTGGCTTGACACTATAGCGCCCGAGGCCAAAAGGGTCATTATGCTTGGCGACATCTTCGACTTCTGGTTCACTTACAAGAACGCCGTTCCGCGCGGCTTCATCCGCCTGCTCGGCAAAATGGCCGAGATGGCCGACAGCGGCGTGGAATTCCATTTCTTTATTGGCAACCACGATATGTGGATGTTCGACTATCTTGAAAAAGAGATTGGTGCGGTTATGTATAACGAGCCGACAGCAATGGAACTGGAAGGTAAACGGTTCTTGGTGGGCCACGGCGACGGACTCTGGAAAGGCGACCACAAGTACAACTGCCTGAAGCGCGTCTTCCGCGGTCGGCTCAACCAATGGCTCTTTGCCGGCATCCACCCCAACATAGGCTTTCCCATTGCCAACCGATGGTCGGACAGCAGCCGACGCAAACACAGCCTGAAAGACCTCGGCTACCTCGGCGACGACCGCGAAGGCATATATATCTATTGCAAGCAGATGCAGCAACAGAAACTCGATGCCGGCGTGCAGCCCTACGACTTTTTCCTCTTCGGCCATCGCCACACACCCGTCGTCCGTCCACTCGGCACCGCAACCTACATCAACGTCGGCAACTGGATTGAACACCGCGACTACGCCGTATTCGATGGTGAAACCTGCGAATTGAAGTCTTTCAAATAGTCTTTTTCACTACCATCTTTCATCTTCCGCCCTACGATATTTTAGTTACCAACTAAAAAAAACGCCCATTTTTTTTAGTTGGTAACTAAAATATTCGTATATTTGCAGTACCTGCAATCGCTGCTCCAAAAACAAACTTTCTCACTGTACTGTTGACTGCGGATATACCCTTAACCATAAATAAATGTGTTTAAATATATAAATAAAATATTTGTCCTTACCTCAACCAGCTTCTTGGGTTCTGGCTTTCGCGGCCTTTCCAAAGCTGGAAACTGAATTCGCCGTGACCTTCACCGTCGCTGGCCACAGTGCCTATAGTGGCACGTGTGGACACACTCTGGCCTTTCTTGACGCTGAGTGAAGCCAGGTTGGCGTATACGGTCATATAGTCGCCGTGGCGGATAATGACACCCCAGCTACCGTTTGGGCAGACAAAAGTGCTGGTAACCTTGCCCTTGAATACAGCATAGACATTGGTGCCTTGCACAGTGACAAGGTCAATGCCGTTGTTCATATTCTGACCACCGCTCTCGTGGGTATAAAGACCATAGTTGCGTGATATAGAAGTATATGCCACTGGCCAAGCCAATTTGCCTTTGTTCGAGGCGAAGTCGTTGCTGAGAGCATTTTCTTCGGCCAAGGTCTTGTCGGTAATGGTGGTTACGTCCGATTTTGGTTCCGTCGTTGAAGAACTCTTGCCAGCCGACGGTTTTGCGGTTGAACCCTTTGAAGACGACGATTTGGCGGCAGCAGCCTTGGCAGCGGCAGCCTTGCGCACCTCCTCGTCGATGAGACGCTGTATCTGTTGTTGCAGTTTACGTTTCTGCGCCTCTTTCTTGCTCAACTGCTGTGAGAGTTGTTTCTCGTTGGCCTTCGACTGTTTGACCGAAGCCTCCTTCTGGCGCTGCTCCTTGGTGAGCTGGTCGCGCTGGCGTTTCTCCTGGCTCAAAAGGCTGGTCTGCTCCGAACGCTGGCGTTGCAATGCATCATTAACATCCTTCAGTTCCCGTTCGCATTGTTTGATTTTGGCCGATTGCTCCAGACGGTACTCATTGTATTTCTTGAAATATTTGGTACGCAGCAGAGCTTTGTTGTACGAAGGCGAGTCAAACAGCAACACCCACTTGTCAATATTGTTGTATTCGCGATAGAGGGCACGCACCGTGGCGGCATAATTCTCCTGCAGCGACTGTCGACGCGACTGTATACGCACAATGCTGTCGTTCATTTGCGAAATCTGGTTGTCGAGATGCGAAAGTTGACCGTTAATATTATCAATCAAACGGTTGCGCTCTTTTATCTTCTTATTGAGCGCAGTCAACTGGCTGCTTGTAAGTTTGGTGTTTTTCTTCGCCTTTGCAAGGTCGGCATTGAGTTTCTTGATTTCGGCCTCAAGCTGGGTCTTTTCCTTCTCCAGCTGCTTCTTCGATTTCGACTGTGCCATCGACGGCTGGACAACCAGGACAGCCAACAGGAACAATAACGGTGCGATGTATTTTATGATGTGCATACTTCAGAAATTGATGTATTATGTAACGCGTAAAAACGGCGCATATTGTATGCAAACATTAATATTCAAATATTTTTGTGTAATTTTGCATTTCGAAAGAACAAGCGAACGATTGTGCAAATGAAACAAATACTGCTGATTAACGACGTAGTAGGATACAGCCACGTAGGTATGGTGGCAATGCTGCCCATTCTCACATACCTCGGCCACCCGACATACAACCTGCCCACAGCACTGGTGTCGAACACACTGGACTACGGCCACTTCGAAACTATGGAGACCACCGACTATATGCGCGGCACAATACCCGTATGGCGACAGCTGGGCTTCAAATTCGACGCCGTCTGCACTGGATTGATGTTCAGCGAGGAACAGGCACGACTGGTAGCCGACTACTGCAAACAGTTGCACAACGAAGGCTGCACAGTGTTTGTCGACCCTATTATGGGCGACGGCGGACGACTATACAACGGCATCAGCAACCGACACGTGGAGCTTATGCGCGAAATGGTCAGCGTGGCCGACCTCACCTTTCCCAACTACACAGAAGCCTGCTATCTAACTGGAATAGAATACAAAGCTAACGGACAGACCTGGAGCGAAGCCTGCACAATGCTCGACAGCATCGCCGCTCTCGGAGCCAAGGCTGCCATCGTTACCAGCGCCAAGGTGGACGGACACAGCTGCGTGGTGGGCCGTCGCAGCGACACAACACTGTCCGGCTTTGCACAACGGCTGGATGAAGGCCGCTATTTCCGCCTCGACTACGATGAAATTCCCGTTGCCTTCCACGGCACAGGCGACATATTTTCAGCCATTCTGATTGGCCACCTGATGAAAGGCGAGCCGTTGATGGAAAGCACTCGAATTGCAATGGACACTGTCAGCCGCCTGATAGACCGTAACCGCTCCCTGCCCGACAAATGCCGCGGCATCCCCATTGAACAATGTCTTGACCTGCTTTAAAGGAAAACCGCACAACATTTCCATTAAAACGTTATAATACAACCAATAACGCCAATTCATTTTTCATAAGGTCTCACACCTTACTTTTGGCGTTGATAACGTATTTTTCTGTATACATTCCCCGTCATATGTACAGTATTTGTACAGTATATGTACAGTATATGTACGCTTCTGAAGCGTACATATACTGTACATATACTGTACAAATACTGTACATATGATAGGGAAAAACGGGGGATAGGCCTTTTAACCGGGCGACCACGCACAGGGCTTCTCCACGCGATAGGCCGGAAACTGCTACAGAACAAAGTCCTAATTACATCGTAAACACCTGACTGTTTATCCCATATGGCAACACGTGGTTAGAAAAAAGAGAGAATGCTGGCTTTTTTTGTTCGTGAATGGATTTTTTTTCGTAAATTTGCATTTTATGTCGCTTCGGCCATCCGCAACAACACATTGGTCGTCAGAGCGATAATAGATTTTAATAATAAAAAACAAAATAAATTTATATGGAAAAACTGATAATCACCGCCGCAATCTGCGGCGCCGAAGTAACCAAAGAACAGAACCCCAATGTGCCTTATACTGTTGAGGAAATCGTGCGCGAGGCCAAGAGTGCCGTCGACGCCGGAGCTGCCATCGTACACCTTCACGTGCGTGAGGACAATGGCACACCGACACAGAGCCACGTGCGCTTCCAAGAGTGCACCGAGGCCATCCTGAAGGCTTGCCCCAATGTCATCCTTATACCTTCGACCGGTGGCGCTGTTGGTATGACCCCCGACGAGCGTCTTGACTCGACCAACACCACGCCCATACCCGAAATGGCTACCCTCGACTGCGGTACCTGCAACTTCGGCGACGAGATTTTCGACAACACTATGCCCACGATGCGCGCCTTTGGCAAGCGTATGATTGAAAAAGGCATAAAGCCCGAATATGAGTGCTTTGAAATGGGTCACCTCGACACCATCCTCACTATGGCCCGCAAGGGCGAGGTTCCCGGCAACCCGATGCAGTTCAACTTTGTGCTCGGTGTTCCCGGCTGCACCCCTGCCACCGTCGACAACCTGTGCTGGCTGGTCAACAAAATTCCCGCCGGCAGCACCTGGACAGCCACCGGCATCGGTCGCCACGCCTTCACGCTGGCCGCTCCTGCCATTGTTATGGGCGGCAACGTACGCGTCGGTTTCGAGGACAACCTCTATCTGGAACGTGGCGTTCTGGCCAAGAGCAACGGCGAACTGGTCGACAAGGTGGTGCGTATGGCCAAACTGCTGGGTCGCCAAGTGGCTACCAGCGACGAGGCCCGCGAAATCCTCAGCCTGAAGAAACGCTAATCTTGACTTAAACAATATCTATACTTGCAAAATGAAAAAACTGTTTAGTCTTGCCATCAGCCTCCTTGTCATAGGAGCAGCAATGGCCCAAATCGAGCCTGTAAACAAAGAGATGCGATTGAAATCTGTCCGCGAAAGCTTTCACCAGCGCGACATTTCAAAACAGCAGATAAAAGCCAACCATCCCGTAGCTCCTGCACCCAAAGAGGCCGTCCAGCCCAAAGGCACCGGTCTGCAACTGCCGGCAAACAACTGGTTTCCCGGCGAATGGGAAGAGGTTAAAGCCATCGTGGTCACTTGCTATTATGACTATCGCGTTCCCGGTCACGAGAACGACGACTATTGGTATGCCGACCCCATCGTGAGCGGATATGCCGACTACTATCACTACAGCGGCGGCTGGCAGCACAATGGCGGCGGTGCCTATGTGGCAACACCCTGTCTCGATGCAGCTGTTTACGGTGATTTTGTCAATGTGTTCCTCTACCTTATGGACGCCATCCAGCTGGGCGGTGCCGAGGCGTGGGTCCGCATTGAAAGCGCAGAAGACAGCACCCTCATCAAGAACAAGCTGACAGGTATGGGTCTTCGCACCAACAATCTGAAATGGATTATCGGTACAGGAAACTCGTTCTGGTTCCGCGACTGCGGCCCCATCGCTTTCTACTATGGCGACCAGGACAGCGTTGGTATGGTCGACTTCGGCTACTATGCCGGCCGCGCCCTCGACGACTCTCTGCCGTCGCTGATAGAGCAACAGATGGGCATACCAAACTACATCACAATGATAAAATGGGAAGGCGGCAACTGTGTGGTTGACGGTGCCGGAATGGTGTTAAGCAGCGACGCCATCTATGGCGGCAACCAGAGCACCTACGGACAGTACACCTGGGACGGTGTCAATCCCAGCACGATCCAGATATCAAACAAGCCCTCGCTTTCGCATCAGCAGGTTAAGGACTCGCTGGCTCACATTATGGGTCCGCGTGGATGCTATATCATACCCGCTTTCCAGTACGACGGTGGTACAGGCCACGTCGACCTGTACTGCGAACTGGTGGACGAGAACGAGTTCGTCTTCTCCAAATTCCCCGAGCACTACAAAAACTGGGTTGACTACAAAACCGCTGCAAAAAACATCGACTCGCTGTGCAGCTACACCAGTGTGTTCGGCAACAAATTCAAACGTCACTTCATACCGTTCCCCTGCACCAACAACGGCGGATATTTCTTAAACCAAGTTCAATACGACAACAACTTCACCCGCACGTATAGCAACCACACTTTCGTGAACAATGTGATTGTTCAGCCCTGCTTCTCGCAAGTGGTCAACGGCGAGCCGTCGGCCGAGTGGGACCGTCTTCGTATCGACTCGATAAAAGCCGCCTATCCGGGCTACACAATATATCCTATAGACGTGCGTACCTTTGACGGCAGTGGCGGTGCCATCCACTGCATCACCAAACAGATTCCCGCCGACAACCCCGTGCGCATCCTGCACCCCTCCATCACCGGCAACACCGAGAATGCTTACTACAACACAAATGCGCCCATCACCGCCACCATCACCAACAAGAGCGGCATAGAGAGTGCCAAGTTGGTCTATCGCGTTAACGGCGGCCAGTGGAACGAGGTGGCTTTGACGGCAGGAAGCGACAACAGCTTCAACGGTGAAATCCCCACCTCGACATTCACTTCGAACAACGAGACGTTCACAACTGTTGAATACTACATCAGCGCCACCAGCAACAACGGCAAGACCATCACCAAGCCGATGCCTGCCGCTCAGGGCGGATACTACACCTTCTATCTGGGTCACAACCCCGCCGCCGGCATCAATGCTGCCGAGGATGAGGCTTTCGGCCAGTTCTATCCCAACCCCGCCAACGATCACAGCAGCATTGAAGTTAGTCTGAATGGCAATGAAAGCTATGAGGTTGTTATCGTCGACCTAATGGGTCGCATCGCTCACCGCTCAACCCTCAACGCTCAGGGTGAGATTATCTACACTGTAAATACCAGCAAACTCAGCAGCGGTATCTACAACGTCGTATTCCAGAACAAGAACGAACGCATAGTACGCCGTCTCGTTGTTAAATAATGGAGTTTATCGACTTCCATACACACCGTGAAACTGCGGAGGGTGTCGTCACCCCCCGCAGTTTTGGTATCCATCCCTGGTATGCCGAAAAAGAGAATACGGCTACATTCGAAGAATTTGCCTACAACCACCGCGACGACTTCGCAGCAGCACAAATCATTGGCGAATGCGGCCTCGACAAGGCTTCGGCAACGCCATTTGACATTCAGATGCGTTTGTTTCAATGGCAGATACGCATTGCCCAAAAGCTGGACAAGCCGATGGTTATACACTGTGTGCGCGCTTTCAACGAACTGCTGCAAATGCGACGCAGCAACAATGGCGGCATTTGGGTGGTGCACGGATTCATAGGCAACGTTCAAATGGCCAACCAACTGTTCCGTGCAGGCATATGGGTTTCATTCGGGTATGCACTGCTTGACTGCCGAAGGACAAAAGTGCGCGATTGCCTTACAGCACACCCCTACCCTTTCCTGCTCGAAACCGACGACAGCGACTGTGGCATAGAGACAGTATACCACACTGCAGCCGAGATAAAAAAAATCGACATCGAGGAACTCGGCAGGACAATAAAACAGAACTACGAGGCGTTACTGACAAATAAACTATGACAATGAAACCGATATCAGGCATAATCACAACCCTGAACGAGGCTGCCAACATCGCAGAAGCCATACATTCGCTGCAACAGGTTTGCGACGAAGTGATTGTCGTCGACTCGCTGAGCAGCGACAACACTGTATCACTTGCCGAGCAGGCTGGAGCCAAGGTCATACTGCAGCCCTATCTGGGCGACGGCATACAAAAAAATGTAGCTCTCGACTACGTAAAGAACCTATGGGTACTGAGCATTGATGCCGACGAGCGACTGACACCAGAGTTGGTGGAGTTCATAGACAAAACAGACTTCGAGCACACCCCATACGACGGTTTTGCGTTGCGTCGCCGCAACTACATAGGCAGCAGATGGGTGAAATGCTGCCGCTGGTATCCGGACTGGCTGGTACGCCTGTACCGCCACGACAAACTGCGATTCTGCGATGTGAAACAGCACTCGCACGTACCAACAGAAAACACGCTTCGTGTCAAAGCAGACTTGATACACTATCGATACAAAAACACAGGCGAGTTGTTTGCCAAGCCTGGTAGAAACTACAGCTCACGAGGCGCAAAAATACTATATCTCAGCGGTAAGAAAGTCCACTGTTGGTCGCCTGTGAGCCACGGTATCGGCGCCTTTCTGGTCAACTATTTTCTTCGCGGCGGCATACTTGGCGGTATAGACGGCCTCAGCCTGACACTTTCCATAGCACAAAACAGCTACCTAAAATACGCCAAAGTCTTAGAATGGCAACGCGACGAAAAAGTGCGCAACAGCGAGAATTTCGACAATGTATGGTAGTTGATTGTAACCTTAACTTTGACTTTAACCTTAACAATAAATGCCTGAAAGAAAAATAAACGCCCCCGGACTTTTTGACCATTACACATTTGAGCAAAAAGAGAAACTCTATGAGGCTCTCAGCGAGCTTTACTCGGAAAACAAGCGCAATCTCTTTGACAGCCTTGTGCAGCATCGCACACGCCACATAGCTGTTGTGCTTGAAGACATCTACCAGTCACACAATGCCAGCGCTGTGCTGCGCAGTTGTGACTGCTTCGGTGTTCAAGATGTCCACGTTGTCGAGAACCGCAATGCCTTCAACCCCGCCGGAGATGTGGCTGTGGGCAGCAGCAAATGGGTAGATTATTACAAACACCACGACATCAAAGAAGCATACAAACACCTGCACGAAAAAGGATACCGCATAATCGCCACACTGCCGCACGAAAACGACACGATGATCGGCGATTTGGACCTTAGCAGCCCCGTAGCACTAGTTTTCGGCACAGAGCTGACAGGGCTGACTGCAGAAGCTGTAGAAGGTGCCGACGGATACGTAAAAATACCAATGTACGGCTTCACAGAAAGCTTCAACATTTCAGTCTGCGCCGCACTCAGCCTTTTCAGCACCACCGAACGCATAAGACGTGACCCCGGAATAAAATGGGAAATGAGCGAAGAAGAGCAACTGGAGCTGAAACTATATTGGAGTTTGCAGGTCATTCGCGACGGTGAAAAAGTCCTCAAAAACATCGTAAACAAACTTCATCTCTAAAAAATTTTGTCCATATAATTATTGTTAGTATATTTGTAATTCATTAGCAGAAAAACAAAACAAAATAAAATATTAAAAATGAAAAAGATACTCATATTTGCAGTAGCTGCATTGCTTAGTCAAACAATGCTGTTTGCACAAAACGGCAAGAGCGTCTCGGAAAAAGATGTACCCGAACGCTATGTTAAAGACTTCCATCGCCAAGCACAGGATGTTAAAAACGTGGATTGGAGAATAATCGACACCTTAATCTACGACGCATACTTCGTAAACGATAATGGCACGAAGACCTCCTATCGTTTTTCACCCAAAGGCACCGAGACACGCTGGTATGTAGACGAAAAATACTATCCGCACAGTATTGTCGAAAAAATAAAAGAGATGCATCCCGGCTACAAAATCAAAGAACTTTACGCACTGCAAATCAAGAACAAAGTCACTTATCAGGCACTTGTAGGACAGCGCAAAGGCCTGTTTGCAAAAAAATGGAAGAAAATGAGACTGATGAACTTCGAAACCGATACGAAATTCATTGACGAAATAGAGCTTTAAGCCTACAATAAAAAACACAACAAAAACAGACGGACGTTCAAACGCAAACCGTCTGTTTTTTTGTAAAAAAAAGAAAGTTTTTCCCTATTCAACATCTTTTTTGTATATTTGCAAATTATTTACAAACGGAACAGTAGTATAATAAAGAATCATAATAAATTATATTTCAAGAGTATGAAGAAAGTACTATTACTGGCAGTCTTTGCAACGGCAGTATTTATGTTTAGTTCGTGTAAGACCAATATGCGACGCGACGCAAAGTTGCTGGCACATAAGACGGAGCAATGTTTCTCAATAATCAGCGACGAAGGTATCACAGCCGACAACAAAGCCAAATACTATGACTGCTATGCCGAGCTGGAAGAAATGATGGACACCTTCGACAAAAAATACAAAAAAGAGAAATCTGCAAAGAGATTCAATGATTTATTTTTGGAAGAGATTCGAAAAAGCGACCTTGACGACAAATCAAAAGAGATTATAGAAAACGTCTACAATATTGCAGACCAAATGAAAGAAAACAATTAAACAGCAAAGCCCTATGAAAAAATTATCATTGTTGGCCCTCGCATTTACAATGCTTGCAGGGCTTAAAGCACAGACCGTGCAAGAGACCACAATCCAATACGGCGACTTCACAGTCCCAGCATTCACATTAAGTGTTACACAAGAGAAGGACATCGTAACCGAGGCCTTGAACCAGCGTCTCAAAGAATCGTCGGTAAAATCAACCAAGACAAACGGATATGTGGCTGTTCTGAACCAGACTTTCGACGCCATCTACGCCCAGCCTGTCGATTTCTACGCCAAGATCGAGGAGCAGGGCAAGAAGAAAGACCGCGTCACCGTCATCACCTTCTTCGCCAAATCACCCAACTTGACTATCAGCCAGAACGAGCTGAACAACAATGTACGCACCTTCGCCGAGAACTTCCCACGCTATGTTTCCAAATTTGAAGCACAGATGAAAGTCGGCGCCGAGCAGAAAAACCTTGAGAAAGCACAGAAAAATCAGGAAAAAGCTGCTGCCGCAGTAGCTAAAATCGAGAAAAACATAGCCTCCGACCAGCAGAAAATCGAAAAGAAAAAAGCAGAAATAGCCAAATATCAAAAGAAAATTGAGGACTGCAACAAGGAAATCGAGAAGCTGAACGCCAACATCGACAAGAACAAAGACAAAATGGGTGCTGCCCAAGAAAAAGTCAATGCCGCCGACGAAGCTGTACGCAACTCGGAAAGCGACCTGAATCGCTATCAGCAGGAAGTTGGTAATTGATTACCCCAATTTGTACAAACAGAATAAAGGCATAAGGTTTATCCTTATGCCTTTAATATTACTCAAAATTCAAGATTGGGATTGAAATCGCCCCTGTCTACAACAGTTTCAAATCCAATTTTGCGGATACGTCCTTCTGTACAGGCACGGCATTCGGCAGCTTCCTCGCCTGTACAAATCTTATTGTCATAAATTGAATAATCCTTGCGGTGATCTCGCGGAGACAGGTTTGGCATCACGACATTGGCTCCAAACTGGATGCCAAGTTCACGTCCCTGAGGGTGCAATGTGCCCAACGCTGTGGTAGCCGGCAATAGTACCGGAGGATGCATCAGGCGAATGAGTGCCAATAGTCGCAAAGTATAACTGACTTTACCATTGGGCTGGTCGGCAAAAGGCGTACCAGAAGCCGATATGAACGGTCCTATGCCAACCATCTGCGGCTGGAACGAACGGATGAACTGCAAATCGGCAAAAAGCGTGTCAAACGTCTGATAGGGAGATCCGACCATAAAGCCACAACCCACCTGATATCCAATTTCTTTTAGATTATGAAGACAGTCAATACGGTTTTGAAACGACATCTCGGAAGGGTGCAGTTTTGCATAATGCTCGGGCGAAGCGGTTTCGTGGCGTAACAAGTACCGATTGGCACCGGCATCAAAGAGAGCTTGGTAGCTTTCTCGGCTGCGTTCGCCAAGTGACAGAGTAATGGCACAATCAGGATATTTTTCTCGAACAGTACTGACAATACGACACATCCGTTTATCATCAAACCATCCATCTTCCCCACCCTGCATAACAAAAGTACGGAAACCGAGTTTGTAGCCCTGTTCACAACAGTCATATATCTGCTCGTCGGCAAGGCGATAACGAACGGCCGCACTGTTGCTTCGACGAAGGCCGCAATAGAGGCAGTCATTTTTACAATGGCTGGAGATTTCAATAAGTCCACGCATAAAAATCTTGTTGCCATAGGCAGCCGTGGCGACTTCACGTGCCGAATTGCGCAGATACTCTATGCTGTCCTTGTCTTCAGTCGTAAGTATCAGTTGCAGTTCATCGCGTGTTATGTCGCGTGTTTCGCGGATATGATCGACAATGTTCATTTTACAATCTTACATTTTATTGCACGATGCCTCGCCACGAGCGGCAGGCTGGCAGCAGGCTGGCAGTTTCTCTATGGCACGAGGATTGGGAGTCTGGTTAGCAGTGCGAACACCATTGGCAGCCAATGCTCTTTCAATTTTTACAGGGTCGGTCTTGCCTTCGCGATAGACCACAGAGACTGTCTTTTTCTCTTGATGCAGTGTCCAATCCACGACTCCGCGCTCATAGGCCAGCGTCTTTTCGATGGTGGCGTTTAAACCTTTACAACAGTAGCCCGGAATGGAAATCTCAACAGTCTTGGTGTTTTTCGAAGTCTTTTTTTGTGCAAATGATGCACTGCAGCAACATAACGCCAGGATCAGGATAAATATATTTTTCTTCATAATTTTAATGTTTTAGCTATTAACGAAACCAGTATTCTTAATATTGTTTATTACTCCACATAATGCTACATAATATTGAATCTCAAGCCAAGATAATAAAGTCTACCCATCAAAGGAGCATATACAACCGAAGCGTCGAAGGCCTGTGAAAACGGGGCATCATAGCCGATGACCGGCGTTGGTTGAACATAACCTGTGATATTCTCGACACCGCCATAAAGCTCAAAACGTTTGAATCGACGCGTCACCTGTCCAAGCATATATAAATACGCCTCGGTTTCGCCCTGCACATTGCCCTTGTTCAACGGCAGACGCTGTGGTCCATTGAGTTGAGTTGTTAGGTCAAAGCGCCACTTGTCAAAACGAGTATGGTAACTTAAGACAAGAAGACCTTTCCAAAACGACGTATACGGCTTACGCATCAACATACCGTGGTAGGTGCAGCGCACATCGTTGATTTTTCCAGCCAGCGACACGGAAAAACCCTCCAAAGGTTCGATATTTAAATCGGCTTGAAGCACACTGGAATAACTTTGTCCATCAAGATTGTAGAAATAAATCTGATCAGCAGCGACATCAAGGTCGACAACAGCCTGATTGATAAAGTTTGTATAATAGTAATCAACTGCAAAACTGATTTCTCTGTCACCCGAGAGTTTGATTTTCTTTGTGATATTGATTCCACCGTTCCAAGCCTCCTCACGACCAATCCACTCCGATATCACAATGTGACGTCCCGAAGCGAGAATGCCAAAATTTTCGGCAATGATGTTAGGAGTGCGGAAACCGCGTCCGATAGAGCCACGTAGAATCCAGTCGTTCCAGACATTCCATCGGAAATGCAACCGAGGTGTCAGAGAATGACTCAAATAGTCATCTCCTGCGTAAAATGCTGCAGGTGCAGACTGTGCAGCCACAGATGCAGGAGGAACACTATAGTCGTAGCGCAGCCCCAAAGTAGCATTGAAAATATCACCGTACCGAAAAGTATACTGACCAAATATTCCAGGCAGTATCTCACGATACACAAAATTATCCCCTCCATTGATATTCAGCAGCGGAGCACCAACGTAGGCCAGATACGAAAGATGCTCGTCAATGTCACAATAACGGAAGGAGACACCGTAATCAACTATATGTCCACCTCTCACTTCCGCATTGACAAGAAGATTTATATATAGGTTTTTCTCTTCACCGCGATAGTCAGAAAGACCATAGTAGGCATCTTGGCGAAACCAAGTGGCTGCGACTTGTGAGCCAAATGAAGCGGTGTTCGAAAGTCTGAAACCGTTTTTGGTAAAGAAATGCAATCTGTCAGTGGTGCCGCCAAATCCATAGATACTGTCATTGCCACGCATACTCGACTCATAACGCATATCTCCTCCCAAACGGAACTCGTGAATATAGTTTATGAGCGATTGGGATACAAAGCCTTTACCATTCTCATAATGCCATCGATTTGCGATGTTCAACTGTTGCTGCAAAGGATAGTCCGAAAAGCCGTCGTGACCGATATGGTCGGTGCGCTGTGCGTTGAAGGTTCCATAGACGAGAAAACCTGTTGCAAGATGTTCATTGAATCTATGGTTCACTTTAGCGGTAAGCTCCGATTTCAAATCGCTGTTTTCATATAGATTAAGTGAAAAGCGATCACCCTTGTTAGGCTTTTCGTATTCCAGATTAATGGTACCAGTAATAGCCTCATAACCGTTTTTGACTGTTGCCACACCTTTGCTAACCGAAATACTTTCCATCCATTGTCCTGGCACATAGCCAAGTCCGAACGGTGCAGACAGTCCGCGCAGGAACGGAGTGTTTTCAAGAAGCATCTGGGAATAGATTCCCGCGAGTCCCAGCAGTTGAATCTGCTTGCTGCCAGACACAGCATCGGAATAGCCGACATCGACCGTGGCCGAGTTTTCGAAGCTCTCTCCCAAATTGCAGCAGGCAAGTCCGCGCAGTCCCTCGACAGTTATCACTTCTGTCTGCTCAAGTGAAGACATCTTTGTAAACGAAGCACGACGGCGTCCACGTACAGAAACCTTTTTCAACACAACACCACTGTGATGCAAACGTATTTCTACAGTAGTGTCAGAATTAGATAATAACACCAACGTATCATTGACATATCCCACATTTCTCACAACAAGTGTGTGAACAGTGCTATGTCTCGGCAGCGAAAAAACACCGTTGGAATCAGTAAGTGTGCCGACATTGGTTGTCGACCAATTAAGCGATACAGCCACCAACGGTTCTCCATTGGCTGCATCAACAACCCTTCCCTTGACTTGTTGTGCCTCTGCAAAGAATGGCATCAAACAAATCAAAAGCAGAGTTGGTCTGATTTTCATATCAGAATCAGAAAAGTAGACCTACACCGAGACGATAGTACATATCGCCTTCTGAAAAACGTGCGACACGACCGTCAACGTAAAGAATGTCAAAAAGGTCAACTCCGACACCGAAGATAAGCGAATACTTGCTAAAATCCATTCCACCTTCTTCCGTAGCACCTTTAATAGTGGTGTAGAATTCCGGACCAGCAAAGACTCTAAGATCAACAAGCTTTTCTATATCAATCAGATGTACTGCAGCAAGTACAGGCACCGAAAGATTAACAGTCTGGACATTCTGGAAAGCTGCCAGAGTTGATGAAATAAAGTCACTCTGTGCATCAACAGTGTCCCAAATCGAGCTGATTGAAAAATTAGCCTCAGGTTGGATAGTTATTAAGCGTCCGATGTTTACACGCAACAACAGACCGCCCTCGCATCCTTTAAGGAATTCCGTAGAAAAATTCTGAACTTCTCGGTTGACACTGTTTACCATTTCATCAACCGACTCAGAGGAGTACTGCAACTTGAGACCCATCTGGAAAAGCTGTGCTTTTGCAGAGTAAGTTATGCTTCCAACAAGTAGGAGCAGGATAATGATTCGCTTTTTCATAATTGTTTGATTGTTTGAACGTTGATATTCTATAATAAAAGTATTCATTTTCATTCCTCGGCATTACGACCGTGACAATTTTTATATTTTTTGCCACTGCCACAAGGGCAAGGATCGTTGCGGCCGACTTTCTTTTCTACGTGTACCGGCTGCGGTTTTTCACGTGGGGCAGTACGCTGAGCTTCAGGAGCATCATTATTACGGCTTGTGCGCAAACCTTTCTGATTGCTGGTAGGCTGATGACCTTCCTTCATATCGCTTTCCTGTTTGACAGGCAGGCTGGCACGACTTAAGAACGAGGCTATCTGTCTGTTGATTTCGAGCAACATCTTTTCGAATAGGTTGAACGACTCGAACTTGTATATCAAGAGAGGATCCTTCTGCTCGTATGAAGCATTCTGAACCGAGGTCTTCAGATCATCAAGTTCGCGCAGATGCTCTTTCCAGGCGTCATCGATAATAGCCAACGTGATATTCTTTTCTATTGAGAGTTGCACCTCGCGGCCGCCATTCTCATAAGCCTTCTGAACAGGACAGATGACATTCATCGTCTTGACGCCGTCGGTTATTGGAAACACAACATTGAGGTAGCGTGTGTTATCGTGGATATTCTTGATAAAAGGATATGCCGTCTCGGCCAGACGCTGCATACGTTCACGATAAGAGTTGTATGTTAGCTCGTAAAGCTTTTGAATCATTTCACTGCTACGTGCATTGAACAATTCTTTTTCAGTAAACGGAACATCGAGCGCAAAGACGCGAATCATCTCCATCTTGAATCCTTCATAGTCGTGATTCTGGTCAGCATCATTGTACAGGAGTTCGCAAGTATCATAGAACATATTTGAGATGTCGATACTCAAGCGGTCACCGTAAAGCGCATTGCGACGCTTGTTATAAATAACAGTACGCTGGTTGTTCATCACGTCGTCATACTCAAGCAGACGTTTACGCATACCGAAATTGTTTTCCTCAACCTTCTTCTGCGCACGTTCTATCTGCTTGGTAATCATCGAATGCTGGATCACTTCGCCTTCCTGCAGGCCCATACGGTCCATTATCGAAGCAATACGCTCCGAACCGAAAATACGCATCAGGTCGTCCTCAAGCGACACAAAGAAAAGCGAACTACCCGGGTCACCCTGACGGCCGGCACGTCCGCGCAGCTGACGGTCAACACGACGGCTCTCGTGACGTTCGGTGCCAATGATGGCCAGTCCACCGTGTTCGCGCACATCGCCCTTCAACTTGATGTCGGTACCACGACCTGCCATATTGGTTGCAATGGTTACGCGGCCCGGCTCACCGGCCTCGGCAACGATGTCAGCCTCTTTCTTGTGCAGTTTGGCATTGAGGACGTTGTGTTTGATGCCCTTCATCGTCAGCATCTTGCTGAGCAGCTCGGATGTCTCCACACTGGTGGTACCCACCAGCACAGGACGGCCTTCGCCACGCAGGCGTTCAATTTCCTCAATGACAGCCTTGAATTTCTCGCGTTTGGTCTTGTAGATCATATCGTCCATATCCACACGGGCTATGGGCTTGTTGGTAGGTATAACGACAACATCAAGCTTGTAAATATTCCAGAATTCACCAGCTTCGGTCTCAGCTGTACCAGTCATACCCGCCAGTTTCTTGTACATACGGAAATAGTTCTGCAGCGTGATGGTAGCGTATGTCTGCGTTGCAGCCTCGACCTTGGCGTTTTCTTTTGCCTCGACAGCCTGATGCAAACCGTCGCTCCAACGGCGGCCTTCCATAATACGGCCCGTCTGTTCGTCGACAATTTTAACCTGACGGTCCTCGGTCAGCACATAGTCAATATCCTTTTCGAAGAGGGTGTAAGCCTTCAAAAGCTGGTCAACGGTGTGGACACGGTCGCTCTGGATGGCGAAATTATTGTATATCTCCTCTTTCTTCTTGCTTTTCTCCTCTGGCGTCAAAGCTTCTTTTTCCAATTCGGCGATCTCGGCACCCACATCGGGCAGCTGATAGAAACGGCGGTCTTCACCCATATCGGCCAGAAAATCCATACCCTTGTCAGTAAGCTCAACGGTGCGCTGTTTCTCGTCGACAACGAAATAAAGCTCGTCGTCGATAATGTGCATATACTTGTTCTGCTCCTGCATATAGAAGTTCTCGGTCTTCTGAAGCAGAGCCTTTACACCGGTCTCGCTGAGGAACTTGATGAGTGCCTTGTTCTTCGGCAGACCGCGATAGGCGCGCAGCAGAGCCATAGCACCCGGCTGGTCAGGTTTCTGGTCAAGATTGTTGTTCAAATCGCGCTTGGCGTCGGCCAGGATTGTAGTGACCAGCATACGCTGAGTGTTGTACAGTTTCTCGATGACAGGTTTGAAACGGTCAAACTCCTGATCGTCACCTTTAGCCGTGGGACCACTGATAATCAAAGGTGTACGGGCATCGTCGATAAGCACCGAGTCGACCTCGTCGACTATGGCGTAGTTGTGGCCGCGCTGAACCAACTCGTCGGGATTGCGGCTCATATTGTCGCGCAGATAGTCAAAACCGAATTCATTGTTAGTACCATAGGTAATGTCGCAGTTGTAAGCGCGCTTGCGCTCGTCACTGTGGGGTTCGTGCTTGTCGATGCAATCCACAGTAAGGCCGTGGAACTCGAAGAGCATACCCATCCACTCCGAGTCACGTTTAGCCAGGTAGTCGTTCACTGTGACCACGTGGACACCCTTGCCCGGCAGCGCATTGAGGTAGACAGGCAGCGTAGCGACAAGGGTTTTACCCTCGCCCGTTGCCATCTCGGCAATCTTGCCGCTATGCAGCACGATACCGCCGATAAGCTGGACGTCGTAGTGCACCATATCCCACGTAATCATATTGCCACCTGCCATCCAATGGTTCTTGTAGTGCGCCATACCGGCATCGTCGATGCTCACACTCTCACGCGTTGCCGAAAGATCGCGGTCGTGATCGGTGGCAGTAACGACAACTTCCTCGTTTTCAGCAAAACGACGAGCCGTTTCTTTCACAACCGAGAACGCTTCGGGAAGTATTTCATTCAGGATATCCTGAGTTTTGTCGTATGATGTTTTCTCGAGTTCGTCAATGCGTTTATAGATTTGCTCCTTCTCATCGATAGGCATATCGTATTCTTCCTCAATACGTTTGCGCAATTCTGCGAGTTCAGCCTCCTCTTCACTGACTTTGTTACGTATACGTTCCTTGAATTCTATGGTCTTGGCGCGCAGCTGATCGTTGGTGAGTTCCTTGATAGCAGGGTAAACTTTCAATACCGACTGCAGGAAAGGATTGACCTCTTTAAGGTCGCGCTGCGACTTACTGCCGAAGATTTTCGATAAAAAACTTGCCATTTTATAAGTTTACAAAATATTTATTACACTCTATTACACAATGTTGCACACCACAATACGTGATACAACAATCTACAAAGATACAATTTTTCAGCAAAATAGCAAAATACTGCAAAAAATTATTAATTCTATCTTTTCAGCAGGCGTGATGTGATGCGGTGGCCGGAGGCGGTGACGAGGGTCAGCAGGTAGTTGGCCGGGGGCATCGAGGAGAAATCGACCGTGTAGCGGCCTTGCCCTGCGGCTTTGAGGATTATGTCGTATGAGCGGCCGCTGATGTCGGTGACGAAAGCCGATGCGAGAGGCTCCTCGCCGTCCCAGTCCACCGTGACGCGCTGCGTGCAGGGGTTGGGATAGACCGTAACCACCGGCTCGCCGTCACGCACCACCAGCTGGATGTCCTGCTGGCTGCCCGGCTGCACATAGGGATGCATAAACGCTGTGTCGACATAACGTGCTATGAACGACTGGCTTGCGCCCGCGTTAGGCACTGTTATGTCGCCGAACTGCGCCCCGCCCGACGCCAGCATACCTGTCAGATACAGCACGCTGTCCTGAAGGCACATTGAGCGTGTGCCGTTATTAACACTGCCGTTAACGCCATAGTCCACAAAATACAGCTCGTTGCCGTCGTAGTCCCACACGGCGAAGCCCATACCCCACTGCGTCTTTTCAGGCTTCTCGTAAAGGCTGTCGGCAAAATCCAACCACCAGCGGTATTTAAACTGCCATATCAGACGGTTGCCGGAGGCCTCAAAGTCTGTAAAATAGGCTCCGCCACCACCAAATGAGCTCTGCTCGGCAGAAACCGTTACGGCTTGATTAACAACAGTTCCATTTTCAGGATTGACTCTGATGAATGTTTTGTTCAACTCTACTTCGGTGGTGTCAAAGTAGCAGCTTGTAATCGAGGAATCCATTGACGAGGCGCCTCCCAGAATCGTCAAAATGCCATCGTCGTCAAACTGGCAGCCCCACATTGCGCTACTCAAGCCCCTGTTTCCATTGAGCACTATTGACGTGTCCCTTTCGTACTGCCTCAAATAGACAGGATTTAACATCGTGTCGTATTTTACAAAGAAGCCTTCACCGCTGTCGTAGCTGTGGAAATGCAAACACAAACTATCCGACCCGCCAATCTTTAGGCTGTTGGCCTCCCCAGTCGCAGAGAGATTATAATCACTGTTAGCGACCAGATAGACATTGCCGTCCTTGGCACACTTCAAATCATTGACCTGGATTTCGCATATTGTATCCAGATGCTCCAGTGTCGGTTCAAAAAGAAACTGCGACGCCAGCAAACTGTCAAAATGCGGTGAAAACTTCAGTATCTGATAATTATTATTATAGCCCGTCGACGGCCTTACGTCAGGCAGAGGAATGTCAAAATAACGCTTGCCATCGACATAAATGCGCAAACCGCTGACCTCAGGGCTTTGAATGTCGTAATGTGCATAAGAATTAGTATCGTTAATGTTAACAGAAACGTTTTCTCGCATTTGCCGAATTAATACTATATTGCCATCATTGTCAAAAATAGTGTTTAAGACACTTAAACCATTAGTTAATAAAATATTTTTATTGTTAAGATTACCTCCTATTTGGTCGTATACATTAAATGGCTCTCTTTCGCTGTTTAGGAGTGCAACTGTTAACCAATGCTGTTCCACAATATTTCCGTTCAAATCAAACACAACATATGCGGTGGCAGGTAGCACATTGAAAAAAAAATTGTAGTTATACAAATTACAACCATTATGTACAATGCTGTCACCTTCGTAAAAATACATAAGCGTATCCAAATAATACACATATGGAATTGTTTGAATCGACCAGTCACGGGGATATGAATGTGGAATATAAACAGGTATATAGCTGAATATCAATGAATCTCCTAAAAGCTGAATATTGTCTATCCCGTGGCTATGGCCGTTGCCGTGGACGATTTTGCTCCAAACAAGATTTCCATCTGCAGATATTTTCCCAATAACTCCACAAGATGTATTCCATTCTGATCCATAAGGAGACATTGGAAGAAATATGTTGCCTCGGAAACCAGCATCGACTGAACATCTGCCCGAAAAATACAAGTTCCCATTGTTGTCTACAACACAACTTCGAATATCATTTGTATTATTTTGATACCCAGAAGCTTCGCTACCAGTATACCTTTCAACCCAGTCAAAATACTGGGCACGGGACAAAGACGGAATCAACAACAATAAAAGAACAATTGACAATTTATGGTTTTTCATATTATTTCCTCCCTTCTTTATTAGGCGATCGCATCGGTGGTCGGTGCTTTACTTTGCAATTGACGATTTGGATTAAAGTGCAAAAATACAAAAAAAATCAAAAATGCCAACTTTTTCGGACGTGAATCAAACTAATTTACCTTTTCATCAGGCGTGATGTGATGCGGTGGCCGGAGGCGGTGACGAGGGTCAGCAGGTA
>JAEEMK010000102.1 GCA_016283175.1 Bacteroidales bacterium
AAGAAGTTTATTGAGACATGATATTTGGTTTAAAGAATATTATTTTTTTCAGAAGTGTGTTCATAAATAGTGATTAATCCCCCATCGCGTCGGATGTTCCGTTGTGACTCGTTGTGGCCCGTCGCGTCGGATGTTCCGTTTGACCCCGTTGTGGCGGATCTGTGCTCCGCCACAACTTATTTTGAGGATTTCCTGTCGCGGCGGATGTTCCCGTTGTGACTCGTTGCATCGGATCTGTGCTCCGCCACATCTTATTATAAGGATTTCCAAATCCGCAAAACTAATCCATATAAAGGTTAAAGGTTATAGTTTAACGTTTAAAGACCTGTCGCATCTGACGTTTTGCCTATCTCACAATAAAACGCCCTGTCTTGCGTTATGTCAATAAATTCAATGCTTTGCAAACATCAGGGAACATAATATACCAGCATACAACAGCCTACGGAAATAACGAAAACGGCTGTTTTTGGATTTTGCAAGGCTACAGCGAGATGGAGAAGAAAGACGGGGCTGCCACGCACAAGGCTCCTCCACGCGCTCCACTGGAGCTTGTGACATCCACGGGCTTTGGTATAGAGAAAGACTCCCTTCGCCTTAATCCGCAAAGTGAGGGACTTTGCGGGGCTCGGCTCAAAAGTCCACTGGACTTGTTCACAAGATTTACTACTTCGGTACCCGCTACTATGACTGCGATTTGTCCGGCCTTTTCCTCTCTGTCGACCCAATGTCGGACAGGTATCCAAGCCTGTCACCATATGCCTACTGCGCCTGGAATCCGGTAAAGATGGTGGATCCAGATGGAAACAAAATAAAGATTTCAGGCAACATTACATATGTTCCAAATTTTAATGGTATGCAATCAAATGCAACCTATAATTTACTAGATCGGGCTCACCCATTGCGGGGATGTGCTCAGGTTAGCGGGATATAGATGGTTGTGGAGGTGTGGCCTCTGCGGTTTTTTGCTGACTGTTTGTCGGATACAGGTGTGTCGGGCGTGGGCCCCGGGAATAGGAGGAAAGCGTAGAGATGGATGGTGTTAAGGTGTAAATGTGTTGATGCGTTAGCGGGTTGCTCGGGGGATATTTTATTGTTGTTTTGAGCCATTACATTGGTATAAATCCATTGGGCGGGAAGGGTGACGGTGAGTTGTCCAGCGCTGCGTAGTACGGGTTGGTAGAGGATGGCGGAGTCAAGAGCGGGACAGAAGGCCAGGAGGTATAGCTCGTCGTTGGGGTCGGCGTTGCCGACAGTCAGGCAGGGGTCGAAAGTGAGATGGAGTATGGGGGCGGCGGATTTTAAGGATAGTCGAACATCTGTGAACTCGACGCGCGCGACGTTGCCGTGGCTGATGATGATGTGGGGGTAGTCGATGTTGCCGTCGGTGGTGAGGCAGTCTTTGTTGATGTGACGGAAGTAGAGGTCGGGGCGTGTTTTATTGCGACGGGCTATATGATGAAACCCGATGTCCGATGCCTGTTTCATTTTTGACGACAGGTGTGAGATGTTGCCGAAAGAGGAGCGGTGTCCCTGCTGGGCAGGGGTGCGCGGATTGGCAACGTGCTGTGGAGTGGTGCGGATGCGTTCAACGCCATTGACAACGTAGTGGATTTTGTTGCCCAGCTTGCCGCTTATATGTGAGCCTTTTTTGGTTGCCATAGTTGTATTGAGTATGTTTGTTGAATTGTTGAACTGTTTAATTGTTGCCTTTGGAAACGGGTGTTTTTATAACTCTCTAACGCCGAAGGGTGGATATTATTGTGCCGATGCGGGGATAGGACTTTGATAGGGGATGCCTAAAGGATACTCGGAGGATACCTAGAGTGTACCCGAAGGCGCAATAGAGTTAATATAGACTTGTTATAGAGATGATATGGAGATGATATGGAGTTGATTCTGTACATATCTTATTGGTTTATATATTCTTCTTAAGAAGAATATATATGGTGAATGTGGATTGGTCGCAGGATAGAAAACCGACAACGCATTGTTGATGAAGAGTGGTTATACTCGCTGTACCTGTTCGACGCCTTCGATGGCGCGGATGCTTTCTATCAGTTGGTCTAGGCTGCCGAGGTTGTGGACATAAAGCATTATAAGTCCGTGGACTATTCCTTCGGAGGTTTCGAGTGTGATGGCACGCATATTGAGGTCCATATCCTCGCTGATGATGCGTGTGAGCTGCTGCAGCAGGCCTTTGCGGTCGATGGCGGTGATGGTTATGCCGGTGAGGAAGGCAATCTTTTCGCCGGGGCGCCAGCGTACGCGCACTATGCGGTCTTCGTGTGTCGACATCTCGTGTATGGCGTTGGGGCAGTTGGTGCGGTGCACCATTATGCGGTTGTCGCTTACGATGCCTATCACGCGGTCGCCCTGCACGGGTTTGCAGCAGGGTGCTGGCTGGGTTTCAAGGTTGTCGTACTTGCTGTCGGCCAGGAAGGGCGATGTGGTGATGGGGCCTTGCGTCAGGGGGCTCCGTTTGCCTTTGTCGTCGCTGCCGAAGAGTTCCTGATAGGGTTGCAGGAAGAGCAGCTGCGGTTTGGAACGCGTCAGGTGGAAGCATTGTTTCATAGCCTCTTCGGTGATGTCGCCGGTGGCTATGCGGTAGTAGAGCTCTATGTCGTTGTCGATGTTGAAATAGAGCCTCATTCGCGCTGTGCGTTCGGAAGTGAGGGTGAGTTTTGATTTCTCAAGGAAAGCACGCAGTTTTTCCTCGCCTGCGTCGTAGTATTGTTTCTTTTCGTTGCGCAGATAGTCTTTGATGTGGTCTTTGGCGCGCTGTGTCTGTGCTTCTTTGAGCCATTCTTCGTTGGGGAATGTTTTTTGCGATGTGAGCACTTGCACCTGTTCGCCGCTGTGCAGACGGTAGCCTATGGGAACCACGCGGGCGTTGACTTTGGCACCAATGCAGTGCTCGCCGAGCTCGGAATGGATGGCATAGGCGAAGTCGAGCACAGTGCTGCGCGAAGGCAGTTTGATGGTCTCGCCTTTGGGCGTGAAGATGTATATTTCTTTGGTGTATAGAGTTTCTTTGAATTCCTCCACAAGGTCGAGGGCGTTCTTGTTGGGGTCTTCGAGCGAGGTACGTATCTGTCCAAGCCACTGCTCGACGGGCGACTGCTGCACGGGCTCGTCGGGGTGTGCCTCCTTGTAGAGGAAGTGCGCCGCCATACCTTTCTCGGCTATGCGGTCCATACGTGTGGTGCGTATCTGCACCTCCACCCAGCGGCCTATGGGGCTCATTACCGTGGTGTGAAGGGATTCGTAGCCGTTGTTTTTAGGTGTCGTTATCCAGTCGCGGAAGCGTGTGGGCTGCGGTCTGAAAAGACCTGTAATCAGGGCGTATACCTTGAAGCATTCCTCTTTCTCTATTTTGCGCAGCTCTTCGTCGCTCATAGTGTCGCTGCCGGGTATGTCGAGGATGATACGCATTGCGTAGAGGTCGAAGATCTCGTCGAACTGAACGCCTTTGTTCTGCATCTTCTTCCAGCAGGAATAGACTGATTTGACACGTGATTTGACGGTATAGTGGAATCCGTTCTGGTCCAGCAGTTCGCGTATCGGGGCTGTAAAGCATTCCTTCAGCTTCAGCTCAGTGCCGACGGACTGGCTTATTTTACCTGCTATTTCGGCGTATTTGTCGGGGTTGGTGTACTGCATCACCAGGTCGTCGAGCTCGGTCTTGATGTTGTAGAGTCCCAGTCGGTGTGCCAGCGGTATATAGAGGTATTGGGTCTCGGATGAGATGGCCAGTTTCTTGGTGTCCTTCATCGAGCCTAGCGTTCGCATATTGTGGAGGCGGTCGCAGAGTTTGAGGAAGATGACGTAGGCGTCGTCGCACATTGCCAGCAGTATCTTTCGGTAGTTTTCGGCTTGCGACGAGAAGTCGTCGTTCTGCTCGGCAATCATAGTGGCTTTGTCGATCTTGGTGACGCCGTCCACTATTCGTGCCACGCGGTCGCCGAAGATGGCTCGCAGCGCGTCAAGGGTTATGTCGGTGTCTTCCACCACGTCGTGCAGCAGGGCGCAGATTACGGCGATGGGACCCAGTCCTACCTCCTTGACGGCAATCATAGCCACTGCCAGCGGATGGAAGATGTACAGCTCGCCGCTTTTGCGGCGCGTGTCGCTGTGCGCGTTGCGCGCTATGTTGAAGGCGCGGAAAATATTGTTTTCGTCGGCGGGTGTCAGCGTCTGGGTGGCGCGGCACGTAGCCATCAGTTCTTCAAACGTTTGTTGTACCAGTTCGTCTTCTGTCATTTCTTCCATAATTGTGGTGCGTTGTGCCGGCTGCGGTTCTGCAGGCGGCTGTTTATAAGACTATTATCAGTCCTGTCAACGATATCAGGTTCAGGCTCAGCCCGACGGTGAAGTATGAGTTGCCGTTGACGTGCAGGCGGCTCAGCGACAGGCTCCACCACGCAAAGTGCCCCCAACTGTTGTTGGCACTGGGCGCAAAGCGTGTGCCTATCTCGAATCCGAAGCGGTTGTCGAAGTGCCTCGTTATGGGAGAAGCGTAGGCCATTCCGCCGTACAGCTGCCAGTCGACGCCGATGATGCCTGCCAGCGGCCTGAAAGTGGGACCCACCGTATACATCGAGTGGCTTTCGTAGGCCACGGCTGTAGCGTAGGCGCCTATCCATTTGGGCAGGTAGGCAATTGTGCCTCCTATTCCCAGCGAACCATACTTCTCGATGCCAAGAATTCCTTCGAGGAAGAAGCGGTTGTAGTCGTGTTCCGATACCGCCGGTCGCAGCGACTGGCTGACACCAACGCCGCTGTCGAACCCAATGTCGCTACTGCCGCTGACCACCTCGTCGGGGTTTTGCGCCCTCAGGGTTGCCAGAGGCAGCATCAACACTATCAGTATCCAAAGTCGTCGCATCTTATTCTTCTGTTTTCTCGGTCAGAGCCTGGCGTATTTTGGCCTCAAGCTCGTCGCTGAGCTCCGGATTGTCGCGCAGCAGGGTCTTGACGCCTTCGCGGCCTTGTGCCAGCTTGGTCTCGCCGTAGCTGAACCACGAGCCGCTCTTCTTGATGACGCCGGTCTCGACGCCCAGGTCGACGATTTCACCCTGTTTCGAGATGCCTTCGCCGAACATCAGGTCGAACTCGCACGTGCGGAACGGAGGAGCTACCTTGTTCTTCACCACCTTGACCTTCACGCGGTTGCCGATGTTCTGGTCGCCGTCCTTGATGGCCTGTATGCGGCGGATGTCGAGGCGCACCGAGGTGTAGAACTTCAGCGCGTTGCCGCCTGTGGTGGTCTCGGGATTGCCGAACATAACGCCAATTTTTTCTCGCAGCTGGTTGATGAAGATGCAGCAGCAGCCCGTCTTGCTGATGGTCGACGTCATCTTGCGCAGTGCCTGCGACATCAGGCGGGCGTGCAGACCCACCTTCGAGTCGCCCATCTCGCCGTCAATCTCGGCTTTCGGTGTCAGCGCCGCTACCGAGTCGATGACGATGATGTCGATGGCACCCGAGCGTATCAGGTTGTCGGCAATCTCAAGTGCCTGCTCGCCGTTGTCGGGCTGCGACACCAGCAGGTTGTCGATGTCGACACCAAGCTTGCGGGCATAGACGGGGTCGAAGGCGTGCTCGGCATCGATAAAGGCTGCTATGCCGCCCTTCTTCTGGCTTTCGGCGATAGCGTGGATGGCCAGCGTGGTCTTACCTGACGATTCGGGACCGTATATCTCGATAATGCGGCCTTTCGGGAAACCGCCGATGCCCAGTGCCGTGTCGAGGCTTATCGAGCCTGTCGAGATGGCATCGTAGGTCTCGTCGGGACGGTCGCCGAGCTTCATAATGGATCCCTTGCCGTAGTTTTTCTCGATTTTATCCAGCGTACTCTGCAGAATTTTTAATTTCTCAAGTTTCGATGCTTCGGCATCGTTCATTTCTTTTGCCATAATTATCAGGAATTTATGTGATTAAAAAAATATTAATTACGTGCTTATTGCAATCTACAAATATACAAATAATTATTGAAAAAAAGCAATGCTGGCAAAAAAAACTATCCATTCCAAAAATAATTCGTAATTTTGCAAACTCAAATCAAACTGTCAAAACAATGGAAATCTTATCAAACCGCATTCTAAATATGGCCGAGTCGGAGACTCTGGCTATGACCGCAAAAGCACGTGAACTCAAAGCCCAGGGCAAAGACGTCATCAGCCTCAGCATCGGAGAGCCCGACTTCAACACCCCCGAGGTGGTGAAAGAGGCCGCCAAGAAGGCCATCGACGACAATTTCACGCACTATCCGCCTGTGCCTGGCTACCCCGATCTGCGCGAAGCCATCTGCAAGAAATTCAAACGCGACAACAACCTCGATTTCAAACCCGAGCAGATTGTTGTCTCGACCGGTGCCAAGCAGAGCATCTACCAGTTGGTGCAGTGCCTTGTCAACCCTGGCGACGAGGTCATCATCCCCACACCTTTCTGGGTCAGCTACAAGGAGATTGTACGTGTTGCCGAAGGCAAATGCGTCTACGTCAAGACCAAGATTGAGAACGACTTCAAGGTAACGCCCGAGCAACTCGAGGCAGCCATCACGCCGCGCACCAAGCTTATTATGTTCTCGTCGCCTTCCAACCCCACGGGTATGCTTTACACCAAAGAGGAGCTCAAAGGCATTGCCGACGTTGTCGCCAAGCACGACAACCTCTTCATTATGGCCGACGAAATCTATGAACACATCAACTTCGTCGGCAAGCACGAAAGCATTGCCCAGTTCGAGAATGTCCGCGACCGCGTCATTACCATCAACGGCGTCGCCAAGGGTTTTGCTATGACTGGCTGGCGTATTGGTTTCATCGCCGCTCCCACCGTCATCGCCAAGGCTTGCAACAAGTTGCAGGGCCAGGTGACCAGTGCCACCTGCTCCATCGCCCAGAAGGCCACCGTCTGCGCTATGCTGATGGATCCCACCACCAGCGACGACATCATCAATATGCGCAACATTTTCCAGAAACGCCGCGATATGGTCTACAAACTTCTGTGCGACATACCGGGTCTGAAGGTGCGTCTGCCGCAGGGTGCTTTCTACTTCTTCCCCGAGGTCAGCTCGTACTACGGCAAGTCGTTCAACGGCAAGAAGATTGAGAACTCGACCGATATGGCTTTCTATCTGCTCAACGAGGCCAACGTTGCCACCGTGATGGGCTCTGCCTTTGGCGACGACAGCTGCATCCGTCTGAGCTACGCCACCAGCGAGGAACTGCTCGTCGAGGCCTGCCGCCGCATTAAGGAGGCTCTTCTTAAGCTGCAATAATCCTGCGAGAACAATAATAAAGAAAGGCTGGAGCCGTAGGGCTCCAGCCTTTTTATTTTGCCCTGTCTGGCATCAGGCGAGCTTTATCTGCTTACCACCAGTTTCTTCGTCACGGTGCCTCCGGCGGTGCGTATCTGGACAAAGAGCGTCCCTGTGGGCATTGCTTTTATGTCCATTGTCACCGAATTAGAGTCGCACTCCTTTACGGCAAGCGTCCTGCCGTCGGCCGAGATGACCTTTATGCTTTTGATTGTGAACGACGAGAAGATGTTGACGGCATCTTTTGCGGGGTTGGGGCTCAGAATGGTGTATATTTCGGCCAGCGACGGCTCAAAGCCTGTCGTGGTCGTGTCGGGCTGTGGTATTACGAAATGCACCGGCTCGCTCCATTCGCTTTTCAGGTTCTTGTCGGCATTGCACACCGTGCGGACATACACCGTGTACCACGCCGAGTCGAGATAATGCAGCTGTACGAAGTTGCTGCTGTAGCTGTTGATGGTGCCGTTGTCGGGCGTCGCCGTGGCGGTGTCGCCCTTCACTATCGACAGTTCCCATTGGCTTGCCGTGCCGTCGTCGTTCCAGGTCAGCGACACATTCCTGCCGCTGATGTCCAGTACGCGCAGTCCTGTCGTACCAAAGCAGGTGTCGTGGTTTATCACAGTATCTTCTGGTATCACCAGTATCGGGAATATACATCCAAACCCCTTCCACAGCAACGCATTTGAATGAAATTCCGTTTCTTGAATCTGGCTTTCTGGACCGGTATACATTATCAGGTCGGTTGAAGTCGGGTCGGGTATAGCGTTCCCGCAACTGTTGTCGTACAGGTCGTAGGTGTATTTCCAGCGCAAATACCTTGTGCCGGGGTGGGCATAGTTGTATGCCCCCGGTGTCAGGCAATAGTTGTTGTTGGTTGTGCCGCCCACATAGAATGTGTCGCTGATGGTGATGTCCTTGTCAAAATAGGCCTCATAGACGTTGTAATTCGCTATGCGGTCGCCGTAAGGATCGCTGTTGGCTTGTGCGTTGGGATACGAAAAGCCGTAAGGCTGCAGGCCGAAGAACTGCATCACCCTGTGCGGTGTAGCCGTGTCCCAGCGCACAGATCTCAGCAGCGTGATGCCTGTGTCGGTCTTGGCATAGAGATGGAAGAACTCCGGCTCGCGGTTTGTGTCGGCATAGTTGCCTTCAAGGGTGTCAATGAACACAGGTGCGGCTATTCCTTTTATCTGCAGCGGTGTCGCAGTTATGCAGCGACGCAGCGCTATGGTTTGGTAAAACATTGTCATTTCCCACACCGAGCCACGGATGTCGCAACTTCCCTGGCAGTTCTGGCTGAAGTTGTCGGCCCACAGCGAGTCGTAATAATAGTTCGCTGCCCTCAAGCAGGGACCAATGGTGTCCACCGCATTTTGGCAGTTACCGACAGCCACTGCCGCCAGTAAGATAAAAAGAATGCCTATACGTTTCATAGCCATTTAGGGTATTATTGTTTTACAACTATTTTCCTCGTCACTGTCCCTTTCTCCGTGCCGACGGTGAGGATGTAAATCGCCGGGTGCAGGGCGTTGAGGTCGATGGTGGCGCTCTCCGCCTTCGGTGTGCCGGAGGCGACAGCGCGGCCCTGGATGTCGAAGAGTGTCCATTCCGCTATGGCGATGTCGCTGGCCACGGTGGTGGTGCCGCTGGCAGGGTTGGGGCTGACGGTGACAAACGGCTGCTCAGCGCCTGCAATGCCCTCGGTGTTGTCGAAGACGGCTGTGAACGACGTGTCGCGTGTCACGGTGACGATGCGCGGATTCTGGTTGTTGCCGTCGCTCCAGTTCAGGAAAGGATGATATCCGTTCCTCGGGTATGCGAAGAGCCTTATAGTGGTGTCGGCCGGGTATTCGCCGCCGCCGACCACATATCCCCAGTCATCGTTGTTCGAAGCGGTGTTGACGGCATAGAAGATGCCGGTGTGGAAGTCCATCTCCGTCCAGTCGGAGTAGCCGCCGGAGTTGTCGCAATACGAGCGTACACGCACCGTGTAGTCGGCATCCATCGCCAGGTTGCTGAGGGTAATGCTTCCCTTGTATTGTGCATCGGGTGCTATAGGACCCACCGTTGTGCCGGTTCCTTCGGCGAACCCCTGCGGGCCGTATTCCACTTCGAAAGCCGTATTCGCATACTGCGCACGCCATTCAATCGTGGCACCCATCCTGTGCTGCTCCGCCACTTTCATCCATATCGGCGGCATACACGGCGCCGGCGCCACAATCGGGAACGGAGCTCCCCAACAATCACTCCAATCGCTCACAGATGTGTAATCCGGTATATTGAAATAATTGATGTTGTTAATATTAGAAAAGTGTAAATTACCATAATCATAATTTAGTCTAAAAAGCAGAGGTCCAATTCCAGGATAAAATATTGTGTCGTGTGTTTCATTCCAAAACTGCTGTGGCTGTAAATTTATCCCAATCACGAAGCTGTCGGTCACCGCTACAGGTTGTTCAAAATAAACCTCAACAACAGGGAAAAATGTTGAATTGAAAGGCATAAGCCAAATGGAATCCTCATCGGGCATTTTGAAATAATTGCCACACAAGGCTGCCTCGCCGAAGCGAATGGGAGCGGTTGACACCAATTCATATTCGTAGCCTTGCACCTGTGTCGTATTGCAAATAATAGCCCTACACCCACTCGTGTCATAATAATGTAATACTTTTTGCCATCGTTCATATGGAAAAAGGACGTTTCCAAAACTGCAAGGAATACCGATCCTTTGATCATAAGTGTTAATTGGTATTGCAATTCCGTATACAACGCGTTGTTCACGGGTAAATCTATGAGTATTAAAAAAATTTGGTCTAAAATAGTTATCATTGGCACAACCACCTATTAGTTCAGTGTTGCTATGGTCATTGAATTGTGGTATCTGAAACCTCTGCGGATTCTCATAATGCTCCACCAGCTGGGCATTGGCGGTCAGCACGGTAAAAAAGATAAGCAATAGTATTAACAATTTCTTCATAATAGTCTGCTTTTTAATATTGTAAACAAAATGTTAGGGCTGTTTTGACATAATATTCCAACTGCAAATATACACTCATTATCTAAAAAATACAAATTTTTTTTCTGTTTCAGAAACAGACAAATACGGTGCTACACAATAAGTTTTTTTTTTCTCCGATGTCGGTTCCGATGGTGCAACCCAATGGTGCGACACACCCCCCGCTTCGCGTACCCCTCTCCGAGAGGGGATGGCTGACGCATTACATTGACAATTATTTTTGACGACAAAAGACGGCACACGCCCATCCCCTCTCGGAGATGTGAAGGGACTGCCAGTGGCCGTCCCGATAGCGAAGCGGAGAACAAAAGGCCGGGGTGTGTCGCATTGCGTAGCCGAAACCAGCATTCATAAACATCTTCTCCAACTATTTTACAACTATTTTCCTCGTCACTGTCCCTTTCTCCGTGCCGACGGTGAGGATGTATATTGCCGGTCGCAGGGCGTTGAGGCCGATGGTGGCGCTTTCCGCCTTCGGTGTGCCGGAGGCGACAGCGCGGCCCTGTATGTCGAAGAGTGTCCATTCCGCTATGGCGATGTCGCTGGCCACGGTGGTGGTGCCGCTGGCAGGGTTGGGGCTGACGGTGACAAACGGCTGCGCAGCGCCCGCAATGCCTTCGGTGTTGTCGAAGACGGCTGTGAACGACGTGTCGCGCGTCACGGTGACGATGCGCGGATTCTGGTTGTTGCCGTCGCTCCAGTTCAGGAAAGGATGATATCCGTTCCT
>JAEEMK010000103.1 GCA_016283175.1 Bacteroidales bacterium
CCCTTGAACAGTTCGCGCCCCTGCCCTTGCAGGAAAGCTGGGACAATGCTGGCTTGCAAGTAGGATTGACAGAGGCGGAGGTTTCAGGGGCATTATTGTGTTTAGACGTGACGGAAGCCATCATTGACGAGGCCGTCAGCAAGGGTTGCAACCTGGTGGTGAGCCATCATCCGCTGCTGTTTCGCGGACTGAAGACCATCAGTGACCTGACGGACGTGCAGCGGACGGTGAGGAAGGCCATCCAGCGCGAGGTGTGCGTTGTTTCAATGCACACGAACATGGACAACGCCCGTGGCGGCGTGAACTTCAAGATAGCCGAGAAGTTAGGGCTGACGGACGTCAAGTTCCTGAGTGCCAAGCGGGTAGGGGACGTGGAGTGCGGCAGCGGCGTGATTGGCACGTTGGAGGAGCCGATGGTGTCGTGCGACTTCGTGCTGAAGGTGAAGCAGGCGTTCGACGTGGAGTGTGCGATGACGAACGAGCTGCTGCGTCGCAAGGTGAGCCGTGTGGCCCTCTGCGGCGGGGCAGGGGACTTCCTGCTTGACGAGGCGGTGGCTGCCGGTGCCGATGCCTTCATCACGGGCGAGATGCACTACCACCAGTACTTCGGCTATGAGCAACGGATACAGATATGCGTCATCGGGCACTACCAGAGTGAACAGTTCACGACCGAGGTGTTCCGTGACATCATACAAGCCCAGTGTCCGGACGTGCGGACGGAGGTGGCAGAGACTTGCACGAATCCGGTATTGTATATTTAGGCGTTGATAACGACATAACGGCATTACGATATAACGACATTACGATATAACGACATTAAATAAAGAAGAATTATGGCAAAGAAAGATCCTACAGATTTGTCGGTAGAGGAGAAGCTGAAGACGCTCTACCAGTTGCAGACGGCGCTGTCGGCCATTGACGAGAAGCGCACGCTGAGAGGTGAACTGCCTCAGGAAGTGAATGACCTGGAAGACGAGATTGAGGGTCTGAACACGCGCATACAGCGCATTCAGAGCGACATTGACGACTTCCAGCAGGCCATTGTCCAGAAGAAAGGCGAGATAGCCGACGCGCAGGCCAGCGTGAACCGCTATAAGGCCCAGTTAGACGAGGTGAAGAACAACCGTGAGTATGACACACTCTCGAAAGAAATAGAGTTCCAGTCGTTAGAGATTGAGCTGTGCAACAAGAAAATTCGTGAGGCCCAGGCACGCATCGCCGAGAAGAACGAGGAGCTGCAGGCCAACAAGGTGCTGATGGATGAGCGCAAGGACGACCTCGAGGTGAAGAAGAACGAGCTGGACGAGATAATGGAGGAAACACGCGCCGAGGAGGAGAAGCTGAAGGAGAAGGTGAAGGACTACGAGGCGAAAATAGAGTCGCGCCTGCTGGCATCGTTCAAGCGCATACGCAGGAACGCCCGCAATGGTCTGGGCATCGTCTACGTGCAGCGTGACGCCTGTGGCGGCTGCTTCAACAAGATTCCGCCCCAGCGCCAGCTTGACATCAAGATGCATAAGAAGATAATCGTCTGTGAGTACTGCGGCCGCATCATGATTGACCCGGAACTGGCCGGCGTGAAGATTGACAAGCCCGTAGAACCGACGGAGAAGAAGTCGGCACGCAAGCGTGCCATCCGCAAGACATCGATGGCATCGTCGAAGAAGGCCGCCGATGCTAACGACATGGAGTAAGCGTCGAGTAGTCGGGTATTTCCGTCAGGAAACGGTAGGTGCGCTGTTCGTAGACCATCTGGCAGCAGTAGTGCTGTAAACCGTTGCTGACGACGAGGAAATCAGCATGCAGCAGGAGATTGTAGGCCGCTATCTGGTCGAAAGTCTTCTGCTGTAGCTGTATCTGGGGGGCTTTGTACTCGACAATCATCAGCGGTTGCATCTCCTTGTTATATAATACGGTGTCGCAACGCAGGTGCTTGTCGCCGATTTGCAGTTGTGCCTCGTTCGCCAGCAGCGTCTTGGGGTAGCCTTTCTGGCTGACGAGGAAGTGGGTGAAGTGCTGTCGGACCCACTCTTCAGGCGTCAAAGCGACGTATTTGCGCCGCAAAAAGTCGAAAATCATGCGTTTTCCGTCCCTTTCGACAACATTTATTTCGTATTCGGGTAGGTTTAATCGAATCATTTTTGTAATTTTAGATAGCTTAGGCTGCATCTCGGAAATAAAAATAAATCGCGATTTATTTTGTATTTCGCTCGATTTGCACTAATTTTGCAGGCAAAAGTACAAAATAAAACCGAGAAAAACGTCAGGATGCTGAAAAAATACGCTCTGCTGGCCTGTATTTTGGCTTTGCTGCCCCTCGTTGCTGCCCATGCCAGTGTGGAGGAGTCGCTGCCTGACTTTGCACGGCGGCTGCTGACCCACATCGACTCGCTCGCCGTCAAAGGCATCGACCGCCGTTATATCGGTGTGCCCGAGAAACCGTGGCAAGTCGTGTTGCGGGGCAATGTCAACAAAGCCGCTTTGGACATGAAGTCAACCATCAACGACAACGACATATTTGATTTGTTCGACGGTGAGATGAACAGCAACTACTACATCCGGTCGGGCCTTGAGACCTACTTGGGCGTCTGGGCGGGCTACCGTGGCTACGGCATCGGCTATTCCAGGGCCTTGGGTGGCAGTTCCGAGGGTTCGCTGCTGACGCTCGGCATGACGGGCAGTTGTTACGGTGTGAACTTCCGCAACCACCATTTCGTGACCAATGAGTGCGAGATACACGACCGTGGCAATGTCTTGGGCTACACTGTCGATACCACGACGGTAAGCGTTTTGGCCAGCCCCATCCACGTCCGCTCGATTATTCTCGATGGCTACTACCTGTTCAACGGGCGGCGCTTCTCGTATTCCGCCGCCTACGACCAGTCGGCCTACCAGCTGCGCTCGGCGGGCTCGTTCATGCTGGGCGGTATGTACTACTATGGCCACATCGACTACGCCAAACCCCAGAACATGGGCTTCATCTTCATGATGGACGACGTGGGGCAGATGCGCCAGTGGCAGGCCTCGATAGGAGTGGGCTATGCCTATAATTACGTGCCCGTCAAGGGCCTGCTCATCAGCGGCATGCTGATGCCCATGATGACGGTATTCAACCGTTTGACGACCTATCGCTACGATACCTTGATCAAACAGCTGTTTCTGAAAGACCCCACCACCGATCTTGATGGACTGATTGGAGACGGCGAAGAGCCGAACGAGGAGGAATGGATGTGGCGCGACGAGAACCGCTATAAAACGACCCAGATGAGCCACGTAACACTGAATTTCAACGCCCGTGCGTCGGTGACCTATAACTTGGGTGAACATGCTTATTTCAACGCCTACGGACAGCTCTACAACTTCCGTTTCCACCACGATAATAACAGAGGAAACCTCACCGAGTGGTTTGTCAATGCGGCGCTCGGCATCCGATTCTAACCTTATCAGAATATATGGCAGAACAAAAGACAGTAACCTACGAGGACATCATGGCCGACCTGAAGGCCGGGAAATACGCTCCCGTCTACTACCTGATGGGCGAGGAGTCCTACTATATCGACAAAATCAGCGACTACATTGCCGAGCATGCCCTGGCACCCGAGGAGCGTGACTTCAACCAGACCGTCGTGTTCGGCTCTGACGTGACCGCCGCCCAGGTGGCCGACGTGGCCCGCCGTTACCCCATGATGGCCGAGCGGCAGGTGGTCATCGTCAAGGAGGCGCAGAACATCAAGCAGACCGACCAGTTGGAGAAATACTTCAAACAGCCTTCGCCGCAGACGGTGCTCGTGCTTTGTCACAAGAACGGCAGCATCGACGGTCGCAAGCGTGAGTACGTGAAAGCGGTCAAGGCGGCAGGCGTGCTGTTCGAGAGCAAGAAGCTGCGCGACCGCGACCTGCCCGCCTTCATCGAGCGGTACCTGCGCGAGCGGCAGGTGAGCATCGACCCGAAATCGACGCAGCTTATCAGCGACTTCATCGGTGCCGACCTCAGCCGCCTGACCAGCGAGCTCGACAAGGTCATCATTTCGCTGCCTCAGGAGGATAGGAGAGTGACCCCCCAGGTGGTGGAAGACCAGATAGGCGTGAGCAAGGATTTCAACTCGTTCGAGCTGCGCGATGCCATCGTCAACCGCAACGTCTTCAAGACAAATCAGATAATCAAATATTTTGACAACAATCCGAAGGCCGGAAGCATTTACTCGTTTCTCCCGATGCTCTTTAATTATTTTCAGAATCTGATGATCGCGTATTACGCCCCGAAAAGACAGAGTCAGGAGGGCGTCGCGGAGTGGCTGGAATTGCGATCTCCGTGGGCGGCGAAAGACTACATGACGGGAATGAGAAATTTCACGGCGATGAAAGTGATGCAAATAATTTCCAAAATACGCGAAATTGATGCCAAAAGTAAGGGCCTCGACAACCCCAATACGCCCCCTGGCGAGCTGATGAAAGAATTGATTTTTTACATTTTGCACTGATTTGGCACTCTAAAATCTACAGAAAAGGCGTTCTCGGCGAACGCTTTTTTGGTGCGCCATAGCCCGTGTATAAAGGGGTATTGGCCAATTCCTGCCCCTTCAAAACTCGCGTATTTTGAGCCATCCCGACCTGTGCTCCAGAATTTGCGAGAAATGCCGAGAACGCAAATTTTCCGAGCCCCAGAATTTGGCATTCACATTATTTAAAGTTTCTTGTTCCGAATTTTGAAAGCTAAAGAGATTTGTTTCTGTAAATTCGTTTCGTTTTGAATTGTTGAATTTAGGAATCAAAACAAAACTTTTTGCGTTTACAATATACAATCAGAAATGCAAATTCGGCAGTTTACATTCATAAAGCAATAAATATACACCTTCATCTATATTTGTTTATTATATTAAATCCCAATCAATTATATAAAAATAATCAAGTAATAAGGTAATGAATATAGGACTTTGGATATCAAAACCTGCATATTTGCTCAGTTTACAGTTTTATGTTTCTAAATACCCTATTTATAGTCAGTTGCTTATCCTAAAAGACTCTCGAAAGGCTTTGTAAGGTTTATCGATGTAAATTCGGATTTGTAATTCAAAACTCAAAGTTGTGAGTGGTTTGGGTTTTTGAATTTAAACTATTAAATTACGAATCAATAGTTCACAATTAAAAATTTCCGTTACAAATGTTGCGTAGTTCAATTTTTTGTTTTACCTTTGTAAACTGAAACGAAAATGGGCAAAAATGCCCCTAAACCCTACTCATAAGCAATGAAGGACAGAATTCGCCAGATTATGGAGTCGCAACACATGACCCAACAAGTGTTCGCTCAGTTCATCGAAATGTCGCCCGCCTCGTTGAGCAGTATCTTCAACGGGCGTACCAAGCCTACCCTCAATATCGTGGAGGCTATCAAAAAGAAAATTCCTGACATCAGTATCGACTGGCTCATGTTCGGTTCGGGTCCTATGTATTTAGAAGCCAAGCGGTCGGCCGAGGTACCTGTCGGTGAGAAAGTGCCGACAACTCAAAATCCGATGTTCGACTTCGATGACACCCCTTCGCCCGCCCCTACTGTAGACATTCCAGCGAGTCGGATTGACAATAGTGTAAAACCTACACGTCAGAATCCTTCTCGCGAGGACATCAAAATTATTGACAAACCGCAGCGGCGAGTCACCGAGATTCGCGTGTTCTACGACGACCAGACTTGGGAGAGTTTCGTGCCTGCGAAGAAGTAGTTTTTGGGGTGTCCGCCGACCCTGTTTTGCGGGTTCTCGCATTAAGGAATAGGGACTGCGACTGTTCGCGTTTGCATCTGTAGCCGATTGCTATTGTTTGCTGGCGCGAATGTTCGCGTATTTTTTATCGAAAAAAACAGCAGCTTTGTTTGGTAGTTTCAGGAATTATGCCTATATTTGCACGCATAAAAACGAAAGCAATATGCTAAGGTTTCTTATTTTGGGGGGTATCCCTACTCCCTTTATTGGTTAAAAGTAATAAATGAATAAGATAAATCAAACAATACGGATGGCATTGCTGTCGCTCATAGGACTCATGATTGCAGTGTGTGCGATGACAGTGTTGAATGACAACTCCGAGAATGATTCCCCCGCGATGTTTGTGTCGCTGCAGGATCAGCTGATAAGCACTTGGTATGCCGAAGCTGGTAATAATATAATATGTAAGCGTAGCGACAACATTCGTTACGCATTATTCCCCAATGGCACGTTGACCGTTGCGCTTGCCGACGAGGGCACGGATCCTCCAGAGTGGCACCTGATGATGGAGGGTGGTTAGCTGGTGCTGAACTAAGAAACGCCCGATATTAGCTTGTAGAATGACGAAAAGGAAGATGAGCTGGTGCTGACAATGTCGCCAGCCACCTCGGCGTAGGGGTTCTGGTGCTTACCATACAGACGCAATCATCCCCGCACGGCATAATTTTAGGTGAGGCGATGAAAAAAAAGGCACTTTGCTTTGTGGTTTGGCGGATTCTTAGTATCTTTGCACTCACAAATTAGCACAACAACGTAAATTATATGGAAGAATATATTGTTTCGGCGCGAAAGTACCGACCAATGTCGTTCGACACGGTGGTGGGACAGCAGGCACTGACAACAACGCTGAAGAACGCGGTACGCTCTGGCAAACTGGCCCACGCGTACCTCTTTTGCGGTCCGCGAGGTGTGGGCAAGACCACTTGTGCGCGTATCTTCGCCAAGGCCATCAACTGTCAGTCGCCGACGGCTGAAGGCGAGGCCTGCAACGAGTGTGAGTCGTGCCAGTCGTTCAACGAGCAGCGTTCGCTCAACATCTTCGAGCTCGATGCCGCCTCGAATAACTCGGTGGAGCATATCAAGACGCTGATGGAGCAGACGCGCATACCGCCGCAGGTAGGGCGCTACAAGGTCTTTATTATCGATGAGGTTCACATGTTGTCGACCGCGGCATTCAACGCGTTCCTCAAGACCTTGGAGGAGCCGCCTGCCCACGTCATCTTCATCCTCGCCACCACCGAGAAGCACAAGATACTGCCCACCATCCTGAGCCGCTGCCA
>JAEEMK010000015.1 GCA_016283175.1 Bacteroidales bacterium
CGTTATGTCGACCCTCGGCGGCTCCAATCCGATCAGTGGTTGGGTAGACCTGGGCCTGCCGAGCGGCCTGCTATGGGCTTCGTGTAACGTCGGCGCCACTAGCCCTGAGCAGTACGGCAACTACTACGCCTGGGGAGAGACACAGCCCAAGAGTGAATACTACTGGGATACCTATATCTACTGCACGGTAAACAATAATCAGCTGGCCACAATTACCAAATATAACCCCTCGACACAATATGGTGGTCCTGTGGATAATCTGACTATCTTACAGGCCAGTGACGATGCCGCAACAGCCAATTTAGGCAACGGCGCCCGCACTCCTACTATGGAAGAGTGGGAGGAACTGAATAACAACACCACAAAAGAATCGGCTATTGTAAACGGCGTAGAAGGATTTCGCTTCACCGCCACCAACGGCAACAGCATCTTCCTGCCTTTCGCTGGAATGATGTTTGGGCCTGATCTTGATTACCCTGTCGGTCCCGCTGGCTACTATTGGACCGCATCGCTATACACAGAATATCCTTGCTATGCAAATAGCTTTATGATTGAACCCCCAAATGGACATAGTGTGTGGTATTTTAAACGCTCTAATGGTTTCTCCGTCCGTGCTGTGAAGAGCGCAAACAAATAAAAATAATGCTTATTCCAATAAACAACAAAAAGCGAGGAACTTTCCTCGCTTTTTTATTTAAACATCACATCAACAAAGACTTGCGGCAGGTAGACATTCTCCAACGCAGCGACCTCCTTGAAAAGAGGGGCCACCTCTTCTGGTGTATAGCCCGCTATACCGCAGCCCACGGCGGTGACAAGGAATGTCAGTTCGGGATGCTGGCGCGCACATTCAATGAAGTTCTTTACTGCGTGGGCCATCGACGCCTCGCCCTCCATAGTAGGCAGGGCGTAGGTGCGCCCCGTAAGGCCTTCGCCGACACCCCATTCGGCACCGAAATTATTATGGGCATACCACGCGGCACCGCCACCGTGCATACCCTGGATGTTGCTGCCAAATACGAATATTTCATTCTCGCCCAACTGGGCAATGCGGTCGGATGCAATCCTATGACCATTAATAAGTTGAGTGTTCTTCATAGCAATAATAGTTTTTGCAAATGTAACAACTTTTTTCCATTCGGCAAAACTGTGCTACAATAATATATGTCAATGGGCGTTATTTTTCCGTAAAATATTCTTTGAAAATGAAAGTACATTTTATCGCCATCGGTGGCAGCGCAATGCATAACCTTGCATTAGCGCTGCACCATAAAGGATATACCGTCACAGGCTCGGACGACGAGATCTTCGATCCTGCCCGCACACGTCTCCAAAACGCAGGGTTGCTGCCCGAGAAAGAAGGCTGGTACCCCGAACGCATCACATCCGACCTCGACGCCGTCGTGCTTGGTATGCACGCACGCTCCGACAATCCCGAACTGCTCAGAGCCCAAGAGCTTGGGCTGAAGATATACAGCTATCCCGAATACCTTTACGAACAATCGAAGGATAAGCTGCGCATCGTGGTCGGCGGCAGCCACGGCAAGACGACCACCACGGCAATGATACTGCACGTGCTGGCCCATTGTGGCATAGAGGCCGACTATATGGTAGGTGCCCAACTGAAAGGCTTCGACGTGATGGTGCGCCTAAGCCACACCGCCAAACTGATGGTAATCGAGGGCGACGAATACCTCACCTCGCCCATCGACCGCCGTCCGAAGTTCCACCTGTATCATCCCAATATTGGCATCATCACAGGCATAGAATGGGACCACATCAACGTCTTCCCAACTTTCGACATCTACCGCGAGCAGTTTGCCAAATATATAGATCTCATTGAGCCACAAGGCACACTGATATACTGCGACGAAGACAAAGAGGTGCATCGTGTGGCGACAGAGAACCACCGTACCGACATAAAGAAACTTCCGTATGTCTGCCCCGATTATGCGGTCGAGGATGGCATCACATATCTCCGGCATCTCCGTAAGGGCGTACCACAGTGTACGCCCACCGTCCAGTCATCGGGCGTACACGGGGGTACGCCCCTACGGGTGTTTGGCCGTCATAATCTGCTCAACCTAACTGCAGCACGCTATGCCTGCCGCGAAATCGGCATCAGCGATGAGCAGTTCAATGAGGCCATAAGCACCTTTGGTGGAGCCAGCAAGCGCTTGGAACTGGTGAAAAAGAGCGACACCTGTGCCATCTACAAGGACTTTGCCCACGCGCCGTCGAAGCTTCGAGCCACCATCCACGCGATGCGCGAGCAGTACCCCGACCGCGAACTCATTGCCTGTATGGAGCTTCACACCTTCAGTTCACTGACGCAGGAGTTCCTGCAGCAGTACCGCAGCACGATGGACGAAGCCGACGTGCGTTGCGTCTACTTTAGCCAGCACGCGCTGCAACTCAAGAAACTGCCGCCACTCGACCCCGAGGAGGTAAAGAAGGCCTTTGGTGGCAATGTCGAAGTGTTCACAGACAGCAAGGCGCTCGTGAATCACGTGATAACTTTATTCCGGAGCAACGACAACAAAAACCTCCTGATGATGAGCAGCGGCAACTTCGACGGCATCGACTTTGCACAATTAGCAAACGAAATAATAACCGACTGACAATGAAATCAAAATTTGAACCTGGCGATAAAGTAAAATTCCTTAACCAGACCGGTGGAGGCATAGTCACCAAAGTGACCGACGACTTTATATTTGTACAAGACGACACTGGCTTTGACATACCGATGCAACCAGAAGAACTGATACGTATGGCCGACCAGCAGGGAGCCGCCAAGATGTTCAACGCCACAATGGAAGAGCACCTGAAGGGCAAAGGCACTCCCCTACCTTCAGGACTGCCTGGCACAGCGCCAAAAGTCACCGTTCCGATGACGCCAGAGGACGAAATCAAGCAGCTCAAGAACCAGGTCGCAAACCTTAAGGATCAGATTGCCAAGCTAAAGAAACAGCTCAGCAATATACAGCAGCACAACACCCAAAGCCTTTCAGACAACATACTGCTGCAGCACGAGACCGCTCCAGGCGAAGCCGAGGTTGACTTGCACATCGATATGCTGACCGAGCGTCCCGCCGACCTCACGCCTCACGAGGCGTTCGAAATACAGATGCACTACTTCCGCCTATGTATGAATCACGCTTTTTCCAACAAGATGAAGAAAGTGACCTTCATCCACGGCGTAGGCAAAGGCATACTTAAAGATGAAATTAACAAAGAACTGAAACAGTACGACAATATCCACTTCTTCGAAGCACCGATGTCGAAATACGGTGTCGGCGCAACGGAGGTTTATTTCAGATAGCGTTATGTCAAGACAAATAACAATAGGAAACCTCACAATGGGGGGGGGCGCCCCAGTGCGTGTCCAGTCGATGACCAACACCGACACGATGAATACCCACGCCACCGTAGAGCAGACGCTGCGCCTCGTCGAGGCAGGCTGCGAACTGGTGCGCATCACCGCCCCCGATGTCAAAGCAGCCCAGAACCTCTACACTATCAAGAACGAATTGGCCAAACACGGCTGCACCGTTCCACTGGTGGCCGACATACACTTTAACCCCAAAGCTGCCGAAACAGCAGCCGAAATAGTCGAGAAAGTACGCGTCAACCCCGGCAACTATACCGACCGCAACACTGGTCGCACCCACTGGACCGATGAAGAATACAACGACGACATCAAGCGCATAGGCGACAAGATGTCGCGTCTGATAGACATCTGCAAGCAGCACGGCACCGCAATGCGCATAGGCACCAACCACGGCAGCCTCAGCGAGCGCATCGTGTGCCGCTACGGCAACACCCCCGAGGCTATGGCGCAATCGGCCATCGAGTTTGCCGAAGTATGCCGCGAGCAGGGTTTCGACAAGCTCGTCTTCTCGATGAAAGCCAGCAATGTCAAGGTTATGGTTCAGAGTACACGCCTATTCGTACAGAAAATGAAGGCTCTCGGAATGGACTATCCCATCCATCTGGGCGTCACCGAAGCGGGCGACGCAATGCAGGGACGTCTCAAGAGCGCAGCAGGCATTGGTGCACTACTTATTGACGGCATTGGCGACACCATTCGCGTGTCGCTGACCGAGGACCCTGTGGCCGAAATACCTGTTGCCTACGACATACTGCAGGCCGTTGGCGTACGCATCACGCAGCCAGAATACATCGCTTGCCCCTCGTGTGGCAGAACGCAATACGACATACAGGAAGCTCTGCAGCGTATTAAAAAGGCCACGGCACACTTCACCGGCGTGAAAATAGGCGTGATGGGTTGCATTGTCAACGGCCCCGGCGAGATGGCCGACGCCGACTATGGATACGTGGGCAGCGGCGCAGGCAAGATAACCCTCTACAAAGGAAAAGAAATTATCAAACAGAACATTGACCAAAGCGATGCCGTCGAAGAGCTGGTAAAACTGATAGAATCCAACTCTTAATCCCTCCACGCCAACACATCACCTAACCAAATCCCTTCCCACTGTCGCAATGGTTTGACAGTGGGATATATTTTTGCAGTTACTTGAATTACCAATATTTAATGACTTGCGGTTGATTGACAGCGCAACATACACTGCAAAGTCTTATCTTGCTTTCCAACTTTAAAAAGGGGCGCCCCTTCTCAGGGACGCCCGACACCATTATGAATTCAACAAAACAATCTTCGAATTAGTGTGAATAGTTTAATTTAGTAAGATTAGTATAGATAGTGTTTTACAAGCTAATGGATATCAATTAGAAGTGGTAGTTGATACCGATGCGGAAATTGCCAAGGTGGGCATTGAGGTCCTGGGCGCTGGCGTTGCAGATCAGGCCGAAGTAGTTGGTCACATCGGTTGAAACCAATGCATCGGGATCGGTGGGGGTACCGTAGTTCTTGGTTGCTCTATGTGTAAAAGCAAGACCGGCGAGGTCGATGTAGCAGTCTGCAGACCACTTGTCGCTGAACTTGTAGTTTACACCGGGGACGATTGAGAAATCGATGATGGAGTACGAAGTCGGGCCATCAGTCTCTACATCGACAACGGGGTTAACGCTGTTGTCATAGGTGTGGGTGTGGCTACGGCCGCTCGCGATGAATGTCAAAGCAGCCTCGCAGAAGAAATTGAACTTGCCTGCCTGGGCAAAATAGTAACGGAAATAGGGAGCTATACCAAAAGCGCCGCCTTTGCCTTTGACCCAGTCTTCCTGACCAGCATAATATGCAGCAGGAGCTCCGTAGTTGACCGAAGAACCTGTAACATACATCAGGCTTAAACCAACCTGCATATTGTCATTCAGCATATAACCAATCGAAGGAGCAATTCTGAGGTCGGTGGTTTTGGTGGCAGGATAGTCGAAGGCATTGGCAGGAGCAATTGCCTCATAGTGTGTATTGCCTCCACTGGTGGTGAAACCAAACTGACCGCCAAGGATGAACTGTGCGTTTGCAGCCATTGCAAAAGCAACCATAGCAAAGGTTAAAAATACTTTTTTCATTGTTCTAAGTTTTTAATTTGACATTTTGTTTTTTTCGTCTAATCTGATTTATGTATTCGAACTATACGAAAAACGTTCAATTATGTTTCATTTTGTTTTGCAAAAATACATCAAATCAATCATTTTGCGCTGAAAAAGACTTACGAAACGTCATTTTTCAACGCTGAATTGTATTTTTTCGGTGCTTTAGAAGTACAGGTCGCGTTCGCCCTCGCCGATTTTGCAGAGGTTGCCTTCGACCTTTTTCTTCAATTCCTCCTTGCTGAAAGTCTGAGTGAGTTCTTTAAGCAGAGCAAGACCTTTAGCCTTGGTTTCTGGCGATGCATAGTCTTCGAGGTATTCGCGGAAGGTGAACATTGCGTTTGGCTTGCAGTACTCCTTGATGAGACCGGGCTTGGCGAGGTCCATAAAGTCGGCTCCAACACGACCTTTGCGATAGCAGCCAGTGCAGAAACTAGGTATGTAGCCGCCGTCGATCATCATACTGATGACCTGGTCGAGCGAGCGGTGGTCGCCGAGGGTGAACTGTGCTCCAGTGTCGCCAGTCTTCTCATAAGGCTTGGCCTCATTGCTGTTGTTGTCCTCGTCGTAGCCGCCGGGGTTGGTCTCGCTGGCAGCGCTGATCTGGCTGACGCCGTATTTCACCAGCTGGTCGCGCAGCTCGGGACGCTCGCGGGTGCTGATAATGATGCCAGTGTAAGGCATAGCGATACGGATAATAGCTATAATCTTCATAAAGTCCTTGTCGCTGACGGGATGCGGAATGTTCTCAGGCAAGCTGAACGGTGTACCCTCGGCTGGTTCGATGCGTGGGAAGCTGACCGTGTGGGGGCCACAGCCGTAATCCTCTTCCAGATGGCGTGCGTGCTCCATAATAGCCAGAATCTCAAAACGGTAATCGACCAGTCCAAACAAGGCGCCGATACCCACGTCATTGATGCCACCTTCCATAGCGCGGTCCATACAGGTGAGGCGATACAAATAATCGGACTTGGGGGTACCAGCGGGGTGGAACTTAGCATATTCCACTTCGTCGTAGGTTTCCTGGAAGCAGACGTAGGTGCCAATCTTCTCGGCTTTGAGCTTGGCATAGTCCTCGACGCTCATCGGTGCCAGCTCGACGTTGATACGGCGTATGGTGCTGCCTTTTTCGTCTTTGGCGGCATAGGTGCGACGGATGGCCTCGACCATATAGTTGGCGTCGTTGCGCGGACTTTCGCCACATATGAGCAGGGCTCGTTTGTGACCCATACGCAGCAGGTGGAGCGTCTCGGTCTCAATCTCGTCGAGTGACAAAATCTTGCGTTTCAAGGCTTTGTTGTCACGACGGAAACCACAGTAGACGCAGTTGTTAACGCAAGCGTTACCGGTATAAATAGGTGCAAAAAGGACCAGTCGACGGCCATAGATCTCGTTCTTGCAATATTCGGCGGTATCAAGGATTTTCTTGATACCAGCCTCGTCCTCAACGCTGAGCAGTTTGGCTACATCTTCAAGGTTCAAGCCCTTCAGCTTGCGCGCCTTGTTAAGGATATCATTCAGCTGACTTTCGCTCGGTGCATTGTTTTCAAGCATTCCGTAGAGTTTGTCTCTATCGATGAAATTCTGATGTTTCATAATTGTTATATTATATGGATTATTATTCTGTTTCAGATTAAATATTTTAAGCTGATTTAGGAATAGTAGGCTATTAATTGCGCTTTCCGTTTTCAGCTTTCCGTTTTCATCAGCTTGCCTTGGTAACGACGGCCTTGCTTTCGACACCTGCAATGCGTCCCAGTCGCCCCGTTAGGGCGTTGATGCGGTCGACGCTGCCTTCGACAATAAGCGATATGACCGCCACAGCGCGCTGCTGAAACGGTAAACCTTGCCGACAAAGAATAATGTCAGAGTAATCCGAAATGATTGGATTGATTGACACCGACTGACTACGGTCAGTCACCAGTATTGTTATTGTTCCTATTCTCTTTTCCATCAGAGTATTCGCTTTTGGATTAGATTTACAATAAGTTGCATCGTTTCGCCCTTTCGAAACGATGCAACAAAAATAACAAATTATTATATACTGACAAAATAATTTTCAATCCACTCTGACAAAATCCATATATTTGCGGTTCAGATCATAATAGATGCGCATTGATTTCCCATAATACTCCACGTCGCAGATTGTAGCGTCGTTCAGGGCATTTAGCATACGCTCCTCCCAGCCTGTCGCGTCGTAAATTTCGGTGGTAGTACCGATATTGATATAGATGTGGTCTTGCTCATAAAGAGCGTAACTGCCATTCAATTGGTTGATACCGCCGCCCTCTACGGTGCCATCGTTATTAAAATACAGCCAGAAAGGAATGGGATTGTTACCTTGTATAGGGATC
>JAEEMK010000104.1 GCA_016283175.1 Bacteroidales bacterium
AACGGACAATGTATTCGTTGGCGTGCAGGCCTCCGAAGATGCCGAGGTCCCAATGGAGTCCTTTATTGGTCTTGCCGGTGTTGACGATGCGTATGCGCTGGAAGAGCTCGAGGTTCACGTCGTAGCAGAAGTAGCGCTTACTGTCGACATTGGTGAAGTCGGTGATGGCGAGGGTGTTGTCCCAGCCGTTGGCTGTGGCGGGGTCGTAGCGGAATATCTTGTCGGCGACCTCAAAGCCGAGGCCGAGGCCATACCATTTGCGGAAGTTGCGCAAGAAGCGGAAGCCGAAGTTGTAGGCGTCACTGTAGCGCATCGTGTAGGGAAAGAACCAGTTGATGCCGTATTGGAAGTAGAACTCGCTGGTATATTTCTTGCCCACACCCCAGTTGCTGACGGCGTTGTCGGCAAGGCTGCGGCTGCCGTTCTCGAAGATGTTCTCTTGGATAAATCCCGTGGTATCAATGATGTAGTATTCAAATTCGTGGTCGGCATCTGCGTAATCGGCGACATCGCTCCCCTTCAGGCTTATGCTGTTGGTGAAGCCGTTGACGTAAGCCACCAGCGTGTGCCCGTAGACAGCACCTTTGGGGATTGCGATGCAGTTCTTGTCGGGGTCCATATTCTCAATGCCGAGGTTGACATAGTTCTTTATCAGGCCGTTCTCGTCCTGGATTTTGAACATTATGACATCCTCGTTCTCTTTGATGCTGACGACACCGTTTGTGACAGCGGTCCTTTTGAAGGTGTTTTTCTTTGTCTGTGCATTGGGATAGATGACGATGAAGTCGCCAAGCTGCATAAATCTGAATGTGGCAGCGTGTTCAATGTTTCTTACGGCAAAATCGGTAAAGAACGATGCCTGCGGCACGCCGTAGCCGAAAGCGTAGTCATAATAGGGATAGAGGTCGGCGGATTGCTCGATGAGGGATTTCATCTGCATCGCCGTGTTTTTCTCATCGCGCACGGCCTGCATAGCGCAAGCGCAGAAGCCTGTCGTCAGCGGCGACGAGAAGGAGGTGCCAGCAGCGAAGGTTGTGGCGGTGTCGTCGTTGGGGTCGGAGACCTCGGCATATCCGAAGTTGCAGACGTTGGGCTTCAGGCGGCCGTCGGCAGTAGGACCGTAGCTGCTGAAACCGATGTGCTGATAGGACAACAGGGATGGCTGGATGCCGCCAACAGAGAGGATGCTGTCGGCATCGGCAGGGGCACCGATGATTTTCCAGTTCTCATCCTCGCCTGAGTTGCCTGCGCTGTTGCATACAAGTATGCCTTTACGGGCAGCAAGGTTGGCGGCCTTTGAGACGTAGCTGCGGCCGTCCATCTCCCACGTGTAGTGGCGGTCCTGGGTGTAACCCAACGAGCTGTTGATGATGTCGGCGCCGTTCTTGTCGGCCCACTCAACGGCCTGTGCCCACCAGACCTCCTCCTTGAAGGGCTCGGGGTCGACCTCGGTCTTGGCCAGCAGGAAAGTGGCACCTGTTGCCAAACCCAACAGCTTGTCGCCCATCTTGCCGGCAATGCAGCTCAGCACCATCGTGCCGTGGCTGTGGTTGTCGTAGACATCGGCAGTCTTGTTGGTAAAGTTCCAGGTGGCGACAATTTGATTGTTGTCACGCAAGTGTTTAAAAGCCTTATGGGTGTTGACAGCGTGGAAACCACCATCAAAGACAGCGATGCGGATGCCTGTACCGTCGATGCCTTTCTCGACAAAGATATTGCCCTGCATACGTAGCAATTGGTCGGTGATGCCATTGCTCCAAGGCAGGTCGGTGGTTTCCGTTCTGTCGGCCTTGCGGGTATCTCTGGCGGCGGCAATCTGCATCTCGGTGGCAATCATATCTATGCCTTTGACGAAGGGCAGCTTCTCGATTCGGGCTATCTCGTCGTCGGTTGCCATCACGGCAATGGCGTTGAACCAGCGGCTCTGGCCTACCTCTTCGGTGGCAATGGCGTTGATTTGGCTTATGTAGTTGTCGTTCAGCGGATAGTTGGTGATGTCGTTGAGGTCGGCATTGTTGATGCGGTAACGCTCAATAGCTTTGGCATCGAAATAACTGTAGGGGTCGAACGTTGTGCCGGCCTTATCGGTCAGGAATACCCAGTAGCAAGATTGGGCGTTGGTGCCGATTGCGGCAACGGTCATAGCGATGATTAAGAGTATTTTCTTCATTGATATTTTGTTTTATTGTTATCTTAGAACTGCGTGCAGCACCTCGTGCGAGGTGAAGTTGCGGAAGTCGGTGAGGTGCACGTGGTAGTATTCCAGCAGGTTGGAGAGCGTTGCGCTTCGTTGCTTCTGCGTCAGCGGTGGCATCTTACTGTTGTTCAGCGTACTGTGCAGACAAAAGTGGAAGTTTGAGCTTGCCGGTTCGTCAAGGAAGTAGTCGGCATTAGGGTTGGTGGCAGCGCTGTAGGTCGACGGTATTGCCTGAAAACGCCCTTCCTTAAGGTTAAACAGCGGCTCGCGCTGGCTGTAGTTGTCCATAGGTGCTATGCCTAGATGGTGGGCGGTATTTATAAGGAAGCTGATGGGGAACGAGGACATCTCCCTTGAGGCATCCTGACCGCCAGTCTCAGTGTTGTCCAGTAAATTCAAGACATCCACCACATAGTCAAACAGTTGTGTGTTCAGTTCTTCCTCCTTCAACGACTTGTATAGGACTTCGTCCATAAAGAACAGCAGCGCCATTTTTACACCGTCGTTCAGTATGTTATTATAGTGTGTTGCCGGGCGCATCTCCCTTATGTACTGCAGTTGCCGTTTTGCATTGCTATATACCGTCATATCAAGATGGCTCAATGGCTGCAACAGGTTTTGTTTGGCGCGTCCGCCTGCACTACGCACTCCCTTGACAATATAGGAACAAAGGCCCACCTCGCGAGTGAAAATCTTCGCAATGATGCTTGTCTCGCCGTATTTGGTTGTGTGAAGCACTAAGCCCTGTGTCGTCAATAACATACGCATTTCCTTACCTAATTATAAGAATTTTTGTTGCAGATCGCATCGAACCGTCATCAGCCGAAGCAAAAACATAATACACACCAGAAGCCACACGCTCGCCACTATTGGTACATCCATTCCAAATTGCCTGTCCTCCGTTGGCTCGTGTCGAATATACAGTATTGCCCGCAGCGTCGGTAATATGGACTATCGCGTTGCGTGTAAAGCCCTTAATGGCGATAAGGCCATCATAGTCAGGTCTGACAGGATTGGGAAAGGCGTGGATATCCTCCATAGGCTCACTGAATGCATAGGTGGCAGTAGCACGGTAGGACTGCATACCTTTGTCGGTGACTATAAACAGTTCACCGCTCCACGGCATAACAGCCAGCGCAACTATCTTGTCCGAAAACAATGGAGAATTGGCAGTCGTAAAATGCTCTATTTGTTCCAAGCCGTTGGCTGAAAGCAGATAAAGGCCTCCATTTGAAGTGCCGACCCATTTACGGTTGGCACCGTCAATAACAATCGATGTAATGCTCTCATAAGCCATCAAATACTCGTTGATACCGTTCTCGTTGTAAAGTATATTGCTGCAAGTCACCGGAGAACGTTCACCCTCACCACCATTCTGGAATATGCGGCTGAAATCGTAAACAACCTTAATGCCCTTGTTTGTACCAATCCACAGGTTGCCGTTGTGGTCCTGAACTACACTGTTGACCATTGAAGTCTCCAGTTTGGCACCATTGTTTGGATCTATATAGGCCATTTTGCCGATACCGTCGTGAACAAACAGTTTGTTGGCACGTCCCCAAAAGATTTTCATATCATTGACACTGTCCCAAATAATATGATCCAAATCACTGCCGTTCACCATATTCTGAGTATTGAAACTTGCCCAGCTGCCGTCATTGTACTTTACCACCAAACCGTCCGACTTCAACGAATTGGTAATCCAGGCATTCCCTTTGCCATCATATGCCACAGCACCGGTAAACAGAGCCGTGTAGCTTCCTTGTACGTATGGTTGCAACGCACCGTCACTGTTGCTTTCGTTATACAGATTGGTAACCTTGTTGTCAGTAATTTCCACAATACCCGAACGCCACGCAGCAGCCAAACGGACATTTTGTTTCCTGGGGTTGACTGCAATGTCGATAATATCAGTTACACCATTAAGCAGATTGTCCGGATCATCAAGCGTTTTCCACTCGTTATTGTTCATAGTGTACACATTGGCCGGCAAATACACTCCGCTGTAAGTACTTGTATGGCCTCCTGGACATACCATCAGATCCCCATCAAATGCCGTCAAGCGAAAACCATTGTCGCTTCCGGGACCCGAGGGATAAAAAATGTTGAGATGCAGATTATTGTTGAGTTCCACTGCTGCAAGAGCTGCCCAACGATGGGCTATCCAAAGCCTTCCGTCACTACCAATTTCAGCATCGTTAGCCTCCATTTTCATCCAATCAATCGCACCAATCTCCTGCGACAGAGAGTACTGACCGTCATAAATGGCTATCTTGTCATCAAAACAAACCAGCAACCTGTTATGCGACAATTTGACGTTGCGAATGTTGCCCGACGTCAACGGGACAAACGTCAACGATTCATTTTCGCGATAAACCGTTGTGTCACTGCCTGCACTGTAAGCCATAGCCACAATGCGGCCAGCGTTGTCAACATCAAGACAGGCTACCTTCTGACCCGCAAGCAACGAACTGCCATCCAACGTCCAATTGCCGACAATGTTCAAATAGGGATTGTTTTTGCCAGCAGTCATAATACCGCCATCTGTAGCAGCCACGATGAGGCTGTCTGTAAAAGCAACATCATTGATATTCATATAGCTGCCGTCGGGACCAAGATAGTATGTTTCCTTGATTTCGTTGCGTGCCAAGTCAATGACAACGATGCCGAATCCGCAGGCCAGATAGGCACAACCATTGTAAAAACTGATGTTGTTGACGGTTTTGTCGCCACCCAAGTTACTGCGCTTAATATCACTAATATTGACAACATTGTCATTCCTGACGATGTCCACATTGGCATTGCTGTACGCCACCACGACAGCACCTGTTTTGCTGTCATAGGCAAACGTAGCTATTCCGACATCGTTCAGAATGGTTGTCTTGTTCATACGGTTGACTGTCAAATCCTCAAGATCGTAATAGAACAAGCCGCCGCCGGCAGAACAGTATATACGATCACCAGCCTGCGACACTTTGTGGAGTTCATAATACGAGAAACGATCCTGCCATTTGCCCACTGCAAGCTGAGCTTGAAGAGAAACAGTGCACACCAGCATCAGCAACAGGACTATGTTGTACTTGGCTTTCATCAGACCTTGGTATTTTTTGATTTACGCAGCAGCAGTGTCTGGTACAGCACTGCAAGTATCCAGGTGACAATCGAACTCAACAACGCAGAGAAAAGAATGTAGAAAAACTCGCGGAAGCTGAATACCAAAAGAGTATGATAAACCAGATTGAATACCAACAGTAGAAGAAAAAGATAGAGCGAAAACTGCTGGTAAGAACCGCTGAAAAGACTTGGAGTCTCAATATCCTCGTCGTTGTCGCGAATGATTATCTTGTCAAGCCACACACCACGCATAAAGCCTACCACAGTACAGGCAAAAGTATGGAAACCGAGCATATTGGTCGAAACATCGACACACAATCCCGTGAAAAACGAGATCAGCATTGTCGGAATACGACCTGTGCTGGTGGGGAGCATCGCTATGAAAAGCAAATAGATGCAAGGGTTGATGTATCCGCCCAGATAGACGTTGTTGAATACAAGCACTTGAAGCAGCATCAAGAGCACAAAACGACCTATATTTCTAAATATCAATTGACTATTCATCTTCGCCCTCCGTAATTTTCATCAAGGAATCCTGTTCTGCCTTGAAATGATTGTCCACGACATACACGTGGTTCAGATTGTTGAAGTCGGTAGCAAGTCGTATGCGAATGCTGTAGAAACCGCTGCCCTGTACGCTGGTGTAATCCTCAATGTATCCAACCGCTATGCCTTCGGGGAAGTCATTGGCAAGGCCACTGGTGACGACAGTGTCATTCTTGTACAGCGGGTAGGTGGTGGGTATGTCGACTAACGTTGCGTAGCGATAGTCGCCCCCTTCCCAAATCAGCGAGCCTGTCGAGTTGGTGCGTTTCAACTTCACACTGTGACGGCTGTCGGTGTGCAAAACAGGCATAATCGTCGAAAAGTTCTTCGTAGTGTTGACCACAACTCCGACAATACCCTTCGGCGAAATGACTGCCATATCCACACTCACACCCTGCGAAGAGCCCTTGTTGATCATCATATAGTTCTTGGCCTGGTTGTACGAGTTCTTTATAACCTGCGCGTCGGTGTAGGAATAACGTTGCTTGTAGACAGTATCGTTAACCTGAAACACGCTGTCGCTGTACGAGATATACGATGATGCCATCCGTGCCCGCAGTTCTGCATTCTCAGCGGCAAGATATTCGTTTTCAGCCTTCAGGCCGAAATAACCTGTTATCGATGAGACACTCTTGTGCCACATACCGGCCACCCTGTTGCCGACACGCACAATACGCGACCTCTGATAGAACGTGTTTTGCACTATCAACAACGTGGCAAAGATTTCCAGCAAAATGAAAACCAGCACGTGGGAGTATTTTTTTATGAATTCGCCAAGTTTCTGCACTTGAGGTTTAAAAGTTTAAAGTGATTGAAGTTATTGAATCAATTTGCATTCAGTACGCATTGTACAATCCGCCCGGTTTGCACTGCCCGTCTGAAAAATCAAGAAAGAAAATCCTCCACAACTGCCTTGGTCTCCGCCACAGCGCGATCCAGATCGTCGTTCACAATGGTGACGTCGAAACGCTCGGCTTCGCCCAATTCCTTGGCCGACCGGCCCAGACGTTTCTGAATAGACTCCTCGCTCTCGGTACCGCGGCTGCGCAGTCGCTGCTCAAGAACCTCTATTGAGGGAGGCATAACGAAAATTGCCATTGCCTCGTCGCCAAAATATTTCTTTATGTTGATTCCGCCATTGACATCGACGTCGAAAATAACAACTTTGCCTTTATTGGCAATACGTTCTATTTCAGACTTCAGTGTACCGTATCGTGTACCGGCATACACTTCCTCCCACTCCAGGAATTCGTCGCGCTGGACACGTTTTTCAAACTCATCGGGCGACAGGAAATAGTAGTCCACACCGTCGCGTTCACCCTCGCGGGGCTGACGGCTTGTCGCGCTTATCGAGAATTCAAAACAGTCGAAATACTGCAGCAGTCGTTTGATTATCGTTGTTTTTCCCGAACCCGAAGGAGCAGAGAAGAGGATAGCTTTGCGGTTCATCTTACGGTAAAAATTAAAATTAGGTCTGGATTTTATTTCAGGGCAGTCTTAAAACTTACGGTCAAAAATACTGTAGAATGTCTTTACTGCCAGCGAATCATTGTCCCAGGCATATTGCTCGGCAATCGTGCCGACATAGGCCAGAGCCTCCTCGCGGTCGTCGATGTCGTTGAGGCGGAGTATGAATTCGTTGTAGCCTTTCATATTGTTGTGGAACAGTTCGTTCATAAAACTGAACTTGTCGTTGATGTTGATTATCGTCCTCAAATCGCGCACTTTGTTGCCCGTCACCTTCTGCTCCACACTGTCGCCGAGACTGCCCAGCGAGTCGGCTATGGTGCGTGTTACAGGCTTCTCCTGCGACGACGACTTGAAATAGTCGAACAGTGATGGCTGCGCGGGTTTTGGTTCCTGAAGCGTCTCGGCGGGAGCCTGAACGGTTTCGTCCACAGGCTGTTCCGCTTTCTCCGGTTCTACAACAGTATGTAATTCTGCTTCGGCAGGTTCAGCATCGGCAATTTCCTGCTTCTGCAGTGCTTTTTCTTCCATCAAATCCGAAATGCTTTTTGCCGTGCCTATTTTTTCAGCTATTGTCGTTCCAGACTGGGAGTCCTGCAGTTTGTTCCACAATGTTTTGGGCTGTTCTTCAGCCTGCGGAGTCTCTTCAACGCGTTCTGCGGCAGGCTCTTCAACGGCGGCAGGCTCCACAACGGCGACAGGCTCTTCGGCGGGTTGTTCTTCGAAGAGTTCGGCGTTTGGCTGACCTTCAATTTCCTCCATCGAAGGCTGATTGTTGTCATAATCGGCAATAGCCTCCTCGGCAGGCTCGGCAGCAAAAACAGCCTCGGCTTCGTTGTCGACCATCAACACAGAAACAGCAATCCTGGAAGTGTCGTCGGCAGTGGCGACAGCTGCTTCGGGTTGTTCGGCGACAGGTTCGGTTTGTTCCGCAACGGGTTCGGCAACAGGTGTCTCCTTTTCGGCAGTGCACTCTGCAACCTCGTCTGGCAGACGATAAACAGCGTCGTACATTTCACGCAACGCCGCCAGCAGCATATCTACCTCAATCTGCGAGACGCCGCCTTCGCGGTTTTCAATCCGCGAAATCAATTCTGTCACCTTCGAGAGGTGACCATTAAGTGTTTTGCTTACTTTTTTCATATTGTGTATTTTCTCTTTCTCTCTGTATTACAGTTTATTGTGCGCTTTGTCACCGCCAAAAACATTTTGTAAAATTACAATATAATAAGCACATACACCAAAAAAAGAAAAACTTTTTTTCAACCACCGTTGATAACCCTTGTTAGAGCGTTCTGAAAATGCCTCAGGGCTGCCACCGCAACACACAACATCTAAAAAAAATTCCACCTGAAAATGGCAAAAAAAATGCCTTTGTAACACGTAGATTTTCAATGCTATCACTATCATATGTACAGTATATGTACAGTATATGTACGCTTCAGAAGCGTACAAATACTGTACAAATACTGTACATATACTGTACATATGCCAGGGTTGGTAGCAGTTTTTTTTTATGGCAAAAACGTTTTTTTCAGGCTCAAAAAAATGGCGGAAATCTGACAGAAAAAAAAATTAATACCCGACCTGTAATATTTTGGACAGATGAAACGATTACTATTAAAACACAATTTGCAGTATATGTTGCTTTGCCAGGCAGAAACACCACACACAAACGATGATAAAAAATCTTCGTATATTTGCATTTGTCCAATAATGCAAACAAATTAATTAATATATTTATAAACAACATTTTAAATCAATGAAAAAAGTAAAATTTATTTTTAGTTTTGTGGCCGTGATGCTCGTTTTGGGCTCGTCGGCTTTCGCTCAAAAAAAGTATGAGTACAAGACCTATCCCAACGACCCTTTCGGCGTGCGTGAGTACACACTCGACAACGGTCTGAAGGTGTTCCTGAGCGTATACAAGGACGCTCCGCGCATCCAGACTTACATCGCCGTGCGCGCCGGTTCGAAGAACGACCCCAAGGAGACCACCGGCCTGGCCCACTATCTGGAGCATATGCTCTTCAAGGGCAGCCACCAGCTGGGTACCACCGACTGGGAGAAGGAAAAGGTTTATCTGCAGCAGATTGAGAACCTCTACGAGGTGTATCGCCGCACCACCGACGAGAAGCGCCGCGCCGAGATCTATCACCAGATTGACTCGATCAGCTACATCGCTTCGACCATCGCCATCGCCAACGAGTACGACAAGTCGATGACCGCCATCGGCAGCGAAGGTACCAACGCTTTCACCTCGAACGACTACACGATGTATGTCGAGAACATCCCCGCCAACCAGGTGGAGCAGTGGGCCAAGGTTCAGGGCGACCGCTTCCCCAACCTCGTTCTGCGTCTGTTCCACACCGAGCTCGAGGCAGTTTATGAGGAGAAGAACATCAGTTTGGCTAAGGACAGCCGTCGCGTCAACGAAACGATGTACTCCGCTCTCTTCCCCAACCACCCCTATGGCCAGCAGACCACCCTCGGCACCATCGAGCACCTCAAGAACCCTTCGATGAAGAATATCCGCGAATACCACGCCGCATACTATGTGCCTAACAATATGTGTGTTTCGATGGCCGGCGACTTCAACCCCGATGAGGTTATCAAAATTATCGACAAATATATGGGCAGCTGGAAGCCCGGCACGGTGCCTGGGTTCACCAAAGTGAAGGAGAAGCCTATCACCAGCCCCATCATCCGCCTTGTCAACGGTCAGGACCCCGAGAACCTCACCATCGCTTTCCGCGTCGAAGAGGGTAACGGCAGCCGCGACGCCCTCCTGGCCCAAGCTATGGAATATGTGCTCAACAACGGCTCGTGCGGCCTCATCGACCTCAACCTCAACCAGAAGCAGCTCTGTCTCGGCGCTTACGCCGGTACCTATATGCTGAACGACTATGCAGCCTTTGTGATCGGTGGCCGTCCCAGCCAGGGCCAGAGCCTCGGCCAGCTGCGCGACCTGCTGCTTGAACAGCTCGACCTGCTCAAAGCTGGCCAATTCGATGAAGACCTCATCAAGGCCGGCATCAACCAGCTGAAGCTGCAGATTATGAAGCAGGCCGAGAGCAACGACAGCCGCGCCCGCCAGATGGCCAACGCCTTTGTACAGCACCGTACTTGGGACCAAGTGGTGAACGAAATCAACGAGCTGGCCAAGATTACGAAGAAAGACATCGTCGACTTCGCCAACCGCATCTGCAAGGACAACAACTATGTTATCATTTACAAGCATCAGGATACCCCCGACCCCGTGGCCAAGGTCATCAAACCTGCCATCACCCCCATCAGCGTGAACCGCGACAACGAGAGCCCCTTCCTGGCTTCAATAAAGGATGCCGCCAACAAGGCAAAGCCCATCCAGCCTGTCTTCGTCAACTTCAAGAAAGACCTGCAGAAGGGCAAGACCGCCAATGGCAGCGAGGTACTTTATGTGAAGAACGTGGAGAACGGCACCTTCAACCTGCAGTATCGCTTCGAGTTCGGCAGCAGTGTTGACAAGACCATCGACCTGGCCGCCGACCTGCTGGAATTCCTCAACACCGACAAGTACACCGCCGAGCAGCTTCAGGAAGAGTTCTACAAACTGGCTTGCAACTACTACGTCAGCGTGGGTAGAGAAAACATCACCGTGAGTGTCAACGGCTTGGCCGAGAATATGGAGAAAGCTATGACCTTGGTTGAAGAGGTGATGACCACCTGCCAGCCCAACGACGAGGCTTTGCGGATGCTCGTCGAGCGCATCATCAAGAGCCGTACCGACAGCAAGACCAACCAAAACGCTGCCTTCAGCGCCCTGAACAACTATGGCATCTATGGCGAGCAGTACGTTAAAGATATCAACCAGAGCGATGCCAAGTTGCGCAGCTATACTGCCAAGCAACTGACCGATGCCCTGCACAACCTCTTCAGCTACAAGCACCGCGTGCTTTACTATGGTCCGCTGAGCCTCAAGGATGTCACAGCTACTGTTGACCGCATCCACAAAGTGAAACCCACCAAGGATGTTCCCGCCAACAAGGTCTTCCAGCCGCAGGCTACCACCGAGAACACCATCCTCTTTGTTGACTACAACGCCAAGAACACCTACGTCACCGAGTACTTCCGTGGCGAGGACTACAATCCTTCGCTGGTTCCCGACGTCAACCTCTTCAACGAGTACTTCGGCGGCTCGATGAACGCCATCGTCTTCCAGGAGATGCGTGAGAAACGTTCGCTTGCCTACAACGCCAGCAGTTTCTACTCCAACAATGGCAAGAAAGACGGCTACTTCTTCAACCGTGCCATTGTCATTACCCAGAACGACAAGCTGCTCGACGCCCTCAACGCCTACGAGGAACTCTTCAACGATATGCCGCAGTCCGAGGCCAACTTCAAGCTGGCCAAGGATGCTCTGATCGCCGGCAACCGCACTGCCCGCACCACCAAGATGGGTATCATCAACAGCTACCTCAACTGTGAGCGTATGGGCTGGAAAGAGCCGCTGAGCAAACAGAACTTCCAGGCTTACCAGAAGATGACTATGAACAACCTGGTCAACTTCCAGAAACAGCACATCAAGGGCCAGAAGAAGACCTACCTCATTCTCGGCAAAGAGAGCGAGATGGACTTCAACACCCTCAGCAAGTTCGGCAAGGTCAAGAAACTGACATTGGACGAGGTGTTCGGATTCTAACCCCCCAAAATAGAAACACAGGAACAAGCAAGACCTTTACGGCCTTGCTTGTTCTTTAAAAACAGCCATACCCAATGAAACACAGAGACTCCAGGCTATTTGACTTTTCACAGGAAAGCGGCGACAGGTGGCTTTTATTTGGTTTTGTTGCAACCATTATCCTGAGTCTGATACCGTTCTTCAAGGTGGGATTCACCACCAGCGACGACTTGCAATACTTTGTC